>NZ_JBLKBZ010000002.1:0-494468 GCF_047530935.1 Enterobacter sp. 03-F-07-AD-ECC | reverse complement strand
TAGTGTGGGGTCTCCCCATGTGAGAGTAGGGAACTGCCAGGCATCAAATAAGAAGAACCCCGTACCGTAAGGTGCGGGGTTTTTTGCTTTTGTTTTCTCCCTCACCCTGCGGGAGAGGGCATCAGACCGCACCATTCCCCTCCTGGGCTTTCTCCGGAACTTACCTTGCTAACGAAATTTGTGATCTCCCTCGCAATGTTATTTATAACAAAATAATAACATTTAATTTACAAGGTATTGAGTTCCTTCAGAGCTCAGCATGCCGTTGTTTATGGCAGGAGTATAATCATAATGACCGAAAGCATTACATCGAACGGGACGCTGGTTGCCAGTGATACCCGAAGAAGGGTATGGGCAATTGTTAGTGCCTCATCCGGTAACCTGGTTGAATGGTTCGACTTTTACGTCTACTCATTCTGTTCACTTTACTTCGCACATATTTTCTTCCCGTCAGGAAACACCACAACGCAGCTACTGCAAACGGCAGGTGTATTTGCAGCAGGATTCTTAATGCGGCCGATTGGTGGCTGGTTATTTGGCCGTATCGCAGACCGTCGCGGGCGTAAAACCTCCATGCTGATCTCGGTCTGCATGATGTGTTTTGGTTCCCTTATCATCGCCTGTCTGCCGGGGTATGACGCTATCGGAACCTGGGCGCCCGCCCTTTTATTGCTGGCTCGTTTATTCCAGGGACTCTCCGTTGGGGGAGAGTACGGCACCAGCGCCACGTACATGAGTGAAATTGCACTTGAAGGTCGGAAGGGTTTTTACGCCTCTTTCCAGTATGTCACGCTCATCGGCGGTCAACTGCTGGCCATTCTGGTTGTCGTGATCCTGCAGCAGATCCTCACAGACAGCCAGCTTCATGAATGGGGATGGCGAATTCCTTTCGCGATGGGGGCTGCACTGGCGATCGTGGCGCTTTGGCTGCGCCGTCAGTTAGACGAAACCTCGCAAAAAGAGGTCAGGGCGCTGAAGGAAGCGGGATCGTTTAAAGGACTGTGGCGAAACCGCAAAGCTTTCCTGATGGTTCTCGGTTTCACCGCCGGTGGTTCACTCAGTTTTTATACTTTTACCACCTACATGCAAAAGTATCTGGTGAATACTACGGGAATGCACGCCAACGTCGCCAGCGTCATCATGACCGCCGCGCTGTTCGTCTTTATGCTGATACAGCCGCTAATTGGTGCGCTCTCAGATAAGATCGGCCGTCGCACATCGATGTTGATTTTTGGTGGCATGTCCGCCTTATGTACCGTCCCCATTTTAACCGCGCTTCAACATGTCTCATCACCTTATGCCGCATTTGCACTGGTGATGCTGGCGATGGTGATTGTGAGTTTCTACACCTCGATCAGCGGAATACTCAAGGCCGAGATGTTTCCGGCACAGGTGCGTGCTTTGGGAGTAGGGCTTTCTTATGCGGTCGCCAATGCCCTGTTTGGTGGTTCGGCTGAGTACGTTGCGCTGTCCCTGAAATCATGGGGAAGCGAAACGACATTCTTCTGGTATGTGACGATCATGGGGGCGCTGGCCTTTATCGTATCCCTGATGCTGCATCGCAAAGGGAAAGGTATTCGTCTTTAATAATGCGCCATCTGCCACACGGCATAGCCGGTCGTGGCACCGGCAACATCCCAGGCAAAATCTTTCCAGCTCCAGCCGCTCCCTGAGGGGCGGCTATCCCATAATTCTTTCGATGCCCCAAGACTGACTGAGAACATCAGGCCGATTGCCGCACTACGATCCCGGCTATATCCCTGGTGCTGGGCGTACTCATTACCGGCAGCGGACAACATCGCGGATGCGAGGAAGTGTTGCGCTTTATCCTGGCCGGACCAACTATCGTTCGCCATATGACTACAGCCGGTTAAACAGAGGGTCGTGACTAACAGAGGAAGACGCATCAACAGCTCCATAAAAAAGCCCTGCGGGTGGCAGGGCCTGGATATTACAGAATACGGCTGATAAGACGATCGATACGGATGCGACGCAAACGGCGAATAAGCTTACGAACCTTCACCGGATAATCGGCAATGCTCTGTAGCTCGCGGTAATGACGAACAACCGTCGTATGTGTACGAATAAGTTCCAGTTCACGTTCACGTTGCGCGGCCAGCTCATGTTGTGGATCGTGGATCAGAATTGCGTTTTCCAGATCCAGACGCCAGGCACGAGGGTTCAGGTTGTTGCCGGTCAGCAGCATCCATTCATCATCAACCCACATTCCTTTGAGATGATAGCTGTTATCTTCATCTTTCCAGAGACGCACCACCAGCTGGTCGGTGTTTACGTAATACTGTAAGCGACTGAGGAAACGACGCAGGTTAATCTCATAAAGGTAGGGCAGGGCGCCGATGATTTTGAAGGGTTGATCTTCAGGAATGAAAAAGTCATTAGCCGTTTTATCACCGACAATAATTTCCACTTTTTTACCGTCGCGCAGCAGCTGAATGATATTGCGCACCAGCACGGCGGGAAGGTTAAAGTACGGCGTACAGATAGTGAGCTTCTGCTCCGCGCACGGCATCAGATGGAAAATCGTTTTGTTCAGCAGGCTGGATTTTCCTAAGCCCACCAGAGGTGTAACGGACAGCTCTTCGTTGTTTGCATCGCCCTGGAAATGATAAACCGCATCGCGCAGCTCCTGGCGGAACGCGCGAACGTCGTTTTTGATTTCCGGGCTTTTCGGGCGATGAGGATCGTCAAGGCGATTCACACCACGGCCATGTACCAGATGCTTATCCACCCAGTTAAACATGATGTCGGCCATCTGCGAATTACGGATCAGATGGTAGCGGTCGTAGCGATACTTATCGAGCTGATGAAGGTAAACATCATTCAGACTCGCGCCACTATAAAGCACGCTGTCATCGATGATGAACCCTTTGAAATGGAGTACGCCAAGCGCTTCACGGGTATTCACCGGCACCCCGTAAACAGGGACATCAACGCCAGGATTTTCCTGCGCCGTGCGGCAATACCAGTCTGCGTTTGTATTTGAAGCAGCAGCGCCAATACGGCCACGCTGAGCGCGGTGCCAGTCAACCAGCACGCGAACATCCAGTTCAGGACGCTGACGCTTGGCTTCGTAGAGCGCATTCAGGATCGCGCGGCCACCTTCATCTTGTTCAAGATAGAGTGCCACAATGCAAATGCGTCGCGTGGCGCTGGCAATCTTTTCCAGAAGCGTCTCCCGAAAATGAGCGGGAGCGTAAAAGAACTCTACATCATCAACTGACTGAGAAATCTTCGGTAGTTGAGCAAGGTGTTGTTGATGTTTATTACGCTTAAATTTTGACAACATCACAGTGCGTTTCTTCTCTGTTCATTGAAGGGTTGTCTGTACCATGCAAACAACATAAGCGGACAATGATACCACCAGTCCCGTCCAAAGTGGGTAACATTTCCAGTAGCTTACTCGGGTTTATCCGGCGATTTCAGAGTGAGGGAGAGGGCAACAATCCCCTCGTCCAGCTGAATATCAACGTCAAAACCGAGTTTTCGCGCCAGGGTCACCATACCGCGATTGTTTGGCATAGTAATGCCATTCAGGCGTAACAATCCGTGATCGCGCGTATAACTGATGAGTTTTTCCAGTAGCCGCCGCCCAAGGCCCAGGCCTTTAAGATCGGAGCGCACCAGTACGGCAAACTCCGCATCGACGTTATCCGGATCTGAAATAGCACGCGTCACGCCAAGGATCTCATCACCGTTTTCGGAACGACGAACGGCGACAAAGGCCATTTCTCGATCGTAGTCGATCTGGGTCATATTGGCTAAATCATCATGGGTAAATTCGTTGATTTCGCTGAAGTAGCGATAGTAAAGATCCTCTTTCGTGACCTGAGAGATAAACGTCCGCAATTGGGGTTCGTCTTCCGGCAAAATGGGGCGAAACAGCGAACGCTCACCGTTCTTCATCTCCACCCACTCTTCCAGTTGCAGAGGATAAGGACGGATTGCCAGACGGCTCTCTCTGTCGCCTTCGAATGGTGCGATATCCAGCGTGACGTCCAGCGCCGTGAACTCATTGCCGGAGGCGAGCAGAGGATGAATGTCCAGCCGCTGTATCTCCGCGCAATCGACTATCAGGTTTGAGACCTGCACCAGGAACTGGCTTAACCCCGCAATGTCGAGCGGACGCAGGGCGCTCCGGCCACGGATTTTTTTGCTTTTGATGGCCTGAATAATCAGATAGCGAGCAAGGTTCATGTTCAACGGCGGTAAAGCCACCACGGCTTGTTCTTCAGGGCGCCATTCCACGCCACCTTCTCCCAGCATGATGAGCGGGCCAAAAACCGGATCGTGCTCAACAACCACCCGCAGTTCCTGTGCGCCCGCGCGGTTCGCCATGCTTTGCACCAGCAGTCCGTGGATCCTGGCCTGAGGCCAGGCCATTTTTACGCGGTCGAAAATAGCATCTGCCGCTTGCTGAACTTCAGCCGCGGTTCGAAGATACAGCATTACCCCCTGCACATCGGACTTGTGGGGAATATCCGGTGAGCGAAGCTTAAGGGCGACTGGATAGCCTATCTGTTCGGCAATATGTACTGCTTCCGCGCTGTCGCTGGCGATCCAGGTGGGCAGCGTCTGCATCCCATAGCTACCAAGAATGGGTTGCACTTCGTGAGTGTCCAGCGATGTCGCACCTTCATCGATAGCCTGCTGCAACAGCCGGTGAACGTCGACGGAATTTGCCGTCAGATTGCCGGGCAATGCTGGGGTTTCACGCAACTGTTTCTGGTTACGACGGTACTCCACCATATGCATAAAGGCGGTAATAGTCCCTTCCGGGGTGCGGTACGTTGGCAACCCCGCTTCGCTGAACAGTCGCCGCGCCTCCTGAGAGGAGAACTCACCGCACCAGTTGGTGAGCAGAGTGACGTATTTACCACGCGGATGGTTACGCACTGCTTCAATGAGGGCTCGCGCGCTCTCACTGCCAGGAGCGACCGCGCTGGGGGAATGGATAATCATCAGCGCATCGAAATCCTGACTATCCAGCAAAATAGAGATGGCTTTGATATAGCGATCGCTACTGGCATCATCGCGTAAATCAAGGGGGTTCCCGGGGGCAACGCTGATGGGTAAAGCCTCTCTCAGGCGCTGAAGCGTCTCTTCACCGAGCGTGGCCAGCTTGCCATTACGTAACCACAGTTCGTCCAGCGCCAGCGCCGCCGGAGCTGCACCGTTACTGACGATCATTAATTTCTCTCCGCGCAACGGACGCATATGACTCAACGTCTCGACGGCGGAAAAAAGTTCGTGCGTGTCCTGTACCCGCAGTAAACCCGCGCGCTGGATAGCCGCATCCCAGGCGGGATCCATCCCGGAATGGGAATGCAGCAGGCTTTGTGCTGCAGGGCTGCGTCCGCTTTTGATGACCAGGATGGGTTTATTACGTGACGCGCTGCGCGATGCCGACACAAAACGACGGGCGTCGCTGAGGTGTTCAAGATAAAGCAGGATCGCACTGGTTTTGCTGTCACGCGCCAGAAAATCCAGCAGTTCATCCACGTCGATATCCAGGCTGTCACCCAGGGCGATGAAGTAGGAGAACCCCATCTCACGCTGCTGCGCCCAGTCAAGGATTGTGTTGGATACCGCAGCCGACTGCGAAATAAAAGCAAGTTTGCCTTTACGGATCGGCACTGGAGAAAAGCTGGCGTTCAGTCCTTGCCAGGGGGCGAGTAATCCCAGACTGTTCGGCCCGAGAATACGCATTTGATAGCGGCTGGCACACGCCAGAAGCTCGGGCTGCTGTTCAGGAGGAGATGAGAGGATAATGCAGGTCTTACATCCTTTCTTGCCGAGCGATTCCAGCAATTCCGGGTTACGTTTCGCATTTGTACAGAGTACGGCCAGATCGGGTACGAAAGGCAGGCTCTGCACATCAGGCCACGCAAGCACCCCCTGAACGGCCTTATAGGCCGGTGTAACGGGCATAACGGGGCCATTAAATCCGCCGGCCAGCAGGTTGCGCATCATCAGATAGCCAGCGCGATCCGGTTTCATTGATGCGCCGATAACGGCTATGGATTTAGGACGTAGTAGCGCTTCTAACCCTCGCTGGCTCATGCAGGCCTCCTGTGAATGCAAGCGACCTGATGATTTTAAACGTTTTCTGTCCCGGTTGCTGTGACACTGCCCTTATGAACGGTTTTTCCCGCCAGATAGCGTTCGCGAAAACGGGAGAAATGGCTGCCCAGCGCGCCAGCCGCCTCGGTATCACCCGCTAAATCCAGCAGTGCGATCGCCACTTCGGCGGTGCAGTATTGTCCGTCAGCATGGGCTTCACGTAAGCGGTAGGCCGATACGCGAGAGAGGTCAACAGAAATGATCGGCAGCGCGTCAAGGTAAGGACTTTTACGGAACATTTTTCGCGCTTCCGTCCAGGTGCCATCCAGCATAATAAACAGCGGTGGTTTTCCGGATGGCGGGGCTGACAATACCTGACGGTCGGCGCCTGCATAGGAGGCGGGGAAAACGACCATCGGCTGATAGTCCGGGCTTGCCACTAAGTCGAGCAGGGCCTGAGGAGGCTCCGTTCGCGACCACTGAAACGCGGCCGTATCAGGCAGAATATCGGCGATCAGACGACCCGTATTGCTGGGTTTCATCGGTTCGGTATCAAACATGACCAGGCAAAAACGGCTTTCCGCCGTGGCCGGTACCAGCGTGTCGCACAGGCACACTTTTAACGGCAGCAGGCAGCGCTGGCAGCGACGGATGCGGTTGCCACGAGCGAGAAAAGGGCGAGTCGCGCGGGCAAGGCGTTCGGCGCGTAATTGAAGTACAGCGTTATCAGTCATGGGCGAAAGGGCAGGAAAAACCCCATTTTCGCAGAGGCGGGAACGGGGCACAAGATGTGCCCCGTGAATGTTACAGCGACTCGTTCAACCAGCTCTCGAACGGCGCTTTGGGTACCGCGCCGTTGAGCATGTCGATGACTTCACCATTTTTGAAAATCATGATGGTCGGAATGCTACGAATACGAAAACGGGCGCTGAGCTCGCGTTCTGCCTCCGTATTCACCTTCACAAAACGCATCTTCCCGCTGCGTTCTTCGGCGACATCTTCAAAGATTGGTGCGAAGTTACGGCACGGGCCACACCATGGTGCCCAGAAATCAACAACCACCGGGAGATCGTCCTTGAGGAGTTTGTCCAGCGTAGCACCTGTAGCGTTAATCACATCGCCATCAAACAACTCATGGCCACAACGCCCGCATTTCGCACCATCCTCGATCCGATCGTCCGGAATGCGGTTAAGAGCCTGACAGTTGGCACATACGGTATTCATAACTAACCTCTGATAGAACCATGGGACAGCGGCAGTATGCCGATAATGTTTCTAATATGTTACATATTATCAATGAGCCTGTTTGAAACGACAATGCGTTTTATTCAATGAGAACAATAGTCACAGGCTTTTGTACGAAATTATGGCTATGCGCTTGCACATCGGGTAATCTGCGCGCTTCGCGCAGCGCTGGTGGAGAAAAGCATGAACGACGAAATGAAAAATAAAAGCGGCAAGGTCAAAGTGATGTATGTCCGCAGTGATGATGACTCTGATAAACGCACCCAAAATCCGCGTACCGGAAAAGGTGGCGGGCGTCCGGCGTCCTCTCGTGCAGACGGTGGCCGTCGCCCCGCCCGCGATGACAGAAACAACCGCGGTGATGACCGCAAACGTGATGACCGCAAGCGTGACGATCGCAAACGCGATGATTTTGCACGTGAGGGTTCGTCACCATGGCGTACCGTGTCCCGCGCGCCTGGCGAAGAGACGCCTGAAAAAGCCGATCACGGCGGCATCAGCGGTAAAAGCTTTATCGATCCGGAAGTGCTGCGCCGTCAGCGTGCGGAAGAGACACGCGTGTATGGCGAAAACGCCTGTCAGGCTCTGTTCCAGAGCCGCCCTGAGTGTATCGTTCGTGCATGGTTTATCCAGAGCGTCACCCCCCGCTTCAAAGAAGCCCTGCGCTGGATGGCGGCAAACCGTAAAGCCTATCATGTGGTTGATGATGCCGAGTTGACGAAAGCGTCAGGCACCGAACACCACGGTGGTGTCTGCTTCCTGATCAAAAAACGCAACGGCACAACGGTGCAACAGTGGGTCAGCCAGGCCGGTGCCGATGACTGCGTGCTGGCGCTGGAAGATGTGGGTAACCCGCATAACCTGGGTGCGATGATGCGCAGCTGCGCGCACTTCGGCGTTAAAGGGGTACTGCTGCAGGATGCTGCGCTGCTGGAATCCGGTGCTGCGATCCGTACTGCGGAAGGCGGTGCCGAGCACGTTCAGCCGATCACCGGCGACAGCGTTCTGGATGCCATCGAGCAGTTCCGTAAAGCGGGCTATTCCATTGTGACGACCTCCAGCCATGCCGGTACGCCGCTGTTTAAAGCGACGCTGCCGCGCAAGATGGTGCTGGTGTTAGGTCAGGAACGTGATGGTCTGTCAGACGCGGCACTCTCGAGTGCGGATCTGAGCGTCTCTATTGACGGGACGGGCAATGTGGAAAGTCTGAACGTTTCCGTCGCGACCGGCGTACTGCTGGCGGAGTGGTGGCGTCAGAACAAAGCATAAGCTTTTTATGTGCCGGGCCAGCCCGGCACATTCATTTCCTATTCGCTTTCTGCCGGTAACACGGGCATCCAGTCAATCGGCGTTTCGCCACGTTTTTCCAGCCACTCATTCGCCAGAACAAAATGATTACAGCCAAAGAAACCACGATGGGCTGACAGCGGAGACGGGTGTGGTGCTTTCAACACGTGATGACGCTGACGGTCGATAATCGCCCCTTTCTTCTGCGCATGCGATCCCCACAGTAAAAACACCACTCCTTCGCGATGTTCATTAATCAGACTAATCACTTTATCGGTGAAGGTTTCCCATCCAAGGCTGGCGTGAGAGTGCGCCTGACCTGCTCGTACGGTTAAGACAGTATTCAGTAACAGCACGCCCTGGCGCGCCCAGCTTTCCAGGTAACCATGATTGGGCCGGGTAAAACCCGGGATCGTTCCTTCAAGCTCTTTATACATGTTCAGCAGAGAAGGGGGGATAGCCACGCCCGGGCGCACAGAGAAGGCCAGTCCATGAGCCTGACCAGGGCCGTGGTAAGGATCCTGACCCAGGATCACGACTTTGACATCGCTCAGTCCGGTATAGCGAAACGCGTTAAATACGTCTTTCTGGGGCGGATAAATCGTCTGGCCAGACTGCCGCTCTGCCGCAACGGTACTGAGAGTGTTGATAAAATAGGGCTGCTGTTTCTCTTCTGCCAGCACATCGTGCCATGTCAGCGGTGTCGTCATCTCGCTCTCCTGCGAATCTCATTCTGCGCCTAGCTTAACCGCTAAATCCTGCGGTGCAAAATTCCATGCGGAAATTAGCCCTAACTCCTTAAATTATGGTTGAAAAATTACAAATTGATTTGAATTGGTAAGGCTGGAAAATTGATCTGAAACAATAAAACCAGACCACACTCTTTGTGTGGTTGGTGATTTTGTTGATTTAAATCAATAAATCGCCGTGGTGTGAATGATATATATACACACAAGAAACAATGGTTTTACCAATTGGCCGCGAAAGGTCGACACCAGTTAATGTAGCCTAAGGGAGGCAACACATGATTACAGGTATCCAGATTACTAAAGCTGCAAACGACGATCTGCTCAACTCTTTCTGGCTGCTGGACAGCGAGAAAAACGAAGCACGCTGTGTGGTAGCAAAAGCGGGTTTTGCGGAAGATGAAATCGTTCCAGTTAATAAGCTGGGCGAAATTGAATACCGCGAAATCCCAATGGAAGTGAAACCTGAAGTGCGTGTTGAAGGTGGTCAGCATCTGAACGTGAACGTACTGCGTCGCGAAACGCTGGAAGATGCGGTTAAGCATCCTGAAAAATACCCACAGCTGACTATTCGTGTGTCTGGCTACGCGGTGCGTTTCAACTCTCTGACCCCGGAACAGCAGCGCGACGTTATCGCGCGTACCTTTACTGAAAGCCTGTAAGGTTTTTAGCCACGGGGGTGGAACAAAAAGCCGGGATATTTCCCGGCTTTTTTTTACTCTTCAGTTTTCGCTTCTGACGCAGTACCGCTTGGCTTACGGCGTTTACCAATATTCTTGGTATCGCGATGACGCTGCTTCACGCGCGGCTTCTCTTTTTCTTTCTCTTTTCTCTCCGCACGTTTCGCCAGTGCTTTTTTAGACGGTTTGCCCGTCATTTTTTCACTCGGTGCACGCGTGGTTGGGCGCAGGCCATCGACAACGCGGGATTTCAGCGGCTCGTCGATATAGCGACCAATTTTCTGCAGCAGCAGATGGTCGTGCGCTTCAACCAGGGAGATCGCTGTACCTTTACGCCCGGCGCGGCCGGTACGGCCGATGCGGTGCAGATAGGTATCACCGCTGCGCGGCATATCGAAGTTGATCACGTGGCTGACGTCCGGAATGTCAATCCCGCGAGCAGCAACATCTGTTGCCACCAGCACGTTAACGCGGCCATCGGTCAGACGCTTAATGCCTTCGGTACGTTTGATCTGTGCCATCTCGCCTTCGAGATAGCAGTTGTTAATCCCGGCATTACGCAGCATTTCAGCCAGCTCATGCACACGCTCGCGCTTACGCACAAAGACGATAGTGCGGGTGGCCTCTTCCTGCTTCAGCAGGTGCTTGAGCAATTCAACCTTGTGCTCAAGGTTGTCCGCGCGATAGTACCACTGATGGATCTTCTTGCGTTCACGGGTAGAAGGCGTTGCCGACACTTCCACCGGATCTTCCAGCAGGCGCTCTGCGAAGTCTTTGATCGCGTCCCCTTCGAGGGTGGCAGAGAAGAGCATTGTCTGGTTGCGCCAGCGCGTCTCGCCGGCGATGTGTTCGATATCCTGCGCGAAGCCCATGTCCAGCATACGGTCGGCTTCGTCCAGAATCAGGGTTTCTACCGCGCGGCAGTCAAAGTTCTCTTCTTTAATGTATTGCAGCAGACGGCCTGTCGTCGCAACGACGATATCCTGGTTTTCGCTGAACACTTCGGCGTGGTTCATATACGCAACGCCGCCGGTGATTGTGGCGATATCCAGATGGGTATTCGCTGCCAGCTCGCGTGCGTGATCGGCAACCTGCATAGCCAGTTCACGGGTAGGCGTCAGGATCAAAATACGCGGCGGGCCTGATTTTTTACGAGGAAAATCGAGCAGGTGCTGCAACACAGGCAGCAAGTAGGCTGCTGTTTTCCCCGTGCCGGTTGGCGCAGAACCGAGCACATCGCGGCCCTCAAGCGCAGGCGGAATGGCCGCTGCCTGAATGGCGGTCGGGCGTGTAAAGCCTTTGCTCTCAAGTGCATTGAGCAGGCTTTCATCGAGTTCAAGTTCGGAAAAAGTCGTTACAGTCATGTTCTACCTCTGTGTGGGGCGCTGATTATAGACGTTACGGCTGTAATCTTCATCTGTTTGTATGGATATCGCTTTTCGGCCACTTCGCTTTCCCCTATGCTACTCCAGTTTCACTTAGAAGGTTGCTCTGACATGTCTCAACTCAAAGCGCAATTGCGCCGCGATGGTTTTACGTTTAAACAATTTTTTGTTGCTCACGATCGCTGTGCCATGAAAGTCGGTACAGACGGTATTCTACTGGGAGCGTGGGCGCCTGTCGCAGGGGTTAAGCGCATTCTGGATATTGGCACCGGCAGTGGTCTGCTGGCATTAATGCTGGCTCAGCGCACGGATGAACATGTCACCATTGATGCGGTTGAACTGGATGCACAGGCAGCAGGGCAGGCGAGTGAAAATGCGCTCGAATCCCCCTGGGCAACCCGAATTAAAGTTGAATGCGCGGACGTACTGGCCTGGGCACCAGAGCAAACGGCGCGTTACGATTTGATCGTCAGTAACCCTCCCTACTACGCGCCCGGCGTGGAGTGCGGTACGCCTGAGCGCGAACAGGCTCGCTATACCGGTTCGCTCGATCATAAAGCCCTGTTAACCAGCGCGGCGAATTTAATTTCCGAAGAAGGGTTCTTCTGCGTGGTACTTCCCGAAAGCACCGGCAATACCTTTATTGAGATCGCACGGGAGATGGGCTGGAACTTACGGCTGCGTACCGATATCTCGGATACGGAAGGGCGGTTACCACACCGGGTCTTGCTGGCGCTTTCGCCAAAAGAGGGGGAATGTTTTAACGACAGGATGGTTATCCGTGGGCCAGACCAGCGTTACTCCGAAGATTACACTGCGCTGACCCAGGCATTTTATCTGTTTATGTGACGCTGCGGGGAGAGAACCGACGGGCCGGATTCAGGCAGCGTGTCGGGATAATCCAGGGTGTAGTGTAAACCCCGACTCTCTTTACGCATCATCGCGCAGCGAACAATCAACTCGGCAACCTGCACCAGGTTACGCAGCTCCAGCAGATTGTTGGAAACGCGGAAATTGGCATAATACTCATCAATTTCCTGCTGCAGCATGGTGATACGGCGTAAGGCTCGCTCAAGACGCTTCGTCGTGCGTACAATGCCAACGTAGTCCCACATAAATAGCCGAAGCTCATGCCAGTTATGCTGGATCACAACCAGCTCATCCGGGTTTTCCACGCGGCTCTCATCCCAGGCTGGTAAGTGCTCAGCGTGGCGGGCATACGGCATGCGTTTGGTTATATCCACCGATGCGGACCAGCCGTAAACCAGGCACTCCAGCAACGAGTTGGATGCCATGCGGTTCGCGCCATGTAGTCCGGTATAGCTCACCTCGCCGATGGCATACAGACCATCCACATCCGTACGGCCATGATCGTCAACCATGACGCCACCACAGGTATAGTGAGCGGCTGGCACAATCGGTACCGGGTCGCGCGTCAGATCAATCCCAAGGCTGAGCAGCTTTTCATAAATCATCGGGAAATGCTGACGGACAAACTCAGCCGGTTTGTGGCTGATATCCAGATACATGCAATCCACGCCAAGACGTTTCATCTCGTGATCGATAGCGCGGGCGACGATATCACGCGGCGCAAGCTCGCCTCGCGGGTCAAAGTCCGGCATAAAACGTGAGCCGTCCGGTCGTTTCAGATACGCGCCTTCACCGCGCAGGGCTTCCGTCAGCAGGAAATTGCGCGCCTGCGGATGGAACAGTGCGGTTGGATGAAACTGGTTGAACTCAAGATTGGCAACACGACACCCGGCGCGCCAGGCCATGGCGATACCATCACCAGAGGCAATGTCCGGGTTGGTGGTGTATTGATATACTTTGGAGGCGCCACCTGTTGCCAGCACCACGGCTTTCGCCTGACAGGTTTCGACCTTTTCTTTGTTACGATTCCAGACCCAGGCCCCCACCACCCGGCGCGTGCCCGGCAGGCCAATCTTGTCAGAAATAATCAGGTCAACGGCATTACTGCGCTCAAGCACCCGAATATTAGGATGGCTGAGCGCCTTGCTGACCAGGGTGGTTTCCACCGCTTTACCGGTGGCATCTGCAGCGTGCAGGATCCGGCGGTGGCTGTGTCCGCCTTCGCGGGTAAGGTGGTAACTCTCTTCGCCGTTTGGCTGAACCTGAGTATCAAACAGTACACCCTGGTCAATAAGCCACTGGACGCAGTGACGCGCATTGCTGGCGACAAATTCCGCAGCATGTTCATCGACGATCCCGGCTCCGGCAATCAACGTATCTTCGACGTGTGACGCAATGCTGTCTGTTTCATCAAACACGGCGGCAATTCCGCCCTGGGCATAAAATGTGGAGCCTTCGCTCATCGGTCCTTTACTCAGAACAATTACGCTCTGATGCTCAGCCAGACGCAGCGCCAGCGAGAGTCCTGCCGCGCCGCTACCGATGATCAGTACATCACAATGTAGTTCAGGTGTTGTGTTCATGATTTTTGTTTAATTTACTAAACAGTGTTTGGGCAGAATAGCACCTCAGTGCGAGATATCGCACGTTTTTTTTATTCTCAGTTGCAATGACTAAACGCGGATGCGCGGATTTCCGGCATGTAAAAGAAGGAAAATATTTTGCGAAGCAGGTCGTTAGCTTCAGATTTTGTGGTGAAATAAAGCCTGGGTTGCGTTACTCTTCTGACCGGATAAGAGATGTTTGAAGTCAGAAAGTGGGTATGTATCGTGAACAGACTTATAATGAGAGAAAATAAACAGTCTGTGACGCGATGAACAAAAACAAAGGCGTTACGGAACTTATTGAAGAATAGACACTCCAACTCGGTGCTTGCTCAAAAGTGCGGGATTTGTAGAGTGGCGTTTCGATAACGCGTGGAATTTTGGTTTGGGGAGACATTACCTCGGATGAGCGAGCAGTTAACGGACCAGGTCCTGGTTGAACGGGTCCAGAAGGGAGATCAGAAAGCCTTTAACCTACTGGTGGTGCGCTACCAGCATAAGGTGGCGAGTCTGGTTTCCCGCTATGTACCGTCAGGTGATGTGCCTGATGTTGTACAAGAGTCTTTTATTAAGGCCTATCGCGCGCTGGACTCGTTCCGGGGAGATAGTGCTTTTTATACCTGGCTGTACCGTATTGCGGTCAATACGGCAAAGAATTATCTGGTCGCTCAGGGCCGTCGTCCGCCTTCAAGTGATGTGGACGCAATCGACGCCGAAAACTTCGAAAGTGGCGGTGCGCTGAAAGAAATTTCGAACCCTGAGAACTTAATGTTGTCAGAAGAACTGAGACAAATTGTTTTTCGCACGATCGAGTCGCTCCCGGAAGATTTACGCATGGCAATTACGTTACGGGAGCTTGATGGTCTGAGCTATGAAGAGATAGCCGCTATCATGGATTGTCCGGTCGGCACGGTACGTTCACGAATTTTCCGTGCGCGAGAAGCTATTGATAATAAAGTTCAACCGCTTATCAGGCGTTGACGATAGCGGGATACTGGAAAAGGTATTAGGCATGCAGAAAGAAAAACTTTCCGCTTTAATGGATGGTGAAACGCTGGATAGCGAGCTGCTCAACGAGTTGTCTCATTCTCCCGAAATGCAAGAGACCTGGGAGAGTTACCATCTCATCCGTGACACCCTTCGTGGTGACACCAGCGAGGTTATCCATTTCGATATCTCAGCCCGCGTGATGGCGGCTATTGAGAATGAGCCTGTTCATCAGACCACTCCGCTGATTCCTGAAGCTCAACCTGCACCACACCAGTGGCAGAAAATGCCGTTCTGGCAGAAGGTGCGTCCGTGGGCCAGTCAACTTACCCAAATGGGTGTGGCGGCATGCGTATCGCTTGCAGTTATCGTTGGCGTCCAGCACTATAATACTCAGTCTGAAACTAATCAGCAGCCAGAAGCGCCAGTGTTCAATACACTGCCGATGATGGGCAAAGCCAGCCCGGTAAGTTTGGGTGTACCGGCTGATGCCTCCGCCAGTGGCGGTCAGCAACAGCAGGTTCAGGAGCAGCGCCGTCGCATTAATGCGATGTTGCAGGATTATGAGTTGCAGCGTCGTCTGCACTCAGAACAGCTTCAGTTTGAGCAGGCACAAACCCAGCAGGCTGCTGTGCAGGTGCCAGGAAACCAAACTTTAGGAACGCAATCGCAGTAATGAAGCAACTTTGGTTCGCCATGTCTCTGATGGCGGGTAGCCTGTTCTTCTCTGCCAACGCCTCGGCTGATGTTTCATCCGGGGCGTTGTTGCAGCAAATGAATCTGGCCAGCCAGTCACTCAATTACGAGTTGGCATTTATCAGCATCAATAAGCAGGGCGTCGAGTCGTTACGCTATCGCCACGCCCGTCTTGATAATCAGCCGCTCGCGCAACTTTTACAGATGGATGGCCCGCGTCGGGAAGTGGTTCAGCGTGGTAACGAAATCAGCTATTTCGAGCCAGGCCTGGAGCCTTTCACCCTCAATGGCGACTATATCGTTGATTCTCTGCCATCGCTCATCTACACCGACTTCAAGCGCCTTGCCCCTTACTACGATTTTATTTCGGTAGGGCGTACGCGCATCGCTGACAGATTGTGTGAAGTGATCCGCGTTGTCGCCCGCGACGGGACGCGTTACAGCTACATTGTCTGGATTGATGCCGAAACCAAGCTTCCAATGCGTGTAGACCTGCTTGATCGCGATGGCGAAACGCTGGAACAGTTCCGCGTTATCTCCTTTAGCGTCAATAATCAGGTGGGTAATAGCATGCAGAATCTGGCGAAAGCCAGCCTGCCGCCGCTGCTCTCCGTTCCGGTGGGAGATTCCGTGAATTTCAACTGGGTTCCTTCCTGGATCCCGCAAGGCTTTACGGAAGTATCAAGCAGCCGCCGACAACTGCCTACCATTGAAACGCCGGTTGAATCGCGCCTCTACTCCGATGGCTTGTTCAGCTTCTCGGTGAACATCAATCGCGCGACGGCAAACAGTGCCGAACAAATGCTGCGTACCGGACGTCGAACAGTCAGTACCACGGTACGCGACAACGCGGAGATCACCATCGTCGGCGAATTACCCCCGCAAACGGCGAAGCGTATTTCTGACAGCATCAAATTCAGGGCTGCACAATGATTAAAGAGTGGGCTACGGTTGTATCATGGCAGGACGGTGTTGCGCTGGTAAGCTGTGATGTAAAGGCCTCCTGTAACAGTTGTGCATCCCGGGCGGGTTGCGGCAGCCGCGTGCTAAATAAGCTCGGGCCGCAAACCTCGCACACGCTTTCCGTGCCAAGTGAGCAACCGCTGGTGGCAGGACAGAAGGTGGAACTGGGTATTGCCGAAGGCAGCCTGTTGGGTTCCGCAATGCTGGTTTATCTCTCCCCGCTGGTGGGGCTCTTTGTGATGGGCGGCGTGTTTCAGATGCTGTTTGGTACCGATGCGGCGGCTATGTGCGGCGCTGCATTGGGAGGTATGGGTGGTTTCTGGCTTGCCAAAGGTTTCTCCCCAAGGCTCGCAGCCCGCGAAGCGTGGCAGCCTGTTATTCTCAGCGTAGGGCTGGCACCAGACCAACTTCGTGTTGAGACGCTCTCCTCTGAGGCCCGGTGATCCATCGGGCTTTATCATCATTTACATCTTAAAAAAGAAAACGCCATTTCTTCACGCTATACCTGGCGCTAAGTGCATTTCCAGGTAACGGAGATGTAGTGTAGAATGCTGCGTTTTCGCACTGAAAAACGTCAGGCTAAGAACAGCGGCCTCCAGGAATTCGTAAGGCATAATTATTTAACTATATGAAGAACATACGTAACTTTTCGATCATTGCTCACATTGACCACGGTAAGTCGACGCTGTCTGACCGTATTATCCAGATTTGCGGTGGCCTGTCTGATCGTGAAATGGAAGCCCAGGTTCTGGACTCCATGGACCTGGAACGCGAACGTGGTATCACCATTAAAGCGCAGAGCGTCACGCTCGATTACAAGGCGGCTGATGGTGAAACCTACCAACTGAACTTTATCGACACCCCAGGCCACGTTGACTTCTCCTATGAAGTTTCTCGCTCGCTGGCAGCCTGTGAAGGCGCGCTGCTGGTGGTGGATGCGGGGCAGGGCGTAGAAGCCCAGACCCTGGCAAACTGCTACACGGCGATGGAAATGGATCTCGAGGTGGTGCCGGTTCTGAACAAGATCGACCTTCCAGCCGCTGACCCTGAGCGCGTGGCGGAAGAGATTGAAGATATCGTCGGAATTGACGCGACCGATGCCGTGCGTTGCTCGGCCAAAACCGGCGTGGGCGTTACCGATGTGCTGGAACGTCTGGTGCGTGATATTCCGCCACCAGAAGGTGACCCGGATGCCCCACTGCAGGCGCTGATTATCGACTCCTGGTTCGATAACTATCTGGGCGTTGTCTCGCTGGTGCGTATTAAAAACGGCACCATGCGTAAAGGCGACAAAATTAAGGTGATGAGTACCGGCCAGGTCTATAACGCAGACCGTCTCGGGATCTTCACACCAAAACAGGTTGACCGTACCGAGCTGAAATGCGGCGAGGTGGGTTGGCTGGTTTGTGCCATTAAAGACATTCTCGGTGCGCCAGTGGGCGATACCCTGACCGGCGCGCGTAACCCGGCAGAAAAAGCGCTGCCAGGCTTTAAAAAGGTGAAACCACAGGTTTATGCCGGCCTGTTCCCGGTCAGCTCTGACGACTACGAGAACTTCCGTGATGCGCTCGGCAAGCTGAGCCTGAACGATGCCTCGCTGTTCTACGAGCCAGAAAGCTCCACGGCGCTCGGCTTCGGCTTCCGCTGCGGCTTCCTTGGTCTGCTGCACATGGAGATCATTCAGGAACGTCTGGAGCGTGAATACGATCTGGATCTGATCACCACCGCGCCGACCGTAGTGTACGAAGTGCAGACCACCAACAAAGAGATTGTCTACGTCGACAGCCCGTCCAAGCTGCCGCCGCTGAACAACATCGATGAGTTGCGTGAGCCAATCGCAGAGTGTCATATGCTGCTGCCGCAGGAATATCTGGGTAACGTTATCACGCTGTGCGTGGAGAAACGTGGCGTTCAGACCAACATGGTTTACCACGGTAACCAGGTCGCGCTGACCTACGAAATCCCAATGGCGGAAGTGGTTCTCGACTTCTTCGACCGTCTGAAGTCTACGTCTCGTGGCTATGCGTCACTGGATTACAACTTCAAACGCTTCCAGGCTTCGAACATGGTACGTGTGGACGTGCTGATCAACGGCGAACGTGTTGATGCGCTGGCCCTGATCACCCACAACGACAATGCACCGTACCGTGGCCGTGAGCTGGTTGAGAAGATGAAAGATCTGATCCCGCGTCAGCAGTTTGATATCGCGATTCAGGCGGCCATCGGCAACCACATTATCGCCCGCTCTACCGTGAAACAGCTGCGTAAAAACGTTCTGGCGAAATGCTATGGCGGTGACGTCAGCCGTAAGAAAAAGCTGCTCCAGAAGCAGAAAGAAGGTAAGAAGCGTATGAAGCAGGTCGGTAACGTCGAACTGCCGCAGGAAGCATTCCTTGCCATTCTGCATGTTGGTAAAGACGGCAAATAACCCTAAGGAGTTGGCATGGCGAACATGTTTGCCCTGATCCTGGTCATCGCTACCCTGGTGACAGGTCTGTTGTGGTGTCTGGATAAGTTTATTTTCGCCCCAAAACGCCGTGAACGTCAGGCTGCCGCGCAGGCAGCCACAGGTGATGGGCTTGATGCGAAAACCCTGAAGAAAGTTGGCCCGAAACCGGGCTGGCTGGAGACCGGGGCATCGGTATTCCCGGTGCTGGCGATTGTGCTGGTGGTGCGTTCGTTTATTTACGAGCCCTTCCAGATCCCGTCAGGCTCCATGATGCCAACGCTGCTGATTGGTGATTTTATTCTGGTCGAGAAGTTTGCCTATGGCATTAAAGATCCGATCTACCAGAAAACGCTGATCGAAACGGGCCATCCGAAACGTGGCGACATTGTGGTGTTTAAATACCCGGACGATCCACGCCTTGACTACATCAAGCGCGCGGTGGGTTTGCCGGGTGATAAAGTCACCTACGATCCGGTTGCCAAAGAAGTGACCGTTCAGCCTGGCTGCAGCTCCGGTACCGCGTGTGAAAACGCGCTGCCAATCACCTACTCAAACGTTGAGCCAAGTGATTTTGTGCAGACCTTTGCCCGTCGTAACGGCGGCGAAGCGACCAACGGTTTCTTCCAGGTGCCGAAGGATGAAACCAAAGAGAACGGTATTCGTCTGGTCGAACGTAAAGAGACGCTGGGTGATGTGACGCACCGGATCCTGACCGTGCCAATTGCGCAGGATCAGGTCGGGATGTATTACAAACAGCCAGGTCAGCAGCTGGCCACCTGGATCGTACCGCCGGGACAGTACTTCATGATGGGCGATAACCGCGATAACTCCGCGGACAGCCGTTACTGGGGCTTTGTGCCGGAAGCGAATCTGGTGGGTAAAGCAACCGCAATCTGGATGAGTTTTGAGAAACAGGAAGGCGAATGGCCGACCGGGGTACGCCTGAATCGTATTGGCGGGATCCATTAATTCTCAATAATTGAACACGTAGTCGCTTTAATTAGCGGCTACGTGAATTATTTCAGCGATAAATCTCTTCGAACTAACGACATCCCCTGTCGTTGTGTATAGAATATTCCCCCGAAGTTTAAGGTTGGCCCTGCAAGGGTGCCACGGCACACGAAACCGCGTTGGTTTTCTCAGGTCGGTTTCGTGTGCTGCATTTTTGACGCATTCATTTATTGGTATCGCATGAACCCCATCGTAATTAATCGGCTTCAACGGAAGCTGGGCTACACTTTTCATCATCAGGAGCTGTTGCAACAGGCATTAACCCATCGCAGTGCCAGCAGCAAACACAATGAGCGCCTCGAATTTTTAGGTGACTCAATTTTGAGTTTCGTGATTGCTAATGCGCTTTATCATCGTTTCCCGCGTGTGGATGAAGGTGATATGAGCCGCATGCGCGCCACGCTGGTAAGGGGTAACACCCTTGCGGAAATCGCACGCGAATTTGAACTGGGCGAATGTCTGCGTCTTGGGCCGGGTGAACTGAAAAGCGGCGGCTTCCGTCGTGAATCTATTCTTGCCGATACGGTTGAAGCATTAATCGGTGGCGTGTTCCTGGACAGCGATATCCAGACCGTAGAAAAACTGATCCTGAACTGGTATCAGACCCGTCTGGATGAAATCAGTCCGGGCGATAAACAAAAAGATCCGAAAACGCGTTTGCAGGAATATTTGCAGGGTCGTCACCTTCCGCTGCCATCTTATCTGGTGGTGCAGGTGCGTGGTGAAGCGCACGATCAGGAATTTACCATCCATTGCCAGGTCAGTGGCCTGAGTGAACCGGTGGTGGGCACAGGTTCAAGCCGTCGTAAGGCTGAACAGGCTGCCGCCGAACAGGCGTTAAAAATGCTGGAGCTGGAATGAGCGAAGAAAAAACCTATTGCGGATTTATTGCCATCGTCGGACGTCCGAACGTGGGTAAATCCACCCTGCTGAATAATCTGCTTGGGCAGAAGATTTCGATCACCTCGCGTAAGGCACAGACCACGCGTCACCGCATTGTCGGTATCCATACTGAAGGCGCGTATCAGGCGATCTACGTCGATACCCCAGGCCTGCACATGGAAGAGAAGCGTGCCATTAACCGCCTGATGAACAAAGCGGCGAGCAGCTCGATTGGTGACGTGGAGCTGGTTATTTTCGTTGTGGAAGGCACCCGCTGGACGCCGGACGACGAAATGGTCCTGAACAAGCTGCGCGACGGTAAAACGCCGGTGATCCTCGCGGTCAACAAAGTGGATAACGTACAGGAAAAAGCCGATCTGCTGCCGCACCTGCAGTGGCTGGGTAGCCAGATGAACTTCCTCGACATCGTTCCGCTGTCTGCAGAGACCGGTCTGAACGTGGATACCATCGCCGGTATCGTGCGTAAGCATCTGCCGGAAGCGACTCACCACTTCCCGGAAGATTACATCACCGATCGTTCTCAGCGCTTTATGGCTTCTGAAATCATCCGCGAAAAGCTGATGCGTTTCCTTGGCGCAGAACTGCCGTACTCCGTGACGGTCGAGATCGAGCGTTTCCAGAGCAACGAGCGTGGCGGTTACGATATCAATGGTCTGATCCTCGTTGAGCGTGAAGGGCAGAAGAAGATGGTCATTGGCAACAAAGGCGCCAAGATCAAAACCATCGGTATCGAAGCCCGTAAAGACATGCAGGAGATGTTTGAAGCACCGGTTCACCTGGAGCTGTGGGTGAAAGTGAAATCTGGCTGGGCCGATGATGAGCGTGCTCTGCGCAGCCTCGGTTACGGCGAAGATCAGTAAACCAAGACGACGCACGAATGGAAGGCTGGCAGCGCGCTTTTGTTCTGCATAGTCGTCCCTGGAGCGAAACCAGCCTGATGCTGGACGTCTTCACGGAAGAGTCGGGTCGCGTGCGCCTTGTTGCAAAAGGCGCACGATCTAAACGTTCCAACCTCAAAGGCGCCTTACAGCCCTTTACGCCGCTGCTGGTCCGCTTTGGCGGGCGAGGGGAAGTCAAAACCCTGCGCAGCGCTGAAGCCGTCTCTCTGGCGCTTCCCCTTTCTGGCATCACGCTTTACAGCG
The DNA here is from genome assembly GCF_047530935.1 of Enterobacter sp. 03-F-07-AD-ECC. Lineage (NCBI taxonomy): Bacteria > Pseudomonadati > Pseudomonadota > Gammaproteobacteria > Enterobacterales > Enterobacteriaceae > Enterobacter > Enterobacter sp. 03-F-07-AD-ECC. Next base: position 472,419 of record NZ_JBLKBZ010000002.1, on the reverse strand, counting down.
GTCTGTACGTCAATGAACTCATTTCACGCGTTCTTGAACATGAGACTCGCTTCTCTGAACTTTTCTTCGATTATCTGCACTGTATCCAGGCCCTTGCTGGCGCAACCGGTTCGCCTGAACCCGCCCTGCGCCGTTTTGAGCTGGCGCTGCTGGGTCACCTGGGATATGGCGTCGATTTTCTGCATTGTGCGGGGAGTGGAGACGAGGTCGAAGACGGGATGACCTACCGGTATCGGGAAGAAAAAGGGTTTATCGCCAGCGTCGTGATTGATAACAACACCTTTACCGGACGCCAGCTCCGGGCGCTGTATGAGCGCGAATTTCCGGACCAGGATACCCTTCGTGCAGCAAAACGCTTTACCCGGATTGCGCTCAAGCCGTATCTTGGGGGCAAACCCCTGAAGAGCCGCGAATTGTTCAGGCAGTTTATGCCGAAACGTTAACGTTTTATCCCTCACCCCAGCCCTCTTCCGGAGGGAGAGAGGGAAGGAAAATGAATCAAAATACCGAGGATTGTCATGGCTGAATTACTGTTAGGCGTCAACATCGATCACATCGCCACGCTGCGTAATGCTCGCGGCACGGCTTATCCCGATCCGGTTCAGGCGGCGTTTATTGCTGAGCAGGCTGGCGCCGATGGCATTACCGTTCATCTGCGCGAAGACCGCCGCCACATCACTGACCGTGACGTGCGTATTCTGCGTCAGACGCTGGATACCCGGATGAATCTGGAGATGGCGGTCACGGAAGAGATGCTGACGATTGCCTGTGACACCAAACCGCATTTCTGCTGCCTGGTACCGGAGAAGCGTCAGGAAGTGACCACCGAAGGCGGTCTGGACGTGGCGGGGCAGCGTGACAAAATGCGCGATGCCTGCAAACGTCTGGCGGACGCGGGTATCCTGGTTTCTCTGTTCATTGACGCTGATGCGGAGCAGATCAAAGCGGCGGCTGACGTGGGCGCGCCGTATATTGAAATTCACACCGGCTGCTACGCCGATGCCAAAAACGATGCCGAGCAGGCTAAAGAGCTGGAGCGTATCGCGAAAGCGGCTACTTACGCCGCGAGCCTGGGTCTGAAGGTTAACGCAGGGCATGGGCTGACCTACCACAACGTTAAAGCCATCGCCGCCCTGCCGGAAATGCATGAGCTGAACATCGGCCACGCCATTATTGGCCGTGCGGTGATGAGTGGCCTGAAAGAGGCGGTTTCAGAAATGAAACGCCTGATGCTGGAAGCGCGTCAGTAATGGCTATTCTGGGCTTAGGTACCGACATCGTCGAGATAGCCCGCATTGAAGCGGTGATCGCCCGTAGTGGCGATCGCCTGGCAAGGCGCGTGCTGAGCGATAACGAATGGGCCATCTGGGAAGCGCATCAGCAGCCGGTACGTTTCCTGGCCAAGCGCTTTGCCGTTAAAGAGGCAGCGGCCAAAGCCTTTGGCACCGGTATTCGTAACGGTCTGGCGTTTAACCAGTTTGAAGTGTTTAACGATGAGCTGGGTAAGCCGCGCCTGCGTTTATGGGGCGAGGCCTTGAAGCTGGCAGAGAAACTCGGCGTGGCGCACATGCATGTGACAATCGCGGATGAACGGCACTATGCCAGCGCAACGGTGATTATCGAGAGTTAAAGTTTGTCCGCGTGATGCATCAGGACAAACTTATCCCACAGCTGCTCTTCGCTTTCGACGTGTGCCGGATCCTTCAGGATGGTATTGGGGATCGGGCACACCTTCTGGCAGGTCGGCGTTTCATAGTGGCCAATGCACTCGGTGCAACGGTCGCTGTTAATCTCATAAATGCTGTCGCCCATCGAAATGGCCTGGTTAGGGCATTCCGGTTCGCACATATCGCAGTTGATGCATTTTTTGGTGATTAACAGCGCCATCAGGAAATTCTCAGAAACAACACAAACAGGGCGGGCATTATACGCTCATTCGTTGTTCAAACCAGTTTTTTTACCAGCTCTTCGCTGTGACGAATCCGCTCAGGCGCATGCTCCAGATCCTGCTGCACCAGCGCCATAAACAGCAGATCCGTCAGCATCATTTGCGCGCTGGTGGACGAAATAGCCGCGCTGCGCGTGGCCTGCTCCTCGGCAATTGTATACAAACAGCGCGTTGCCCGCTGTTGCAGTGCATTGGGCGTAAAACCGGTAATAGCCAGAATTTTACCACCCACACGCAGGGCCTCGTCGGTGGCCATGTTGATTTCACGGCGTTCCCCGGTATAGGAGATCGCCAGCAGCAGATCGTCCGGATCCATGGCCTGCACTGTCGCCAGCAGGGCATGCATATCCTGTTCGACGATGGCGTTATACCCGATTTTCGTCAGCTTCCAGCCAAAATTACGCGCCACCAGCCCGGACGCGCCGATGCCGGTCAAAATGATCCGTCGTGCCGCACGCAGCATTGCCACGCTTTCCAGTAATTTTTCTTCAGTGTTGACATCGAGAGTGGCGTGCATGGCCGCGACGTTCTCTTTGATCAACTTCTCGCCCACCAGACGCATGGGATCATCGCCACGGATCTGATTATGCACTGGCATGGATTGCGGATTGGGGTTACTCACCAGGGCTTCGCTGATTGCCAGTTTCAGTGCCGGGAAGCCCTTAAAGCCAATCTTCTGGGCAAACTTCACCACGCTGGACTGGCTCACACCCGCTTCACTTGCCAGCTGCTGAGAGCTGAGATGGCGGGCATGGTCGGGCTGAGAAAGCAAAAAATCCGCCAGCTTTTTGTCGCTTTGAGCAAAGCCTGCATAACGCTGGCGAATGCGAATTAAACAGTTCATACGTTCTCCTGGCGAAAATGTGATTGTCTGCGCAAATACGAATTTTGCTCGCCTGAATGAATTTTATATTCCATTATAGTGCGATTATTATGAATTAAAAATTCCAGAGGTAAAAAAGATGAATCTTGGCTCACTTGTATCAGAAACGCGTAACCCGCAAACCATGGATCTGGATGCTCTCTCCACCCTTGAGCTGGTTAACCGTTTTAATCAACAGGATACGCTGGTCGCACTGGCAGTGAAAGAGACATTACCAGAGGTGGCAAAGGCCGTCGATGCTGCGGCACAGGCGCTCAAGGCGGGGGGCCGCATTATTTATATGGGTGCCGGAACCAGCGGACGACTCGGCGTGCTGGATGCCTCTGAATGTCCGCCAACGTTCGGCGTTCCGCACGGGCTAGTGGTCGGTCTCATTGCCGGTGGGCCTGGCGCACTGCTGAAGGCGGTAGAAGGGGCGGAAGACAACAAACAGCTCGGTGAAGATGACCTGAAAGGGCTTAACCTCAACGCAAACGACCTGGTGGTCGGAGTGGCCGCTTCCGGGCGCACACCTTACGTCATTGGTGGCCTGGAATATGCCAATCAGACGGGCTGCACTACCGTGGCTATCTCCTGTAATCCAGGCTCGCCCATTGCGCAGGTGGCCCACATCGCTATTTCGCCGGTTGTCGGGCCCGAAGCGCTCACCGGCTCCACGCGCCTTAAATCCGGGACCGCGCAAAAACTGGTGCTCAATATGATCTCCACCGGCGCGATGGTGAAGTTCGGTAAGGTGTATCAGAACCTGATGGTGGATATGCAGGCCACCAACGTCAAGCTGGTGGACCGGGCCTGTCGCATGGTAATGGAAGCGACCGGTGCGAGCCGCGAAGAGGCGGAAGCCGTACTCAAACAAACCGATCACGATGTGAAACCGGCCATTCTGATGATCCTGAGCGGGCTGGATGCCGCCGCCGCGCGAGCCAGGCTTGCCGAGCATAATGGATTCTTACGGGCGGCATTAGAAAACTAACACAGAGGCGTGTATGGAAAAAACAGCAGCGCTCGCCAGCCATATTTTGCAGGGGATCGGCGGAGAGAAGAACATTCAGCGTCTGGAAAACTGCATGACGCGTGTGCGTGTCGAGGTGCATGACGACGACCAGCTTGATATCGCGCACCTTAAGCAGCTTCCTGGCGTCAGCGGATACGTAAAGCAGGGGCAGCAGCATCAGCTGATCGTCGGGCCGGGAAAAGCGGCGCAGGTCGTTGATGCCATGCGCGCATTGATGGGCGGAGGGGCGGCCGTGCCGGTTGACGATGCCGAGCGCACCAAAGCGCAGGCAAAGGCCAAATACAAAGCCCCCATGAGCGATGCGCTGCGACAGCTGGCAAACGTCTTTATTCCACTTATTCCGGCGTTTATTGCCTCCGGGTTGATCACCGGGATCATCAATATCCTCAAGCGGCCGGATATTGTCGGCGATTTTGCCACGCACTATCCGAACCTGCTCGGCATTCTGGGGATCTTTGGTAGCGCTGTCTTCGCCATCATGAACATTCTGGTTGGGGTTAACACCGCCAAAGTGTTTGGCGGCTCAATGGCGATGGGCGGGGTGATGGCCGGTATTCTCTCCAGCCCGCAGCTTGCGCAGATAACCCTGTTTGGCGAGGCTCTCCAGCCCGGGCGCGGCGGGGTGATTGCGGTGCTGCTGGTGGTCATCCTGATGTGCTGGATTGAGAAAAAGCTGCGCGCCGCTCTGCCCGGTTCCATTGAGCTGATCCTCAATCCGCTGCTGACCACGCTTATCACCGGCTGTGTGGCGATTGTGGCCCTGCAGCCGCTGGGCGGCTGGATCTCTGAGGTGATTGCCCACGGCGCTTCTCTGGCTATCGATCGCGGCGGGTTATTAGTGGGCGCTGTGCTGTCAGGGACCTTCCTGCCGCTGGTGCTCACCGGGCTGCATCAGGGGCTGGTGCCGATCCACGTGGAGCTGGTGCAGGCTCATGGTTATAACGCGCTGCTGCCCATTCTGTCGATGGCGGGGGTAGGTCAGGTTGGTGCGGCGATTGCCGTGCTGATGAAAACCCGTAACGCGCGCCTGAAAAAAGTGATTAAAGGGGCGCTACCGGTCGGATTGCTGGGCATTGGCGAGCCGCTGATTTTCGGTGTCACGCTGCCGCTCGGTAAGCCTTTCCTCGCGGCCTGTCTGGGCGGGGCGGTGGGCGGGGCGCTTATCAGCTACTGGAAAGTTGCCACTGTTATCACCTTTGGACTCTCCGGTTTACCGCTGGCGCTCACCATCGTGACCGGAAAAGTCATGCTCTATCTGTTAGGCTATCTGGTAGCGGTGATCGCCGGGTTCCTGTTTACCTGGCTGGCGGGATTCAACGACCCAGAGGAGTAAGGTTTGGCTAATCACGAGCGTCGTGTTGTCTTTTTCGACCTGGATGGAACGCTGCATCAGCAGGATATGTTCGGTACGTTTATGCGATACCTGCTGCGGCGACAGCCCCTGAACGCACTGCTCGTCTTACCTTTGTTACCCGTGATTGGCCTTGCGCTGCTGGTGAAAGGCCGGGCAGCGCGCTGGCCAATGAGCCTGCTGCTCTGGGGCTGTACCTTTGGCCACAGTGAAGCCCGGCTCAAACAGCTTGAGCAAGACTTTGCACACTGGTTTCGCGATCATGTGACGGCGTTTCCGGTTGTGCAGGCGCGGCTGACCAGCTACCTCGATGCGAACGACGCCGATATCTGGTTGATTACCGGCTCGCCGCAGTCGCTGGTAGAGCAGGTCTATTTTGATACGCCGTGGTTGCCGAGAGTGAATCTGATCGCCACGCAGATCTCTCGTGGTTACGGCGGGTGGGTGTTGAGCATGCGCTGTCTGGGGCATGAAAAGGTGGCCCAGCTGGAGATGCGCATTGGCACGCCGCTGCGCCTGTACAGCGGTTACAGTGACAGTAAGCAGGACAATCCGCTGCTCTATTTTTGCCAGCACCGCTGGCGCGTCACCCCTGCGGGTGAACTTCAGCAACTCGAATAGTTTTATCCATAGCGGGTGTGTATAATGCCGCCCGCTTTTCGACTGGAGTATCAACCGTTGTCCAACCCTGAATTCTCACACGAATACTGGATGCGCCATGCGCTCACCCTTGCCCGGCGCGCCTGGGACGAGGGAGAAGTGCCCGTGGGTGCGGTGCTTGTCCATAACAACCAGGTGATTGGAGAAGGGTGGAACCGCCCGATTGGTCGCCACGATCCTACCGCTCACGCAGAAATCATGGCGCTTCGTCAGGGTGGGCTGGTACTGCAAAACTACCGTCTGCTCGACACCACGCTGTATGTCACGCTTGAGCCATGCGTCATGTGTTCCGGCGCGATGGTGCACAGCCGTATCGGTACGCTGGTCTTTGGCGCGCGGGATGAAAAAACCGGTGCTGCGGGCTCGCTGATGGACGTGCTTGGACACCCGGGAATGAACCATCAGGTGAAGACTATCGGTGGGGTGCTTGCACCAGAGTGTTCGGGGCTATTAAGTGATTTCTTTCGAATGCGCCGTCAGCAGAAAAAGCAACAAAAGGCAGAATTGAAGTCGTCGGGCGATTAATTTCGTCCGGTGCCACAACCGGATAGCTTTGCGCCAGCTGTTTCGCCTCTGTCGCCTCTTTTTCCTTCTCCAGCAGATACCCCACCAGGCTAATCTGATATTTACGAATATTTTCCACGTAGGCATAAGCCTCATGCCCGCGCGCATAGCCGTAGGTGAGCTTGTTGTACCACGGCTTCTGGCTCAGGAGCGGCAGACGCTGTTTTACGTCAGACCAGCTGTCGGGGTTGCCTTTTGTTTTTGCCGTCAGGGCCCGGGCGTCGAGCATGTGGGCATAGCCCATGTTGTAGGCGGCCAGCGCGAACCAGATACGCTCCTCTTCTGGCACTGTCTCGGGCACTTTGGCCATCATATCCTGCAGGTAGCGCGCGCCGCCGCTGATGCTCTGTTCCGCATCGGTACGGTCGGTTAGCCCGAGGCTCTGCGCGGTATTTTTAGTCAGCATCATCAGGCCGCGCACGCCGGTGGGGGAGGTGGCCTGGGTGTCCCAGTGGGACTCCTGATACGAGATAGCCGCCAGCAGTTTCCAGTCAATCTCCTGCGCATATTTTTCGAACAGAGGCTGCAGGTCAGGCAGGACGCTGTCTACCGCGCGCAGGAAGCTGCGGGTGTCAACGTAGTCAAAGTCATCACCATGGCCGAGGTACTTCTCTTCCAGGCGTGCCAGGGTGCCGTCTTCATTAATGGTGTTATAAAAATCGAGCATGGCCGCAGAGAGGGTCTGATCGTCATCAAGATGAGTAAACCAGGTCACGGGCTGTTCGTCCGTCACGTCCAGCGCCACGGCGATTTCAGGATGCACGCGCTGGAACAGGCTGATCGCCACGGAGTCGGCGATGGTGTAAGGCAGTTTCTGATCTTTGACCTGGTCCAGCAGCTCGGTCGTGCCGAGTTTAGGGTCAACGGTCCAGCTCAGGTCAGGGTATTTCTTCTCCTTCAGCTCACGCAGATCGTCAATCACCACATGGCCAGGGGCAATCGTCAGTTGTTGAGCGTTGATCGAGGCCAGCGTACGCGGGCGCAGGCTACCGACGCGATAGACCAGCTGCTGTGAAACGGAGTAATAGGTCGGGCCCGGCTGGTAATTCTTGCTGCGCTCGCTGTTGTACACCAGCCCGGCGGCGAGGATATCGGCATCGTTGTTATCCAGGTCATCAAACAACTGGCTGATGTTCTGGCGCACGGTGATTTTGAGCTTCACGCCGAGGTAATCGGCAAACTGCTGAGCCAGCTCATAGTCCAGACCGATGGTTTTGCCGTTGATGTCGCTGTAAATCAGCGGAGAGTTAAGCGTGCTGACACGCAACTCCCCCCGCTCCTGAATGGCGGCGATACGGTTTTCGGCTTTGCCGAACCAGGGGATGGAAGGCCAGAGGGCCACTGCCAACAGCAACGTTACAATGCCGATGAGCAGATAATTAATCTTTAATTTTTTCAATTAGTTAATTCTCTGCGACGCCGGTTGCCTTAGTATGCTGTAGCCATGTTAAAAATAAGGTTTGCCATTGATTGAGCGGCATTTTGCGTAAAGTTACGCCACTTGGCAACAAATTAGAGAGAGAGGTCACATCTATTGTTAAACGACGCTGTCGATTTTATTTCGACGCAAACGGTTTCGTCGACGCTCAGGATTCTCTATAATGACGCCCGTTTTCCCCCCTTGCGCACACTGTAAGCGCCCCGGCGCTTCGAAGACGAGAGACTTATGATGGAAATTCTGCGTGGTTCGCCTGCACTGTCTGCCTTCCGTATTAACAAACTGCTGGCACGTTTTCAGGCAGCCGACCTTCCGGTAAGCAATATTTACGCTGAGTATGTCCATTTTGCTGACCTGAATGCCCCCCTGAATGCAGAGGAGCGCGTACAGCTGGAACGCCTGCTCAAGTATGGCCCAAGTCTGAGCAGCCATACCCCAACCGGTAAACTGATCCTTGCGACGCCTCGTCCAGGCACCATCTCCCCCTGGTCTTCCAAAGCGACTGACATCGCTCACAACTGTGGTCTGAACCAGATTAACCGTCTGGAACGCGGCGTGGCGTATTACGTTGAAGCCTCCACCCTGAGCGACGCCCAGTGGCAGGCGGTGGCCGCAGAGCTGCATGACCGCATGATGGAGAGCGTATTTGCTTCTCTGGATGATGCGCAGAAACTTTTCTCCCATCATCAGCCTGCGCCAGTACAGAGCGTGGATTTGCTGGGGCAGGGCCGTCAGGCGCTGATTGACGCTAACCTGCGTCTCGGCCTGGCACTGGCAGAAGATGAGATTGACTACCTGCAGGATGCGTTCGTTAAGCTGAACCGCAACCCGAACGACATCGAACTCTATATGTTCGCGCAGGCTAACTCTGAGCACTGCCGCCACAAGATTTTCAATGCCGACTGGATTATTGACGGTGAACAGCAGCCGAAGTCGCTGTTCAAAATGATCAAAAACACCATGGAGAAAACCCCTGACCACGTGCTGTCTGCTTATAAAGACAACGCCGCAGTGATGGAAGGTTCCGAGGTGGGCCGCTTCTTCGCCGATCGCGAAGCGGGGCGCTATGACTTCCATCAGGAGCCGGCGCATATCCTGATGAAAGTGGAAACTCACAACCACCCGACGGCGATCTCTCCGTGGCCGGGTGCGGCGACCGGTTCCGGCGGTGAAATCCGTGACGAAGGGGCGACGGGCCGTGGTGCGAAACCAAAAGCGGGCCTGGTCGGTTTCTCTGTTTCCAACCTGCGTATCCCGGGCTTTGAACAGCCGTGGGAAGAAGATTTCGGCAAGCCAGAGCGCATCGTGACCGCGCTGGACATCATGACCGAAGGTCCACTGGGCGGCGCGGCATTCAACAACGAATTTGGTCGTCCGGCGCTGAACGGTTACTTCCGTACCTATGAAGAGAAAGTGGACAGCCACAACGGCGAAGAGCTGCGCGGCTACCACAAACCGATCATGCTGGCGGGTGGGATCGGCAACATTCGCGCCGATCACGTGCAGAAAGGTGAGATCGTCGTCGGTGCGAAGCTGATCGTCCTCGGTGGACCGGCGATGAACATCGGCCTGGGCGGCGGTGCGGCCTCTTCAATGACATCCGGTCAGTCTGACGCCGATCTCGACTTTGCCTCCGTTCAGCGTGACAACCCGGAAATGGAGCGTCGTTGCCAGGAAGTGATCGACCGCTGCTGGCAGCTGGGTGATGCAAACCCAATCCTCTTTATCCACGACGTTGGCGCGGGCGGCCTGTCCAACGCCATGCCGGAGCTGGTGAGTGACGGTGGTCGCGGTGGCCGTTTCAACCTGCGCGACATTCTGAGCGATGAGCCGGGCATGAGCCCGCTGGAGATCTGGTGTAACGAATCTCAGGAGCGTTATGTGTTGGCCGTCGCAGCCGATCAGCTGCCGCTGTTTGACGAGCTGTGCCGCCGCGAGCGCGCGCCGTACGCGGTAATCGGTGAAGCGACCGAAGAGAAACACCTGACCCTGAGCGATACCCATTTCGACAACCAGCCAATCGATCTGCCGCTGGACGTGCTGCTCGGCAAAACGCCGAAGATGACCCGCGACGTGCAGACTCGCAAAGCGGCGGGCAACGCGCTGGATCGTCAGGGCATTACCGTAGCAGACGCGGTGAATCGCGTATTGCACCTGCCTGCGGTGGCGGAGAAAACCTTCCTGGTCACCATCGGCGACCGTACCGTGACCGGTATGGTCTCGCGCGATCAGATGGTGGGGCCATGGCAGATCCCGGTGGCGAACTGCGCCGTGACCACCGCGAGCCTCGACAGCTACTACGGTGAAGCGATGGCGCTGGGCGAACGTACCCCGGTAGCGCTGCTGGACTTCGCGGCCTCTGCTCGTCTGGCCGTCGGTGAAGCACTGACTAACATCGCCGCGACCCAGATTGGCGATATCAAACGTATCAAATTGTCCGCGAACTGGATGGCCGCTGCCGGTCACCCGGGCGAAGACGCGGGCCTGTATGAAGCTGTGAAAGCGGTGGGTGAAGAGCTCTGTCCTGCGCTCGGCCTGACCATTCCAGTGGGTAAAGACTCCATGTCGATGAAAACCCGCTGGCAGGAAGGCAACGAGCAGCGCGAAATGACTTCGCCGCTGTCGCTGATCATCTCCGCGTTTGCCCGTGTGGAAGACGTGCGCCATACCGTGACCCCACAGCTCTCGACCGAAGACAACGCCCTGCTGCTGATTGACCTGGGTAAAGGTCACAACGCGCTGGGTGCCACCGCGCTGGCACAGGTTTACCGTCAGCTGGGTGATAAACCGGCGGACGTGCGTGATGTGGCACAGTTAAAAGGTTTCTACGATGCCATTCAGGCGCTGGTGGCGCAGCGTAAACTGCTGGCCTACCATGACCGTTCCGACGGCGGCCTGCTGGTGACCCTGGCGGAGATGGCCTTCACCGGACATTGCGGTGTTGAAGCGAACATCGCGACGCTTGGCGAAGATCGTCTGGCGGTACTGTTTAACGAAGAACTCGGCGCGGTGATTCAGGTGCGCGCGGCCGATCGTGACGCGGTTGAAGCCCTGCTGGCTCAGCACGGCCTGGCAGACTGCGTACACTACCTGGGTAAAGCCGTTCAGGGTGACCGTTTCGTCATTGAAGCGGATGGCCATGCGGTGTTCAGCGAAAGCCGCACCACGCTGCGTATGTGGTGGGCGGAAACCACCTGGCAGATGCAGCGCCTGCGTGATAACCCGGACTGTGCCGATCAGGAACACAACGCCAAGGCCAACGACAACGATCCTGGCCTGAACGTGAAGCTCTCCTTCGACATCAACGAAGACATCGCTGCACCGTACATTGCGACCGGCGCGCGTCCGAAAGTCGCCGTGCTGCGTGAGCAGGGTGTCAACTCCCACGTTGAGATGGCTGCGGCCTTCCACCGTGCGGGCTTTGATGCCATCGACGTTCATATGAGTGACCTGCTGGCAGGTCGCACCGGTCTGGAAGATTTCCATGCGCTGGTGGCGTGCGGCGGTTTCTCCTACGGTGACGTGCTGGGTGCCGGTGAAGGCTGGGCGAAGTCCATTCTCTTCAACAGCCGCGTGCGTGATGAGTTCGAAAACTTCTTCCATCGTCCGCAAACCCTGGCGCTTGGTGTGTGTAACGGCTGCCAGATGATGTCTAACCTGCGCGAGCTGATCCCGGGCAGTGAAGCGTGGCCACGCTTTGTGCGTAACCAGTCCGACCGCTTTGAAGCACGTTTCAGCCTGGTCGAAGTGACTCAGAGCCCGTCTCTGCTGCTGCAGGGAATGGTAGGGTCGCAGATGCCAATCGCCGTTTCTCACGGTGAAGGTCAGGTAGAAGTGCGTGATGCCGCCCATCTGGCTCAGCTTGAGAGCAAAGGCCTGGTGGCGCTGCGCTTTGTCGATAACTTCGGCAAGGTGACGGAAACCTATCCGGCTAACCCGAACGGCTCGGTGAACGGGATCACGGCGGTCACCAGCGAAAGTGGCCGTGCGACCATCATGATGCCACACCCTGAGCGTGTGTTCCGCACCGTGAGCAACTCCTGGCACCCGGAAAACTGGGGTGAGGACAGCCCGTGGATGCGTATCTTCCGCAACGCACGTAAACAGTTGGGTTAATCGATATTGCCCTTTAAAGCCCGGTACGCGAAAGCGCTACCGGGCTTTTTTATGTCTGTCGCAATTTCGCGACAGACCCGTCATGCCACTGTCTCCAAAAGGAGACATTTAACTCATTGATTTATATATGGCAGGGGCGGTTCCCGTTAAGGTGTTGCTGATTAGCGACACTTAGCCTGGAAATCATTCAGCGAGCAATTAACGGTGGAAACCCATAAATTATATAAATATCAATGTGATAATATATTTATTTGCATTCTGGCACATCTATTGCATAATATTAATCAGTGGCTCATTCACCTTCTTATGTCAGCCCCTTCGGGACGTGCTACATAAACTTCGAATGACGCACAAAAAGGTGCCTGCCGTCCAACTACTGATCATAGCGTTGCTTTATCAGGACAGGGCGAAACGTCGAGTTAGGCACCGCCTCATTCCATGACAAAGCCGGGTTTTTACCCGGCTTTGTTGTATCTGAAGGGCAGACTCAGTTACGCTCTCCTCAAACCCATTCAAAGAGAGTAATGCGTTGAAACGCTGGCCCGTTTTCCCCCGTTCCCTGCGTCAACTCGTAATGATGGCCTTTTTGCTGATCCTGCTGCCTTTACTGATTCTGGCCTGGCAGGCGTGGCAAAGCCTGAACGCGCTCAGTGCTCAGGCGGCACTGACTAACCGCACGACGCTCATTGACGCCAGACGCAGTGAGGCGATGACCAACGCCGCGCTGGAGATGGAGCGTAGCTATCGTCAGTATTGCGTGCTTGACGATCGCACGCTGGAAAAGGTCTACCAGAATCAGCGTAAACGCTATAGCGAGATGCTGGATGCGCATGCCGGCGTGTTGCCGGACGATAAGCTCTACCAGGCATTACGTCAGGATTTGAACGACCTGGCCCAGTTGCAGTGTAAGAACAGTGGCCCTGATGCCGCCGCAGCCGCGCGCCTTGAAGCCTTTGCCAATGCCAATGCTGAGATGGTGCAGTCTACCCGTGCGGTGATTTTCTCTCGCGGTCAGCAACTGCAGCAGGAGATTGCCGAACGCGGTCAGTTCTTTGGCTGGCAGGCGCTGGTGCTGTTCCTGGTCAGCCTCGCGCTGGTGTTACTTTTTACCCGAATGATCATCGGCCCGGTGAAGGGCATCCAGCGGATGATCAATCGTCTGGGGGAGGGGAAATCACTGGGCGATACGGTGGCCTTTAAAGGCCCGCGCGAGTTGCGTTCCGTGGGGCAGCGGATTATCTGGCTTTCGGAGCGCCTGTCGTGGCTGGAATCCCAGCGTCATCAGTTTTTACGTCATATTTCCCACGAGCTCAAAACGCCGCTGGCCAGCATGCGCGAAGGCACGGAATTGCTGGCAGACGAAGTGGCGGGGCCGCTGACGGTGGAGCAGAAAGAGATTGTTGAGATCCTCGACGCCAGCAGCCGCAATCTGCAGAAATTAATTGAGCAACTGCTCGATTACAACCGCAAGCTGGCGGATGGAGCGGTCGTCCTTGAAAATGTCGAGATTGAGCCGCTGGTGGATATGGTGATCTCTGCCCACAGCTTGCCTGCAAGAGCTAAAATGATGCATACCGGGGTGGCGCTGAATGAGCCAACCTGCCTGGCTGAACCGATGTTATTGATGAGCGTTCTGGATAATCTTTATTCCAATGCGGTGCACTATGGTACTGAATCCGGTAACATTTATATCCGAAGCTATACGAATGGTTCACGGGTCTTTATTGATGTCGCCAACACCGGCACCCCGATCCCCGATGACGAAAGAGAGATGATATTTGAACCCTTCTTCCAGGGAAGTCATCAGCGAAAAGGTGCGGTTAAAGGAAGCGGTCTGGGGTTAAGTATCGCCCGGGACTGTATACGACGCATGCAGGGGGAGCTAAACATTGTCACGGATGAACGTTCCGATGTTTGCTTCCGTATCGAACTGCCCCTGAGCCGGAAAAACCAATAAAATGAAGCTATGTCTGGTGAGTATGTCACACGTCTTTTTCCGCGCCATACGCGCGGTGTTTTCCCGTAAAACGTTGCGCCTGAGCCTGCCTTGTTTATTGCTGGCGGGGTGTGTTTCCCATGTGCCAAAAAGTGCCATTAGCGATAAACAGGAAGATAAATGGCCAGAGAATCAGCTGGCAGATTTTCTCTCAACCCGCTGCGACGACATCTGGAACCTGTCGGGGCATGACGTCGAAACCAATCCTCTGTTCTGGCTACGTGGAATAGACTGCGCGCAGCGTCTGGCTCCGGTTGAAGCCCGCTCAAAAGCGGCGATGCTGGACGACGATACCTGGCAGGACGCCTTCAAGCGCGGAATATTGCTTGGGGATGCCAAAATTACCCCTGTCGAACGACGCACGAACGTCACGCGGCTCGACACCTTTGTCGCAACGCTTCCTGCTCAGGTACGCCCGATTTACCAGCTCTGGCGCGATGGGCAGACATTACAACTTCAGCTGTCTGAAGAGCGCTCCCGTTACAGCAAGCTGCAACAGTCAACCGACAGCGAGCTGGATACCCTGCGTCAGCAGCAACAACATTTGCGTACGCAACTGGATACCACGACGCGTAAGCTGGAGAACCTGACCGATATCGAAAGACAGCTCTCGTCGCGTAAATATCAACCAGCGAGTTCATCTGCTGCACCGGACAGCGATACACCGAAACAAGAGGATGTGAAGCATGACGAGCCGTAAACCTGCCCATCTCCTGCTGGTGGATGACGATCCCGGTTTACTCAAGCTGTTGGGAATGCGTCTGGTCAGTGAAGGCTACAGCGTCGTGACGGCTGAAAGCGGGCTGGAGGGGCTCAAAATTCTCGCCCGGGAGAAAATTGACCTGGTGATAAGCGACCTGCGGATGGATGAAATGGATGGCCTGCAGCTGTTCGCAGAGATCCAGAAGCAGCAGCCGGGCATGCCGGTGATTATCCTGACGGCGCACGGCTCGATCCCGGATGCCGTCGCGGCGACACAGCAGGGGGTTTTCAGCTTCCTGACCAAGCCGGTGGATAAAGACGCGCTGTATAAGGCCATCGACAGTGCGCTGGAACATGCAGCTCCGTCGAGCGATGAGGCGTGGCGGGAGCCGATTGTCACGCGTAGCCCCATCATGCTGCGTCTGCTGGAACAGGCCAGGATGGTGGCGCAGTCTGACGTCAGCGTCCTGATTAACGGGCAGAGCGGCACCGGGAAAGAGATCCTGGCACAGGCCATCCATAATGCCAGCCCGCGCAGCAAAAACGCCTTTATTGCCATTAACTGCGGCGCACTGCCGGAACAACTGCTCGAGTCTGAACTGTTCGGCCACGCCCGCGGTGCGTTCACCGGTGCAGTCAGCAGCCGGGAAGGCCTATTCCAGGCGGCAGAAGGCGGCACGCTTTTCCTGGACGAGATTGGCGACATGCCTGCACCGCTGCAGGTCAAATTACTGCGCGTGCTGCAGGAGCGAAAAGTGCGCCCGTTGGGCAGCAACCGCGATATCGACATTAACGTGCGCATCATCTCCGCCACGCACCGTGATTTACCAAAGGTAATGGCGCGCAATGAGTTTCGTGAAGATCTCTACTACCGCCTGAACGTCGTGAACCTGAAAATTCCGGCGCTGGCCGAACGTGCGGAAGATATCCCTTTGCTGGCGAATCACCTGTTGCGCCAGTCTGCGGATCGCCACAAACCGTTTGTGCGGGCGTTTTCCACCGATGCGATGAAGCGGCTGATGGCCGCAAGCTGGCCGGGAAACGTGCGCCAGCTGGTCAACGTGATAGAGCAGTGCGTGGCGCTGACGTCGTCACCTGTCATCAGTGACGCGCTGGTGGAGCAGGCGCTGGAAGGCGAGAACACGGCACTGCCGACGTTTGCCGAAGCGCGTAACCAGTTCGAGCTAAACTATCTGCGTAAGCTGTTGCAGATCACCAAAGGTAACGTGACCCACGCGGCACGCATGGCCGGACGCAACCGCACCGAGTTCTATAAGCTGCTGTCACGCCATGAGCTGGAAGCCAACGATTTTAAAGAGTAGTACCGCAAACTTCGAATGAATATGATACTGTGAGCAATCGATTACGACGCAGCTTACAGGCAAGAGTTTAAGGACCCACCATGAAAAAGATTGATGCGATTATTAAACCTTTCAAACTGGATGATGTACGTGAAGCACTGGCGGAAGTGGGCATCACCGGTATGACCGTGACCGAAGTGAAAGGTTTTGGTCGTCAGAAGGGCCACACCGAGCTTTACCGTGGTGCAGAGTACATGGTGGACTTTCTGCCGAAAGTGAAAATTGAAATCGTGGTAAGCGACGATATTGTCGATACCTGTGTGGATACCATTATTCGTACGGCGCAAACGGGTAAAATTGGCGACGGTAAAATCTTCGTCTTTGACGTGGCGCGCGTCATCCGTATCCGTACCGGCGAAGAAGACGACGCTGCGATTTAACATTGCCAGCGGTTTTGCAGACCGGGTCAGACGCAGCCGCCATCCGGCAAAAAAAGCCCCTCGAACGAGGGGCTTTTTGTATTACAGCACTTTATGTGGACCAAAACATTCGTAATGGATGTTGTCTTTATTGACGCCCAGTTCAACCAGCTGTTTCGCGGCATACTGCATAAACGCCACCGGACCGCAGACGTAGAATTGCATCTCCGGCGCGCTGAACGCACCTTCATGCTGGCGTAAATCCATCAACCCTTCGCTGTCAAAGCGGGCCGCTGTACGATCGGCAGCCGTTGGCAGACGATACCAGGTGTGCGCGGTGAAACGCGGCAGGGTAGCACCCAGCGTTTTCACCTCATCAGCAAAGGCGTGCACATCCCCGTTTTCAGCGGCGTGGAACCAGTTAACCTGCGCGCTGTGGCTGGATTTCGCCAGCGTGTCCAGCATCGCCAGCATTGGCGTTTGACCCACACCCGCAGAGATCAGCGTCACCGGGGTATTTGCCTCAACGGCCATAAAGAAATCGCCCGCCGGCGCAGCCAGATGAACCACGTCGCCCACGCTGGCTTCGTTATGCAGCCAGCTGGAAACCTGACCGCCGTCCTCGCGTTTCACCGCAATACGGTAGCCTTTGCCGTTTGGCTTACGGGTGAGGGAGTACTGGCGGATCTCCTGATGCGGGAAACCTTCAGGCTTCAGCCAGACGCCGAGATACTGCCCCGGCTGATAATCGGCAACGGGTTGACCATCCACCGGCTCGAACTCAAAACTGGTAATCAGTGCGCTACGCGGCGTTTTCTCAACAATGCGGAAGGCGCGGGTCCCTTCCCAGCCACCGTTCTTGCTGGCGTTTTCGCTGTAGATCTGCGCTTCACGGTTGATAAAGACGTTTGCCAGCACGCCGTAAGCTTTGCCCCAGGCGTCCAGTACCTCCTGGCCCGGGCTGAACATCTCGTCCAGCGTCGCCAGCAGGTGACCGCCCACAATGTTGTACTGCTCGGGTTTGATCTGGAAGCTGGTATGCTTCTGCGCGATTTTCTCCACCGCAGGCAGCAGGGCTGGCAGATTTTCAATGTTGCTGGCGTAGGCCGCGATGGCATTGAAAAGTGCTTCCCGCTGATCGCCGTTACGCTGGTTACTCATGTTGAAAATCTCTTTCAACTCCGGGTTGTGCGCGAACATGCGGTCGTAGAAATGAGCGGTGAGCTTAGGGCCTGTCTCCACCAGCAGGGGAATGGTGGCTTTAACGGTAGCGATGGTTTGAGCGTCGAGCATGAGCGCGTCCTTCTGATGTGAACTTAATGATGTATTTTAAATGCATCTTATAAAAATAACCCTGCGATGTAAATGGTTCTTTGCAAGATGAAATATATGCATCACAAACCTGAAAAGAAATCCGTTGAAAATGACGAGGGCTTTATTCCTCAAACCCTTGCGTGGCGTGAAGGAAAACGTTTGCGTAAAATCGTTTGTCAAGACCTGTTATCACAGAACTATTCAGTTATACTGTTGCCCGTCGTCCAACAGGACTGCCTTTTCAGGCCAAATTTTACTTGTTAGCTGAGTCAGGAGATGCGGATGTTAAAGCGTGAAATGAACATTGCCGATTATGATGCCGAACTGTGGCAGGCTATGGAGCAGGAAAAAGTACGTCAGGAAGAGCACATCGAACTGATCGCCTCCGAGAACTACACCAGCCCGCGCGTCATGCAGGCGCAGGGTTCTCAGCTGACCAACAAATATGCTGAAGGTTACCCGGGCAAGCGCTACTACGGCGGTTGCGAGTACGTTGATATCGTTGAGCAACTGGCGATTGACCGTGCGAAAGAACTCTTTGGCGCTGACTACGCTAACGTCCAGCCGCATTCCGGCTCTCAGGCAAACTTCGCGGTCTACACCGCGCTGCTGCAGCCGGGCGATACCGTTCTGGGTATGAACTTGGCGCAGGGCGGTCACCTGACTCACGGCTCCCCGGTAAACTTCTCTGGCAAACTGTACAACATCATCCCTTACGGTATTGATGAGTCAGGCAAAATTGACTACGAAGACATGGCGAAGCAGGCTAAAGAGCACAAGCCGAAGATGATCATCGGTGGTTTCTCTGCTTACTCCGGTATCGTTGACTGGGCAAAAATGCGTGAAATCGCAGACAGCATCGGTGCTTACCTGTTCGTGGATATGGCGCACGTTGCCGGTCTTATCGCCGCGGGCGTTTACCCGAACCCGGTTCCTCATGCTCACGTTGTGACCACCACCACGCACAAAACCCTGGCGGGTCCACGCGGTGGCCTGATCCTGGCGAAAGGCGGCGATGAAGAGCTGTACAAAAAACTGAACTCCGCTGTGTTCCCAAGCGCACAGGGCGGCCCGCTGATGCACGTGATCGCGGCAAAAGCCGTCGCGCTGAAAGAAGCGATGGAGCCAGAGTTCAAAGTCTACCAGCAGCAGGTTGCCAAAAACGCCAAAGCGATGGTGGAAGTGTTCCTGAACCGTGGTTACAAAGTGGTGTCCGGCGGTACTGAAAACCACCTGTTCCTGCTGGATCTGGTTGATAAGAACCTGACCGGTAAAGAAGCTGACGCCGCCCTGGGCCGCGCCAACATCACCGTGAACAAAAACAGCGTACCAAACGATCCGAAGAGTCCGTTCGTGACCTCCGGTATCCGTATCGGTTCTCCGGCTGTTACTCGCCGCGGTTTCAAAGAAGCGGAAGTGAAAGAGCTGGCTGGCTGGATGTGTGACGTTCTGGACAACATCAATGACGAAGCGGTTATTGAGCGCGTAAAAGCGAAAGTTCTGGATATCTGCGCACGCTTCCCGGTATACGCATAATTCTTCTGCTTAGCAGAAATAAAAAGGCCGCGTTTGCGGCCTTTTTTTATGTCTTAACGTCGGTCGAGGGATATTGCTCCCGGTCCCACAATCGCCAGCAGGATAAATGCGCCCGCAATACTGACGTTCTTGTAGAAATTAATCATATTCGGCACAACCGCATCCCCGGTCATGTCCCAGTAATGGTGACCAATTACTGCCGTGCCCAGCGTGTAGAACACAAACAGTACGGCGAGAGGGCGGGTGAAAAAGCCCAGCACGATCAGGATGGCGGCAGGGACTTCCATCACCACGGCGATAATGGCCGCCAGCATGGGCATTGGCGCGCCAAGCGACGTCATATATTGTACGGTGCCGTTAAACCCCGTCAGTTTTGGATAGCCGAAGATAATAAAGAGTACGACAAGCGCGATACGGGCAATCAACAACAACAGGTGGCGTGACTGACCGAAATCGAAATAGCGAAGTGAGTTCATGGCAGAAAACCTCTGCAAGTGGAGTAATTTAAACGTAATACACATTTTCGTTCCCTGCCATAAGCCAGACGATTGCACTGAATGTTAATTTTTCGTTAATTTATAGCAGGCTATCTACTTGCTTAATTTTTATATTCTCGCCAGACTATGGCCTCCATTTCGGGAGGGATTCATGGTCTTGCATTCCACGCGCTGGCTGGCGCTCAGCTATTTCACCTATTTCTTTAGTTACGGTATTTTTCTGCCTTTCTGGAGCGTCTGGCTCAAGGGAATTGGCCTTACTCCGGAAACCATCGGTGTCCTGCTGGGGGCGGGGCTGGTGGCGCGTTTCCTTGGCAGCCTGCTGATTGCACCGCGCGTCAGCGATCCCTCCTTACTCATCAAAGCGGTGCGTATTCTTGCCCTGCTAACGCTGGTCTTTGTGGCCTGCTTCTGGGTCAGCCATCAGTTTGCCTGGCTGATGGTGGTGATGGTCGGCTTTAACCTGTTCTTCTCCCCGCTGGTTCCCCTGACGGACGCCCTGGCAAACACCTGGCAAAAGCAGATCACCATGGACTACGGTCGCGTGCGCCTGTGGGGCTCCATTGCGTTTGTGATTGGCTCTGCGCTGGTGGGGAAACTGGTCAGCCTTTACGATTACCGCGCCATTCTGGCCCTGCTAAGCATCGGTATCGCCTCGATGTTGCTGGGCATGCTGCTGCGACCGTCAGTCATGCCGCAAGGCGAAAGTCGCCATCAGGAAAGCGCAGGCTGGCCCGCCTGGCGAAGCCTGGTGGCGCAAAGCTGGCGTTTTCTGGCCTGCGTCTGCCTGCTTCAGGGGGCGCACGCGGCGTATTACGGCTTCAGCGCCATTTACTGGCAGGGCGCCGGTTACTCTGCCTCTGCTGTGGGCTACCTGTGGTCGCTTGGCGTGGTGGCCGAAGTGATTATCTTTGCGCTCAGCAAGAAACTGTTCCGCCGCTTCGGCGCGCGCGACCTGCTGCTGCTCTCCGCCGTGTGTGGCGTGGCGCGGTGGGGCATTATGGGCTGGACGACCGAACTGCCCTGGCTGATCGTGGCGCAAATTCTGCACTGCGGCACCTTTACCGTCTGCCATCTGGCGGCCATGCGCTATATCGCCGCGCGTGAAGGCGGGGATGTGATTCGCTTGCAGGCGGTCTATTCTGCGGTGGCGATGGGCGGCAGCATTGCCGTGATGACGGTCTTTGCGGGCTTCCTGTATCAACATCTGGGACACGGCGTGTTCTGGGTAATGGCACTGGTCGCGCTACCGGCGATGTTTATTCGCCCGAAAGTGGCCGCGCGCGCCTGACTACGATTCCAGCATGGCGCGAATATGTTCTTGCTGCTGTGCGTTCAGCGATTCCACGGCGTGGATCAGCGGCGGCGAGAACAGGGGCAGGGCGGTGGGGTAAGGGGTAATGACCAGCGCCGCTTCGCGCGGAGCTCCCTCTTTCTGAAAAGCCTGCAGCGTCAGATAACGAATATTGAGCGGCAGCAGCGTTAGTTCGCGTAGCTGCTGTTCAATCACTTCTTCACAGGATTTATCCTCTCCGGTTAATAACACCACCTGTTTTTCGTGCAGATCGGTCTCCTGCATCAGCCAGGCACCAAAAATCACCGCCACCAGACTCATCTCTTCATCAGAAAAACGCAGGCCAAACTCCGCCTCCAGCTCAAACAACGCCTCCTTGGTGGTGCGTAACAGACGGGGATAAAGGCGATGGATCTCTTCTGGCAGGCTGTTGTCGATGCCGATCTCAAACAGCGACCGGTCCAGCGCCTGTGCCAGATGAACGTAGAGCTGATCGGTCAGCCCTTGTTCATCGCTGAAGTTCATTCCTGTCTGGGCGCGAAAACGGGCAATCATCCGCACGATGGCCCGGCGCAGACGCTGATCCTGCTGATGTTTATCGAGCACCGGATCGGGCGTGCGCAGCATCATAAACAGCAGCGCGAGGAACAATTGTTCGTCGCTGTGGGTGCCCTGCGGCACGCGGCGTTTCCAGTGACGCACAATTTCCTGCGCCGTAAAGTATTCCCCTCGCGACTGTGTCCAGCTGCGCTGAATGGGGGAAAACTGCGGCGTATTGCCCTGGTGATGCTGGATCAAACAATACTGCAAGAAGAGCTGTAAAAACTGCACGTCACGGCAGTCAAAGGGGCGCTGTAGCTTTCGCGAACAGAAGCTGATCAACGCCCGCAGATTCGTATCGTCATAAAGCGGACGCGCGATGCCCTGCTGTTTAAGCGCGGTTTTAAGCGCCGGGGTAAACTGTTGTGAAACAAAATGTGGGCACAGGCGGAGCGCCCTGCGCAGCCAGTGCAGCAGACATAAACGCTGATTCAGGACCGTGCCTTCAATCCGGTAGCTGCCGTCATGGTGCGTGACAATGTCCAGCCGGTGATAGCGCTGGATTTCATCGCGCGTCTCGGCTATATCTTGCCGTGCCATGGCGTCGTCCACGCCGTTGGTTACGATTATGCTCTGTGCGGTGACGGCAGCATCGGGCAGGTAAAGCATCAAAAGCACCTGGCAGCGGCGCTGCGAACTGGAAAGCACAGATGGAATTTCAAGCGTTGTCATCATCTGTTGGGTATCCAGTGTGAATGTCTGGTAAGAATAGCTAAAGGATCGACGCTGAAAAGCGTACCGGCAGCCCTTTCACTCAGGATTGCTGGCGAACATCACAGAATTTTTGACGTGAGGAATTGATGCAAACAGTTAAACACAGCGCGATGGCGTTATTTTTGGCGGTTATCACTTTCACCGCCGGCGCGCATCCTCACAGTTTTATCAGTCTCAAAACCGAGCTGGTGACTGACGGAACCCAGTTGAGCGGCCTGAAAATGCGCTGGACGATGGATGAAATCACCTCGGCCGATCTCCTGTATGACGCGGGAAACGCAAAGCCAGGCGATGAGATCTGGAAAAAGCTGGCGGCGGAGGTCATGGCCAACGTGCTGGGACAGCACTACTTCACCGAGTTCTGGCATAACGGACAAAAGGTGAAGTTTATGAATCGCCCGACGGAGTACGGCATGTCGCGCGACGGTCATCAGGCGGTGCTGACGTTTGTTCTCCCGCTGGCGCATCCTCAGCCGCTGGCAGGACAGACGTATACCTTTTCCACCTTCGACCCCACCTATTACGTCGATATGAGCTATGCGAAGGAGAGTGACGTGACGCTACCGACTACCCTGCAAAAATCCTGCAAACTCGCTGTTCATACGCCAAAACCCAGCGAAGAGACGCTCAACTTCGCCGTCTCTCTGGATAAAGAGGATGCCCCTCCTGAAGATATGGAACTGGGTAAACAGTTTGCACAGCAGGTGACGTTACAATGTCAGTGATCGCCTCTTCCGCCCGCAAACCACGTCGCTGGCTTCATCTCTGGCCGCTGGCGCTCTTTTTATTGTTGGCCGTGTGCGGCGCGCTGTGGTTATGGCAGGCCTGGCCGCAGGTTATGATGAAAAGCATTCTCTGGCAGCGTGACGTTAACCAGCAGATGAGTGGACTACTCAAGGCGGTGGCGGATAACCCAACAAAAGCAGGTGGTTCCCTGCTGGCATTCAGTTTTGTCTACGGGGTGCTGCATGCGCTGGGGCCGGGGCACGGCAAGATTGTGATCACTACCTGGCTTGCCACGCATCCCTCGAAGCTGAAATCGAGCATCGGTCTGACGCTAGCCTCTTCGCTGCTGCAGGGCGGCGTCGCTATCGGGCTGGTAGTGGTCGTCCTCTCGCTGTTACAGCTTCCCGCTCGTCAGCTGCACCTGAGCAGTTTCTGGCTGGAGAAGGGAAGTTATGCGCTGGTGGGCGTGCTGGGGGGGATCCTCTGCTGGCGGGCGCTGAAAAAACTGCGCGTACTGCTGCAAAAGCCAACCTTCAAATCCTTTACGCCACATCATGTCCATGATGCCCACTGCGGCTGCGGACATCAGCATCTGCCTACGCAGGCGCAGTTGCAGAGCGGCGACGACTGGCGTATTCGGCTGGGGCATGCTCTCTGCGCTGGCTATGGCGGCAGGAACGTCCCTGACCATTTCATCACTGGCATTACTGGTTCACAGCTTCCGTCAACTGGCGGTAAAACTCAGCGGCAATAAGACGCCGGTGCTGTGGCGACAGGTTGGCTGGACGACGCTCGCGCTGGCGGGCGGGGTGATTCTGCTGGTAGCGGCGGTGACGATGTGGATGAGTGCGGTGCCGGTGGGAAGGGGATTGCGGCCGTTTTAGTAGGGTGCGGTCTGATGTCCTCACCCTGACCCTCTCCCACAGGGAGAGGGAATTACCGGGATTAACGCTTCAGCGCATCGCTCAGTTCATCACGCATGTTTGCCAGCATGGCTTTAACAACGCGTGGGTTACCTGCAACGATGTTGCCGGTAGACATATAGTTATGGCCGCCGGTGAAATCGCATACCAGTGCGCCTGCTTCACGCGCGATCAGCTCGCCCGCAGCAAAGTCCCACGGCTTAAGCGCCAGTTCGAAGTAACCGTCAACGCGGCCGGTCGCCACGTAGGCCAGATCCAACGCGGCAGAGCCGGTGCGACGGAAGT
Source organism: Enterobacter sp. 03-F-07-AD-ECC (assembly GCF_047530935.1). Lineage (NCBI taxonomy): Bacteria > Pseudomonadati > Pseudomonadota > Gammaproteobacteria > Enterobacterales > Enterobacteriaceae > Enterobacter > Enterobacter sp. 03-F-07-AD-ECC. The sequence goes on along the minus strand of NZ_JBLKBZ010000002.1, from coordinate 448,137 downwards.
CCGCGCATTCGGTGAACAGTTTGCCGAGGATATTCATGTAGGTGGTTGCGTGCTGTTTCGCCTTGAACGGGAAACCGGTCGCCAGAATGGTGCCGTCCAGATCGCGTGCATTGCTGCAGCGCAGACGGTAACCGTTCAGCTGCGCGCCCTGACCGCGGGTAGCGGTGAACAGTTCGTTACGCATTGGATCATAAACAACGGCAACTTCAGTACGGCCTTTAATGCGTACTGCGATAGACACAGAGAAGTGTGGCAGGCGTTTAACAAAGTTGGTGGTGCCATCCAGTGGATCGATAACCCATTGAACATCCTGATCGGTACCTTCATGTTCACCGCTTTCTTCGGTGATGATGGTGTGCTGTGGGTAAGATTTGCGGATCGTTTCGATAATAATCGCTTCTGCGGCTTTATCGACGTTAGTCACGAAATCATTGCTGCCTTTCTGGCTGGTTTCTACGGAGTCTGGCGTTTCGTAGTGTTTGGCAATTACATTACCCGCCTTGCGCGCTGCGCGCACGGCGATGGTCAGCATCGGATGCATCGGTCTCTCTCACTGGATGTTAAAGAACAGGAAAATCGGCGCAGAGTATAGCAGCGGGATCGGAATATGTCTCTCGTTTATGATAATATGCCCGAATATTCTTTAGACACTGAATTCAGACATCCAAAACTATGCTGCAAAACATTCGAATCGTGCTGGTCGAAACATCGCATACCGGCAATATGGGCTCCGTTGCCCGCGCTATGAAAACCATGGGCTTAACGAATCTGTGGCTGGTTAATCCGCTGGTGAAGCCGGACTCTCAGGCCATCGCACTGGCCGCCGGTGCCAGCGACGTGATTGGCAACGCGCAAATTGTTGATACCCTGGACGAAGCGCTGGCGGGTTGCAGTCTGGTCGTCGGTACCAGCGCGCGTTCCCGTACGCTGCCGTGGCCAATGCTGGACCCGCGCGAATGCGGCCTGAAAAGTGTCTCAGAAGCGGAACAGGCGCCTGTGGCGCTGGTGTTTGGGCGTGAGCGCGTCGGCCTGACCAATGACGAACTGCAGAAGTGCCATTACCACGTCGCAATTGCGGCGAACCCGGAATACAGCTCGCTGAACCTGGCGATGGCGGTACAGGTCATTGCCTACGAAGTGCGGATGGCCTGGCTGGCGACCCAGGAGAAAGTGGCAGAGCCGAAAGAAGAGACCGCCTATCCGCTGGTGGACGATCTGGAGCGCTTCTATGGTCACCTGGAGCAGACGCTGCTCTCTACCGGTTTTATCCGCGAAGGCCATCCGGGGCAGGTGATGAATAAGCTGCGTCGTCTGTTCACCCGTGCGCGTCCGGAAAGCCAGGAGCTGAACATCCTGCGTGGGATTCTGGCGTCGATTGAGCAGAAGAATAAAGAATAACGGTGCGCGTTGTTGCCTGGCGGCGCTGCGCTTGCACAGGCCTACGGTTTTGTAGGTCGGGTAAGCGTAGCGCCACCCGACAAAAACAATGAGAGCACGGAAGGTTAAATACCTGACTAAAACAGTCAAGTAAATAGTTGACCAATTTAGTCAGGAATGTCAGACTTGGCCCTGCTATGCAATACCCCATTTTACTATAAAAAACCCCGGGCAGGGGCGAGTTTGAGGTTAAGTAAGACATGAGACTGACATCTAAAGGGCGTTATGCCGTAACCGCGATGCTGGACGTTGCGCTCAACTCCGAAGCGGGCCCGGTTCCGTTGGCTGATATTTCTGAACGACAAGGGATCTCCCTCTCTTATCTGGAACAGCTGTTCTCCAGACTGCGTAAAAATGGACTGGTTTCCAGCGTTCGTGGCCCTGGCGGCGGTTATCTGCTGGGTAAAGACGCTGGCAGTATTGCGGTTGGCGAAGTCATTAGTGCGGTTGACGAATCCGTTGACGCGACTCGTTGCCAGGGTAAAGGTGGCTGCCAGGGCGGCGATAAGTGCCTGACCCACGCGCTGTGGCGCGATCTGAGCGACCGCCTGACCGGCTTCCTGAACAACATCACCCTCGGTGAACTGGTGAATAACCAGGAAGTTCTGGATGTATCGGGCCGTCAGCACAGCCAGGAATCTCAACGCAGCACCCGCGCGCAGGACGCTATCGACGTTAAATTACGCGCGTAATAAAAAGATAAGTATTTCAGAATCAGGCCGGGGCGAAGCTGCCCCGTGTACTCGGTCGTACATCCAGCCGGTTGCCTGATTCCTTGCATTGAAGCGATGTACGGAGTTTATAGAGCAATGAAATTACCGATTTATCTCGACTACTCCGCAACCACGCCGGTGGACCCGCGTGTTGCCGAGAAAATGATGCAGTGTCTGACCCTGGACGGAAACTTTGGTAACCCAGCTTCCCGTTCACACCGTTTTGGCTGGCATGCTGAAGAGGCGGTAGATATCGCCCGTAATCAGATTGCTGACCTGGTGGGTGCCGACCCGCGTGAGATTGTGTTCACCTCCGGTGCGACTGAATCCGACAACCTGGCGATCAAAGGTGCAGCCAACTTTTATCAGAAAAAAGGCAAGCACATCATCACCAGCAAAACCGAACATAAAGCTGTGCTGGACACCTGCCGTCAGCTCGAGCGTGAAGGCTTTGAAGTCACTTACCTGGCGCCACAGAGCAACGGTATTATTGACCAGAAAGAGCTCGAAGCGGCGATGCGTGATGACACCATCCTGGTTTCCATCATGCATGTAAACAACGAAATCGGCGTGGTGCAGGATATCGCGACCATCGGCGAAATGTGCCGCGCCCGCGGTATCATCTACCACGTGGACGCGACTCAGAGCGTGGGCAAACTGCCAATCGACCTGAGCCAGCTGAAAGTCGACCTGATGTCCTTCTCCGGCCACAAAATCTATGGCCCGAAAGGCATTGGCGCGCTGTACGTTCGTCGTAAGCCACGTATCCGCATTGAAGCGCAGATGCACGGTGGCGGTCATGAGCGCGGCATGCGTTCCGGTACGCTGCCTGTTCACCAGATTGTGGGCATGGGCGAAGCTTACCGCATTGCGAAAGAAGAGATGGAAACCGAGATGGCGCGCCTGCGCACGCTCCGTAACCGTCTGTGGGACGGCGTGAAAGATATGGAAGAAGTGTATCTGAACGGCGATCTCGAGCAGGGCGCACCCAACATCCTCAACGTGAGCTTCAACTATGTTGAAGGCGAATCGCTGATCATGGCGCTGAAAGACCTGGCGGTCTCTTCCGGTTCTGCCTGTACGTCTGCAAGCCTGGAGCCATCCTACGTGCTGCGCGCGCTGGGTATGACTGACGAGCTGGCACACAGCTCTATCCGTTTCTCTTTAGGTCGTTTCACTACCGAAGAAGAGATTGACTACACCATCAAGCTGGTTCGCAACTCCATCGGCCGTCTGCGTGACCTTTCTCCACTGTGGGAAATGTTCAAGCAGGGCGTGGATCTGAACAGCATTGAATGGTCACATCACTAATCGGTACATAAGGAGAATTCAATCATGGCATACAGCGAAAAAGTTATCGATCATTACGAGAACCCGCGCAACGTTGGCTCTTTTGACAACAGCGACGAGAGCGTAGGTAGCGGTATGGTTGGCGCGCCAGCCTGTGGCGACGTGATGAAGTTGCAGATTAAAGTCAACAATGAAGGTATCATTGAAGACGCGCGCTTCAAGACCTACGGCTGTGGTTCTGCTATCGCGTCCAGCTCCCTGGTCACCGAGTGGGTGAAGGGCAAGTCTCTGGACGAGGCACAGGCAATCAAGAACACGGATATTGCTGAAGAACTCGAACTGCCACCGGTGAAAATTCACTGTTCTATCCTGGCAGAAGACGCGATCAAAGCCGCCATTGCGGATTACAAAAGCAAACGTGAAGCAAAATAATTGAGGTTTGAGTATGTCGATTACCCTTAGCGACAGCGCTGCCGCGCGAGTAAGCTCTTTTCTGGCGAACCGTGGTAAAGGCTTTGGCCTGCGACTGGGCGTACGTACCTCCGGCTGTTCTGGTATGGCTTACGTACTGGAGTTTGTTGACGAACCAGCGTCCGATGACACTGTGTTTGAAGACAAGGGCGTGAAGGTGGTGGTCGATGGCAAAAGCCTGCAATTCCTCAACGGCACTCAGCTGGACTTTGTAAAAGAAGGCCTGAACGAAGGGTTCAAATTCACGAACCCGAACGTCAAAGACGAGTGTGGTTGCGGCGAAAGCTTCCACGTTTAATCGCGCGTCATCCGAAACCCCACCGTGGCTTTATTTGCTACGCGTGGGGTTTGTTCTAACAGGCTACCCCTGAGATTGTTATGGATTACTTCACTCTCTTCGGTTTACCCGCTCAATACCCGATTGATCTCCAGGCGCTGACGATCCGTTTTCAGGACCTGCAGCGTCAGTATCATCCGGACAAATTCGCCAGCGGTACTCAGGCTGAACAACTGGCTGCGGTGTCGCAATCCGCGACCATCAACCAGGCCTGGCAGACGCTGCGCCATCCGCTGGCGCGTGCTGAATATCTGCTTTCGCTCCACGGCTTTGATCTGGCGAGCGAACAACACACCGTACGCGACACGGCGTTTCTGATGGAACAGCTTACGCTTCGCGAAGAGCTGGATGAGATTGAACAGGCCAAAGACGAAGCGCGTCTGGAAGGGTTCATCACGCGCGTGAAGGGCATGTTTGATACCCGCCATCAGCAGATGGTGGCGCAACTGAACAACGAGACCTGGGACGTGGCGGCAGACACTGTGCGCAAACTCCGTTTTCTCGATAAACTGCGAAGCAGTGCTGAACAACTCGAAGAAAAGCTGCTCGATTTTTAATTTCGGAAGCAATTATGGCCTTATTACAAATTAGTGAGCCTGGCTTAAGTGCCGCACCGCACCAGCGTCGTCTGGCGGTGGGTATTGATCTTGGCACCACCAATTCCCTCGTGGCGACCGTGCGTAGCGGCCAGGCGGAGACGCTGGCTGACGAGCAGGGCCGCCATCTGCTGCCTTCCGTGGTCCACTACCAGCAGCAGGGCCACGCGGTGGGCTTTGATGCCCGCGCTAACGCCGCGCGCGATCCGGCGAATACCATCAGCTCCGTTAAGCGGATGATGGGCCGCTCGCTGGCCGATATTCAGACCCGTTACCCGCATCTGCCGTATCAGCTGCAGGCCAGTGAAAACGGCCTGCCGATGATTGCGACTGCGGCCGGGCTGCTGAACCCGATTCGCGTATCCGCTGACATCCTAAAAGCGTTGGCGGAGCGTGCCACGGCAACGCTCGGCGGCGATTTAGACGGTGTGGTGATTACCGTTCCGGCCTACTTTGATGACGCACAGCGTCAGGGCACCAAAGACGCCGCGCGTCTGGCGGGCCTGCACGTGCTGCGCCTGCTGAACGAACCGACAGCGGCAGCGATTGCCTACGGCCTCGACTCCGGTCAGGAAGGGGTGATTGCGGTTTACGATCTCGGCGGCGGCACCTTTGATATTTCGATCCTGCGCTTAAGCCGTGGGGTGTTTGAAGTGCTGGCGACCGGCGGGGACTCCGCGCTGGGCGGCGATGACTTTGACCATCTGCTGGCGGATTACATTCGTGAGCAGGCGGGCATTAGCGATCGCAACGATGCGCGCGTACAGCGTGAACTGCTGGATGCGGCCATCGAGGCCAAAATTGCGCTAAGCGATGCTGAGTCAGTCAGTGTGAACGTGGCGGGCTGGCAGGGTGAGATCGCCCGTGAACAGTTTAACGATCTCATCGCCCCCCTGGTGAAACGCACGCTGTTAGCCTGCCGTCGTGCGCTGAAAGATGCCGGCGTTGAGGCGGATGAGGTGCTGGAAGTGGTCATGGTGGGTGGCTCCACCCGCGTACCGCTGGTGCGTGAGCGTGTAGGCGAATTCTTTGGCCGCACGCCGCTGACCTCCATTGACCCGGACAAAGTGGTTGCCGTGGGCGCGGCGATTCAGGCGGATATTCTGGTCGGCAACAAGCCTGACAGTGAAATGCTGCTGCTGGACGTTATCCCGCTGTCGCTGGGTTTAGAGACCATGGGCGGACTGGTGGAGAAAGTCATTCCGCGCAACACCACCATTCCGGTGGCACGTGCGCAGGAGTTCACTACCTTTAAAGACGGTCAGACGGCCATGTCCATTCACGTGATGCAGGGCGAACGCGAACTGGTGCAGGACTGCCGCTCGCTGGCGCGCTTTGCGCTGCGGGGCATTCCGGCGCTGCCTGCGGGCGGGGCGCATATTCGCGTCACCTTCCAGGTGGATGCGGACGGCCTGCTGAGCGTCACGGCGATGGAAAAATCGACCGGTGTCGAATCGTCCATTCAGGTGAAGCCGTCCTACGGCCTGACCGATGGCGAAATCGCCTCCATGATTCAGGACTCAATGAGCTACGCCGAGCAGGATGTGAAGGCGCGTATGCTGGCCGAACAAAAAGTGGAAGCCGCACGCGTGCTGGAAAGCCTGAACGGCGCGCTCGCTGCCGATGCCGCGCTGTTAAGCGCCGCTGAGCGTCAGGTGATTGACGAGGCTGCTGCGCACTTAAGCGTGGTCGCCCAGGGCAATGACGCTGACACAATAGAAGAAGCCATTAAAAACGTTGATAAACAAACCCAGGACTTTGCTGCTCGCCGCATGGACAAATCTGTCCGCGTCGCGCTGAAAGGCCAGTCCGTGGACGAGGTTTAATATGCCAAAGATTGTTATTTTGCCTCATGCGGACCTCTGTCCGGATGGCGCTGTTCTGGAAGCGAAGCCCGGTGAAACCATTCTCGATGTTGCCCTGCGTGCAGGTATCGAAGTGGAACACGCCTGTGAAAAATCCTGTGCCTGCACAACATGCCACTGCATCGTGCGTGAAGGTTTCGACTCGCTTGCCGAGAGCACCGAAGACGAAGATGACATGCTGGATAAAGCATGGGGTCTGGAGCCCGACAGCCGCTTAAGCTGCCAGGCAGCGGTGACCGACGAAGATCTGGTCGTGGAGTTCCCACGCTACACCATCAACCACGCACGCGAGCATTAATATGGGACTGAAGTGGACAGACAGCCGTGAAATCGGCGAAGCGCTCTACGACGCTAACCCGGATCTCGATCCAAAAACCGTACGTTTCACCGATATGCATCAGTGGATCTGCGATTTAGAGGATTTTGACGACGATCCCAACGCATCCAATGAAAAAATTCTGGAGGCGATTCTGTTAGTCTGGTTAGATGAAGCAGAGTAAATCACGTAACGGGCTGCCTTCAGGCGGCCCGTTTGCTAATAAGGATAAATAAAATGACCGAAGCGATGAAGATTACGCTCTCTACGCAACCCGCCGATGCGCGTTGGGGCGAAAAAGCCACTTACAGTATCAATAACGACGGTATTACCCTGCACCTGACGGGCAACGACGATCTGGGCCTGATCCAGCGCGCCGCGCGTAAAATTGATGGGCTCGGCATTAAGCATGTCTCTCTGGCAGGCGAGGGCTGGGACACCGACCGCAGCTGGGCGTTCTGGGCCGGTTATAAAGGGCCAAAAGGCACCCGCAAAATTGAGTGGGCCAACCTTGACGAAGCCGGTCAAAAAGAGCTGGAAAGCCGCCTGACCATTATCGACTGGGTACGTGACACCATTAACGCACCGGCAGAAGAGCTGGGGCCGGAACAGCTGGCACAGCGCGCCGTTGACCTGCTGTGCGGCGTGGCAGGCGACAACATGTCTTATCGCATCACCAAAGGTGAAGACCTGCGCGAGCAGAACTACATGGGCATTCACACCGTGGGTCGTGGCTCTGAGCGTCCACCGGTGCTGCTGGCGCTGGACTACAACCCAACCGGCGATAAAGACGCGCCAGTGTTTGCCTGCCTGGTCGGGAAAGGTATCACCTTCGACACCGGTGGCTACAGCCTGAAGCAGAGCGCGTTCATGGACTCCATGAAATCCGACATGGGCGGGGCGGCAACCATTACCGGTGCGCTGGCGTTTGCGATTACCCGTGGCCTGAAAAAACGCGTGAAGCTGTACCTGTGCTGCGCGGACAACATGGTAAGCGGTAACGCCTTCAAGCTGGGCGACATCATTCGCTACCGCAACGGCAAAAATGTTGAAGTGATGAACACCGATGCAGAAGGCCGTCTGGTGCTGGCCGATGGCCTGATCGACGCTTCTGCCCAGAAGCCAGAGTTGATTATCGATATGGCCACCCTGACCGGCGCGGCAAAAACGGCGCTGGGTAACGACTACCATGCGCTGTTCAGCTTTGACGACAAGCTGGCGGCCCGCCTGCTGGCAAGCGCCGCGGCAGAAAACGAACCGTTCTGGCGTCTGCCGCTGGCGGAATTCCACCGCAGCCAGCTGCCGTCTAATTTTGCCGAACTGAATAACACCGCGAGCGCGGCATACCCGGCGGGTGCAAGCACCGCAGCAGGCTTCCTGTCCCACTTCGTTGAGAACTATCACGAAGGCTGGCTGCATATCGACTGCTCCGCAACCTACCGTAAAGCGGCGGTTGAGCAGTGGTCTGCGGGTGCGACCGGCCTGGGCGTGCGTACCGTGGCGAACCTGCTGACGGCTGAATAATCGTCATTGCCCTCACCCTAACCCTCTCCCACGGGGAGAGGGGATGGTTTGCTCCCTCTCCCTTGAGGGAGAGGGCCGGGGTGAGGGGGGAAATGCATTATCTGGAATTGTTATGTCCGAAACCAAAAACGAATTAGAAACTCTGCTGGAGCAGGCGGCTACCGAGCCCGCCCACCGTCCGGCATTTTTCCGCACGCTGCTGGAATCCACCGTCTGGGTGCCAGGAACCGCGGCGGAAGGTGAGCAGGTTGTTGAAGATAGCGCGCTGGATCTGCTGCACTGGGAGAAAGACGACGGCACCTCGGTGATCCCGTTCTTTACCTCGCTTGAAGCGCTGCAGACCGCCGTTGAAGACGAACAGGCGTTCGTGGTGATGCCGGTGCGCACGCTGTTCGAAATGACGCTGGGCCAGACGCTGTTCCTTAATGCGAAACTGCCGACCGGGAAAGAGTTCACGCCGCGTGAAATCAGCCATCTGATTGGTGAAGAGGGTAACCCGCTCAGCACCCAGGAAGTGCTGGAAGGGGGCGAAACGCTGCTGCTCTCTGAAGTGGCCGAACCGCCAGCGCAGATGATCGATTCCCTGACCACGTTGTTCAAAACCCTGAAGCCGGTAAGACGCGCGTTCCTCTGTTCGATTAAAGAGCAAGCGGATGAACAGCCGGTACTGTTGATTGGTATTGAAGCTGACGCTGATATTGATGAGATCATCCAGGCGGCGGGCAGTGTGGCCACTGATACGTTGCCGGGCGATGAGCCAATTGATATCTGCCAGGTGAAGAACGGTGAGAAGGGCATCAGCCACTTTATTACCGAGCACATCACACCGTTTTATGAGCGTCGCTGGGGCGGTTTCCTGCGCGATCTCAAAACCAACCGCATCATCTGATTACAGCGGGGTGACTGTCACCCCGTTGCTTCCAGCAGCAGTAAATCCATCAGCAGTACCAGATTCGACTCAAACGACGTCACCCCTGCGGCTTCCGCGGCGTAATGCACCGCCTCGTCATAGAGAGCGAAGTGCACGTCCGCCATGCCCGCCAGCGTATTGGCCGAGGCGCGGGTAAACGCGACAATCGTCATCCCGACGTTTTTGGCGATCCGCGCTTTATCCAGCACCTGCTCTGTTTCGCCGCTGCGCGAGACGGCAATAAATACCTGATAACGGGCGGCGTTACTGAGAAAGATGTTCCGGCTGTCACCCGGCCCGGAGATAAACGCCGTTTTCCCCAGCACCTGCAGTTTTTTGGTCAGGTATTCGGCAAACAGATAGGAAAACCCGGCACCGTAGAGAAAGAAGCTCTCTTTGTGACGCAGCAGGTCGGCAAACTGCAGACGCTTCTCATCGGTCACCCACTGGAATGTCTGCTGATAGTTGGCAATAAACTGGCTGAACAGCGCGGGCAACTGCGGAAGGGCGTTTCCTTGCGTCGTAATATGCGGCGTGTCGGTGAGGAGCTGTTTGCAGTGCCAGATAAACTCGCTAAACCCGCTGAACCCCAGCTTCTGACACAGCCGCATAATCGTCGCGGTAGAGACAAATGTCGCCTGCGCCAGTTCCCGCACCGTGATGTTACCCACCAGCAGCGGATGCTCCGTGAGATGGGCGAGTACGCGATACTCCGCGCGGGTTAGCGATTCCCCGCGCGTTAACAGCGTGGCCAGGCGGTTATCCATTATTTCGCGGGTTCAATCGGCAGGTCGTCCCGCGCACCCCACTCACTCCAGGCGCCGTCGTACAGCGTGACGTCGTTTACGCCGAGCGTGGCGAGCGCCAGGATCACCACGCAGGCCGTTACGCCGGAACCGCAGCTGGCAATAATTGGACGGTGTAAATCCACGCCCTGACGATCAAAAATCGCGCGTAGCTCATCGGTGGTTTTCAGCTCGCCCTCAAACACCAGATCGCCCCACGGCACGTTCAACGCCCCCGGAATGTGTCCGCGTTTCAGGCCAGGGCGAGGTTCGTCCGCTTCAGCGTTAAAACGTGCGGCAGGACGCGCATCGACGATTTGAGCAGTGTTTTCATGGCTGACGACCAGCACGTCGGTCAGGCGTTTCACCACATTTGCGTCAAACGTCGCGTCAAAATCCCCCTCCGGCAGCGTCACGTCCCCCTGCTGCAGCGGCAGTTCGTCGCGCTTCCAGCCAGCCAGACCCCCCGCCAGAATCGAGACTTTCTCGACGCCGAAGTTTTTCAGCATCCACCACGCGCGCGGGGCAGAGAAGAGGTTACCTTCATCATAAACAACGAGGTGTTTGTCTTTGCTGATGCCCAGCTCGCGCATCGCCACGGAGAAGGCTTCCGGGCGTGGCAGCATGTGCGGCAGAGAGGAGGTGTGATCGGAGAGGGCTTCGATATCAAAAAATACCGCGCCCGGCAGGTGCCCTGCGCGGTATTCACCGGGAACGTCACGATGCTCCTGGCCCGGAGGAGCCATACGCGCGTCAATAATCTGCACTTCAGGATCGTCGCCGTGCTCAATCAGCCAGTCGGCGGCGACAAAATATGAGGTGGACATGGGTTGCCTCCATTCTTTTCCGTAAAAAAGGATTGTCGGTGTTTTTTCTGACACCGACAAGCAAACCACGTTCAACTCGCGAGCAAGCCCCTATTTTTTCACCGCTTCGCCGTTCTGCCAGGCTTTTTGCAGCGCAGGCCAGTACTCGCGGTTAGCCTCGATCATCTCATCCAGAATCGCTTTCGCGTGCTCCATGGTCGGCACGGTACGATTCAGGGTAAATGCCTGCAGCGCTTTCTCATAGCTCCCTTCAATGGTTGCTTCCACCAGCAGTTGTTCAGAGGCGAGCTGCTGTTGCAGCAGCGTCTGATGGAACAGCGGCACCTGGCCCACGCGGACAGGCTCTGGCCCCTCGGATGTGATATAAGCGGGAACCTCGACGACCGCATCGTACGGCAGATTTGTAATTGCCCCGCGGTTTTCCACCATCACCAGATGACGGCTCCGCAGGTTGAAGGCCAGCGAGCAGGCGACATCGACGATAAACTCGCCGTGAACGCCAACGTGGAAGGCGTCCGGCAGGATCCCGGTACGCTTATATTCTTCGGCTGCGGCAAACAGCTTTTTCTCGCGCCCGTTCATCACTTCGTTAGCGCGGGTGTAGTCGGGGTTCTGATGCTCAACAATCTGGTTCGGCATCAGGTAGTACTGCAGATACGGGTTCGGCAGATACTCCGGGAAGTTATCCATGATCGGCTTGATGTTGCGCCAGGTTTTCACCCACGACGGATCGGAGTGCTGCGGGTCGGTTTTGGCGGCATCTTCCGTCAGCAGACCAAACTTCGCGATATGTTTACGCAGCTCCGGAAGCTTGTCCTCACCGTCCACCAACACACGGGTAAACCAGCCGAAGTGATTCAGCCCAAAGTAGTCCACCTCCAGCTTGCGGCGATCGACCCCCAGAATGGCTCCCATGTTACGCATTGCAGCAACCGGCATATCGCAAATATTCAGCACGCGGGCGTTCGGTCGCAGGCGACGCACCCCCTCTGCGACGATTGCCGCCGGGTTGGAGTAGTTTACGATCCATGCTTTTTCATGCGCGTAGCGATCCACCAGATCGATAAGCTCGACCATTGGCAGGATCGTACGCAGCCCGTAAGCCAGCCCGCCGGGGCCGCAGGTCTCCTGACCAACCACGCCGTGGCGCAGCGGGATCTTCTCATCCTGCTCGCGCATTTTATACTGGCCAACGCGCATCTGGGCGAAGACGAAGTGTGCGCCGCTGAAGGCCACTTCCGGGTCATTGGTGACGGTAAATTTGATGCTCTGGCTGTGGTCGCGGATCACTTTTTCCACCACCGGGGCAATCGTGTTCTGACGCGCCTCGTCGATGTCGTAGAGGCGGATTTCGGCCAGTGGGAAGTCCTGCAGACGCACCATCAGGCTTTTCACAATACCTGGCGTGTAGGTGCTACCGCCGCCAGCAATCGACAGAATGAATGGGGGTGTAAACATCTTTAGCTCCTTTCAGAGAAACGTCTCAACGGCTTCTCGCATTTTTTTGACATGCAGCCCGTAGACCACCTGAACGTTGTTACCTTGTTTGATAATCCCTTTTGCGCCGGTCGCTTTCAGGCGCGGCTCATCAATGATGGCGACATCCTTCACCGTCACACGTAAGCGGGTGTAGCAGTTATCCACCACTTCAATATTTTCCCGGCCGCCCAGACCGACGACGATGGATTCACCCAGCCCGTCGTTATTGCCCTTCGCCTGGTACTCCTGTTTGCTGTAAAGGCGCGTCTCCTGATCCTCATCTTCACGGCCTGGCGTTTTCATGTTGAAACGCAGGATCAGGAAGCGGAACACCACGAAGTAGAGGGCGAACATGATCAGCCCGACCACGATGTACATCGGCCAGTTGGACTTTTCCGTACCGAGCGGCAGGTTGTAGAGAATAAAATCGATAATCCCGTTAGCGCCGATGGCGTGAACACCCAGCAGGGAGAACAGCATCATCCCGATACCCGTCAGCACCGCGTGCACCACGAACAGCAGCGGGGCGACAAACAGGAAGGAGAACTCGATGGGCTCGGTGACGCCGACCAGCAGCGAAGTGAGCGCCGCCGGGATCAGAATCGCTTTTGCTGCCGCTTTACGCTCCGGCTTTGCGGTCATGTACATCGCCAGCGCCGCCGCCGGCAGGCCAAACATCTTGCTGATGCCGCGCGCATCCCATACCACCGTGCTGCTGAGCTGTTTCACCTCCGGGCAGGCCATTTCCGCGAAGTAAATGTTGCGCGCGCCCTGATAAACCGTACCGCACACCTCTTGCGTGCCGCCCAGTTCGGTATACAGGAACGGGGTATAGACCAGATGATGCAGACCGGTGGGCACCAGAATGCGCTCAAGGAAGCCGTAGATCGCCACGCCGAACGGACCGGAACCTTTGATGGCAAGCGCCATTGCGCTAATGCCGTGCTGGGCAAACGGCCACAGCTCGCTCATTACTACGCCGAGCAGCATGGAAACGGGCAGCATCACAATGGCGACAAAACAGTGACCAGAGTAAATCGCCATCGCGCCGTTAAACTGTACGCCGGAGTATTTGTTGTACAGGTATCCGGCAAGCGCGCCGGTCAGGATCCCGGCGAACACGCCCATCTCCAGCACCTGAACGCCCAGCACCATGGTCTGCCCGGCGGCTTTCATCTGTGCTGCGTTTGCCAGTTCGCCCTGAAGCTGTAGCGTGACGTTCATGGCGTTGATAAACACCACAAACGTCACCAGCCCAATCAGCGCCGCGTAGCCTTTATCCCGTGTTGCCAGACCAATCGGGATGCCGACGGCAAACACCAGGGCCAGGTTAACCAGCACCGACACGGCAGATTTGGCGATCAGCTGGCCGATATTCTGGATCAGCGGATGGCCGAGAAACGGCAGATACTCGGCCAGGTTGCCATTGCCCAGCACATTGCCAAAGGCGATAAACAGACCGACGATCGGTAAAATAAGTACCGGTCCGTACAATGATTTTCCGAAATTTTGTAGGGCGTTCACGGCTCGTTTCATGGCTTTCTCTCTTATTGAACCGCGCACTCGGGGTGCGTCTTGAGCTTAAAACTAGCAGGCTCCCGGCGAGCTTATCCAGCTATCTTCTTGTTTTAAAAACAAATGACGTGAAAGGTAACATGTGACGTTTGACGTTGTGATCGGCGTAACATCACCACGTTGACGATGCGAGCCGCCTTCCAGATCCTAAAAATGGACTTTTTGTATTAACGAAACTTGCGGATAATACTTATCCGGAAGACGACCAACAGGCTCCATGGGCCAGGGACAAAGGATGAAACCGTTTCGCTTAGCCGCGCTCTCTCTTGCGCTGCTCACCACGTTTACGCTTGTCGGCTGTGATAACAGCGACGATAAACCTCAGGCTGCGGCTCCCGCGGCATCTACAGCAACCACACCAAAAGCGGCGGAAAAGCCAGACGCTGACAAGCTGGCAAAACTGGCGGCACAAAGTCAGGGCAAAGCTCTCACTCTGCTTGATGCCTCTGAAGTGCAGCTGGACGGCGCCGCCACGCTGGTGCTGACATTCTCTGTTCCACTGAATCCGGATCAGGATTTCTCGAAAACCGTGCATGTCGTGGATAAGAAAAGCGGCAAGGTTGACGGGGCGTGGGAACTGGCGCCGAACCTGAAAGAGCTTCGTCTGCGCCATCTGGAGCCTAACCGCAATCTGGTCGTCACCGTGGAACGCGATCTGCAGGCGTTAAACAAAGCGACTTTTGGCATCGACTACGAAAAAGCCCTGACCACCCGGGATGTCGAGCCGACGGTCGGCTTCGCCAGCCGCGGGTCACTGCTGCCGGGTAAAGTGGTGGAAGGCTTGCCTGTCATGGCGCTCAACGTCAATAACGTGGACGTGAACTTTTATCGCGTGAAACCGGAGTCGCTGGCTTCATTCGTCAGCCAGTGGGAATACCGTAACTCGCTGACCAACTGGGAATCTGACAATCTGCTGAAGATGGCCGAGTTGGTTTATACCGGTCGTTTCGATCTTAACCCGGCACGCAACACGCGTGAAAAACTGCTGCTGCCGCTGAAAGATATCAAGCCGCTCCAGCAGTCGGGCGTCTATATCGCAGTGATGAATCAGGCAGGGCACTACAACTACAGCAATGCCGCCACGCTCTTCACCTTAAGCGATATTGGGCTGTCCGCTCACCGTTATCATAACCGTCTCGATATCTTCACCCAGAGCCTGGAAAACGGTGCGGCGCAATCCGGCGTAACCGTCACGCTGTTAAACGATAAAGGGCAGACCCTGGCTGAGGCGAACAGCGATGCCGACGGCCATGCAAAGCTCGAAACTGACAAAGAAGCCGCGCTGATCCTTGCCAGTAAAGATGGCCAGACTACGCTGCTTGACCTCAAGCTGCCGGCACTCGATCTGGCGGAGTTCGACATTGCCGGTAGCCCGGGTTACAGCAAGCAATTCTTTATGTTTGGCCCGCGTGACCTCTATCGCCCAGGCGAAACGGTGATCCTGAACGGCTTACTGCGCGACAGCGACGGTAAACCGCTGCCCGCGCAGCCGGTGAAGCTGGATGTGCTTCGCCCGGACGGGCAGGTAGCGCGTACCGTCGTCGTCCAGCCGGAGAATGGTCTCTATCGCTTTAACTATCCGCTGGACAGCGGGGCACAAACCGGCATGTGGCATATCCGCGCCAATACGGGCGATAACCAGCAGCGTCTGTGGGACTTCCACGTCGAAGATTTTATGCCAGAGCGTATGGCGCTGAATCTGAGCGGACAAAAAACGCCGGTTTCACCGCAGGATAACGTCGACTTTAACGTGGTGGGATATTACCTCTACGGCGCACCGGCCAACGGTAATGCCCTGCAGGGGCAGCTCTTTTTGCGTCCACTGCGTGAAGCGGTTCCGGCGCTGCCTGGCTTCCAGTTTGGCGATATCGCCGAAGACAACCTGAGTCGCAGCCTGGATGAAGTGCAGCTTACGCTTGATGAACAGGGGCGTGGGCAGGTCTCTACAGAAAGCCAGTGGAAAGAGGTGCACTCTCCGCTTCAGCTGATCCTGCAGGCCAGCCTGCTGGAATCAGGCGGTCGTCCGGTGACGCGTCGTGCTGAACAGGCTATCTGGCCAGCAGCCGAATTACCGGGTATTCGTCCTCAGTTCGCAAGCAAGGCGGTGTATGATTACCGCACCGATACCACCGTTAACCAGCCTATCGTCGATGAAAACGGCAACGCCAGTTTCGACATTGTCTATGCCGATGCCAGTGGGGCGAAAAAGGCTGTTTCCGGGTTACAGGTGCGCCTGATCCGCGAACGCCGCGACTACTATTGGAACTGGTCAGAAAGCGATGGCTGGCAGTCCCAGTTTGATCAAAAAGATCTCATTGAAGGCGAGCAGGAGCTGACCCTCAAGGCCGATGAAACGGGTAAAGTGACGTTCCCGGTAGAGTGGGGCTCCTATCGTCTGGAAGTGAAAGCGCCTGATGACATGGTCAGCAGCGTACGTTTCTGGGCCGGGTACAGCTGGCAGGATAACAGTGACGGCACGGGAGCCGCGCGCCCCGACCGCGTGACCCTGAAACTGGATAAGCCTTCTTACCAGCCGGGTGACACCATCCAGTTGCATATCGCCGCACCTGCCGCAGGTAAAGGCTATGCGATGATCGAATCCAGCGAAGGGCCACTGTGGTGGAAAGAGATCGACGTCCCGGCCAACGGACTGGATCTGTCTATTCCGGTAGACAAAGCCTGGAAACGCCACGACCTCTATCTCAGCACGCTGGTGGTTCGCCCTGGCGATAAATCCAAATCCGCCACGCCGAAGCGGGCGGTTGGCCTGCTGCATCTGCCGATGGGGGATGAAAATCGCCGTCTGAATATCGCGCTGGATAACCCGCAGAAAATGCGCCCTAACCAGACGCTTTCCGTGAAAGTAAAAGCCAGCGTTAAAGAGGGCCCGGTACCACAGAAAGTGAACGTGCTGGTCTCCGCGGTGGACAGCGGTGTGCTGAACATTACCGATTACGTCACGCCGGATCCGTGGCAGGCCTTCTTTGGTCAGAAGCGCTATGGCGCGGATATCTACGATATCTACGGCCAGGTGATTGAAGGCCAGGGACGTATGGCCGCGCTGCGTTTTGGTGGTGACGGCGATGAGCTTAAACGCGGCGGTAAGCCGCCGGTGAATCATGTCACTATTATCGCCCAGCAGGCACAGCCAGTGACGCTTGATGCGAATGGTGAAGGGTCCATCACCCTGCCAATTGGAGACTTCAACGGCGAGCTGCGTCTGATGGCGCAGGCCTGGACGGAAGAAGATTTCGGCAGCAGCGAAAGCAAAGTGATTGTGGCCGCGCCGGTCATTACCGAGCTTAATACGCCGCGCTTCCTGGCAAGCGGCGATACCTCACGGTTGACGCTGGATCTCACTAACCTGACCGATCAGCCGCAAACGCTAAATGTGGCCTTAACCGCGACCGGCAAGCTGTTGCTGGAAGGGGCGCAGCCGCAGCCTGTCAAACTGCCACCGGGTGCGCGCAGCACGCTGTTTATTCCGGTGCGTGCACTGGAAGGTTACGGTGACGGCGAAGTGACGGCGCAGATAACAGGACTTCAGCTGCCTGGCGAGACCTTCGCTCCGCAGCAGAAGAGCTGGAAAATCGGCGTCCGTCCTGCGTTCCCGGCGCAGACGGTGAATACCGGGGCCATGCTGAACCCGGGTGAGTCCTGGACTGCGCCAGGGCAGCATATCAACGGCTTCTCTCCCGCTACATTGCAGGGACAACTGCTGCTTAGCGGCAAACCGCCGCTTAATCTGGCACGCTATATCCGTGAGCTGCAGGCATATCCTTATGGCTGTCTTGAACAAACCACCAGTGGCCTGTTCCCGTCGCTCTATACCAACGCGTCACAGCTTAAGGCGCTTGGCATTAAAGGCGACACGGACGACAAACGTCGTGCTGCCATTGATATTGGCATCTCCCGCCTTCTGCAGATGCAGCGTGATGACGGTGGTTTTGCGCTCTGGGATAAAAACGGTCCGGAAGAGTACTGGCTGACTGCCTATGTCACTGACTTCCTGGTGCGTGCCGGTGAGCAGGGCTACAGCGTGCCGACGGATGCGGTCAATAATGCCAATAGCCGACTGCTCCGCTACCTGCAGGATCCGGGCATGATGTCCATCCGCTACAGCGACAATACTCAGGCCAGCAAATTTGCCGTGCAGGCCTATGCCGCACTGGTACTGGCGCGCCAGCAAAAAGCCCCGCTGGGTGCGTTGCGTGAAATCTGGGATCGTCACGGGCAGGCGGCTTCCGGTCTGCCGCTGATGCAGCTCGGTATGGCACTCAAACTGATGGGGGATGCCCCGCGCAGCCAGCAGGCGCTGGATCTGGCCCTCAAAACACCGCGCAACGACAGCAGAAACTGGATGGCGGATTACGGTAGCGCGCTTCGTGATAACGCGCTGATGCTCTCCCTTCTGGAGGAGTACAAGCTGCTGCCGGATGCGCAAAATACGCTGCTGAATGCCCTGTCTGAACAGGCCTTCAGCCAGCGCTGGCTGTCTACGCAGGAGAGTAACGCGCTATTCCTGGCCGGACGTTCGCTACAAACTCTGTCCGGAGCATGGCAGGCGGAAACCTCACTCTCGGGTACCGCATTGAGCGGTGACAAGGCGCTGGTGCAGAATATGAATGGCGATCAGCTTGGTGCGCTGCAGGTGACCAACACCGGCACGACACCGCTGTGGGTGCGTCTGGATAGCACCGGTTACCCGGACTCAGCCCCTCAGCCATCCTCGAATGTTCTGCAGATTGAACGCCATATTCTGGCAACCGACGGCAGTTCGAAATCGCTCTCTTCGCTGAAGAGCGGTGAGCTGGTGCTGGTATGGCTGGAAGTGAAGGCCAGCCAGAACGTGCCGGATGCGCTGGTGGTGGATCTCCTCCCGGCGGGTCTGGAGCTGGAGAACCAGAACCTGGCAAGCAGCAGCGCCAGCCTGCAGGACAGCGGCAGCGAAGTGCAGAACCTGCTTAGCCAGATGCAGCAGGCGGATATTCAGCATATGGAGTTCCGCGACGACCGCTTTGTGGCAGCAGTGCCGGTGAACGAAGGGCAGCCGGTTACGCTGGTTTATCTGGCGCGCGCCGTGACGCCGGGAACGTACCAGGTACCGGTGCCGCTGGTGGAGTCCATGTATGTTCCGCAGTGGCGGGCAACGGGTGCGGCCAGTGGCCCGCTGATTGTTGTACCGTAATATGTCAGTTGCACGTCTGATACGCTCCCGCTGGCTGTGGCTGGCGGGGGCGCTTCTCATTTTATGGGGGCTGATTGTCGCCGTCGACCGCCTCTGGCCGTTGCCGCTGAAAGAGGTTAACCCCGCCCGGGTGGTGGTGGATGAGAAGGGCACGCCGCTCTGGCGTTTTGCCGACAGCGAAGGGATCTGGCGTTATCCGGTCACGATTGAAGAGGTCTCTCCTCGCTATCTTGAGGCCCTGATCCAGTATGAAGATCGCTGGTTCTGGGAGCATCCAGGCGTGAATCCTTTCTCTGTGCTGCGCGCTGCCTGGCAGGATCTGACGTCCGGTAAGGTTGTCTCCGGGGGCAGCACGCTGACCATGCAGGTTGCGCGTCTGCTGGATCCGCATCCGCGCACCTTTGGCGGTAAAATTCGTCAACTCTGGCGGGCGATGCAGCTTGAATGGCACCTCTCCAAGCGCGAGATCCTCACCCTCTACCTTAACCGCGCCCCGTTTGGCGGGACGCTCCAGGGAATAGGTGCTGCAAGCTGGACCTATCTGGGTAAACCGCCATCACAGCTCAGCTATTCCGAAGCGGCCCTGCTGGCGGTGCTACCTCAGGCCCCCAGCCGTTTACGCCCGGACCGCTGGCCGGCGCGGGCGGAAGCGGCGCGCAACAAAGTGCTCGACCGGATGGTAACGCAGGGCGTCTGGTCAGCCCGACAGGTTAACGAATCCTGTGAAGAGCCGGTATGGCTGGCTCCCCGGCAGATGCCCCAGCTGGCGCCGCTCTTCGCACGCATGATGCTGGGAAAAAGCCGTGATACCAAAATTGTCACCACTCTGGATGCCGCCTTACAACGGCAGCTGGAAGAGCTGGCAATGAACTGGAAATCCCGCCTGCCGGCGCGCAGTTCACTGGCGATGATCGTCGTGGATCATACCAATATGAAAGTGCGCGGCTGGGTCGGTTCGGTGGATATTAACGATGACACCCGCTTCAGCCATGTGGATATGGTGAATGCGATCCGATCCCCGGGATCGGTACTGAAACCTTTTATCTACGGTATGGCGCTCGACGATGGATTGATCCATCCCGCTTCACTGCTTCAGGATGTCCCCAGGAAAACCGGTGATTATCGTCCCGGTAACTTTGACAGCGGATTCCATGGGCCGGTGAGCATGAGCGAAGCGCTGGTGCGCTCCCTTAACCTGCCTGCCGTGCAGGTGCTGGAGGCGTACGGGCCTAAGCGTTTTGCCGGCATGCTCAGCAACGCAGGGTTGCCGCTTATTTTGCCTGCGGGGGCGCAGCCAAATCTGTCGTTGATCCTGGGCGGGGCGGGAGCGCGGCTGGCTGATATTACTGCTGCCTACAGCGCTTTTGCCCGCCACGGTAAAGCGGGAAGGCTGCGCTTACAGCCAGGTGATGCGCTGGTTGAACGTCCGCTGTTGTCACCCGGCTCGGCCTGGATTATTCGCCGTATTCTGGCGAATGAAGCCCAACCGTTACCGGATAACTCACTGCCGCAGGTTGCGCCGCTGGCATGGAAAACGGGCACCAGCTACGGCTATCGCGATGCCTGGGCCATTGGCCTGAATGCGCGTTACGTGATTGGCATCTGGACCGGAAGGCCAGACGGCACGCCCGTGGCGGGACAGTTTGGTTTTGCCAGTGCCGTACCTCTGTTAAATCAGGTGAATAACCTGCTTCAGTCGCGCTCAACGATAGACGAAGCGCGCCTGCCACGCGATCCGCGCCCGGAAAGCGTCGGGCGAGGCGTGATCTGCTGGCCTGGCGGGCAATCTTTGCCGGAGGGCAGTGAAAACTGCCGTCGACGCCTGTCGACCTGGCTGCTGGAAGGTAGTGAGCCGCCGACGCTGTTGCTGCCGGAGCAAGAGGGCATCCGCGGGATCCGTTTCCCGGTCTGGCTGGATAAAACCGGCAAACGCGTGGCGGCAGATTGCCCGGATGCCACAGAGAAAGTGCTGGACGTCTGGCCGTTACCGCTTGAGCCATGGCTGCCTGCCTCGGAGCGTCGTGCGGTCAGGGTTCCTCCCTCTTCAGCAATGTGTCCGCCGTTGTCGCAGGATGCACCTGCACCGCTCATGCTGACCGGCGTGCGTGAGGGAGCGGTTATCAAACGTCTGCCCGGTGAGTCTCGCGTTTCGTTGCCGCTTCAGGCGACCGGTAACAACGGTGAGCGCTGGTGGTTTTTAAACGGAGAGCCGCTGAGTGTGAAAGGAAGAACGTATACATTACAGCTTGATAAGGCGGGGGATTATCAGTTGCTGATCATGGATGAAACGGGTCAGGTGGCGACGGTGAATTTTACGCTGCAGTAACGGTAAAAACGGCCTCAGATGTGAGCTGTTGCTAAAACTCGTCTTATTTTAAAAAAATGTTACCCGAATCCATAGGCAATGGCGCCATTGCTCATTATAATCCGCGCCACACCATACTCAGGTATGCAAAAACAACAGAACATTTTACAGAGGTTATCAATGGCTATTGAACGTACTTTTTCCATCATCAAACCAAACGCGGTGGCAAAAAACGTTATTGGCAGCATCTTCGCTCGCTTTGAATCAGCAGGGTTTAAGATCGTTGGCACCAAAATGCTGCATCTGACCGTTGAGCAGGCTCGCGGTTTCTACGCTGAGCATGAAGGTCGCCCATTCTTTGACGGTCTGGTTGAGTTCATGACCTCTGGCCCGATCGTGGTATCCGTGCTGGAAGGCGAAAATGCGGTACAGCGTCACCGTGACCTGCTGGGTGCAACCAACCCGGATAACGCGCTGGCAGGTACGCTGCGCGCTGACTACGCTGACAGCTTCACCGAGAACGGCACCCACGGTTCTGACTCTGTTGAATCTGCAGCGCGCGAAATCGCTTTCTTCTTCGCAGAAGGCGAAGTGTGTCCACGTACCCGTTAATTTAACGGTTTCGTTTACACATTATTTTCGTAAATGCCACGTGCAAACGTGGCATCCCTGCGCCAGACTTTGTACAATGCAACGCCCCGGACGAGCAGAACGCTTTCCGGGGCGTTTCTTTTCAACCCTCCATGGGCCATAACGTGTAACAACGAGGCCGGAAAATATTATGTCTGAATTAGTGAATACCTCCGAAGTCGCCACGCCTGCGGTTCCAAATAAAAATGGAAAAATTAACCTGCTGGATCTGAACCGTCAGCAGATGCGCGAGTTCTTTAAAGAGTTGGGCGAGAAGCCGTTTCGTGCCGATCAGGTCATGAAATGGATGTACCACTATTGCAGCGACAACTTTGATGACATGACTGACATCAACAAAGTGCTGCGCAACAAGCTCAAAGAAGTGGCTGAAATCCGCGCACCGGAAGTGGTGGAAGAACAACGCTCTTCAGATGGCACCATCAAATGGGCGATTGCCGTTGGCGATCAGCGTGTTGAAACCGTGTATATCCCGGAAGACGATCGCGCCACGCTGTGCGTCTCTTCTCAGGTTGGCTGTGCGCTGGAGTGCAAATTCTGCTCAACCGCGCAGCAAGGTTTTAACCGTAACCTGCGTGTATCGGAAATCATTGGCCAGGTCTGGCGTGCCGCGAAAATCGTTGGCGCGGCGAAAGTGACCGGAACCCGCCCAATTACCAACGTGGTGATGATGGGGATGGGTGAACCGCTGCTGAACCTGACTAACGTGGTTCCGGCAATGGAAATCATGCTGGACGATTTCGGTTTTGGCCTCTCCAAACGTCGCGTGACGCTCTCTACATCAGGCGTGGTTCCGGCTCTGGATAAGCTGGGCGACATGATTGATGTGGCGCTGGCCATCTCTCTGCATGCGCCAAACGATGAAATCCGCGACGAAATTGTGCCGATCAACAAAAAGTACAATATCGAAACCTTCCTTGCGGCGGTGCGTCGCTACCTGGAAAAATCCAACGCCAACCAGGGCCGCGTAACCATCGAGTACGTGATGCTCGACCACGTGAACGACGGTACCGAGCATGCGCATGAACTGGCTGCACTGCTGAAAGATACGCCGTGCAAAATTAACCTGATCCCATGGAACCCGTTCCCGGGAGCGCCGTATGGCCGCAGTTCGAACAGCCGTATCGACCGTTTCTCGAAGGTGTTGATGGAGTACGGTTTCACCACCATCGTGCGTAAAACCCGTGGTGATGATATCGATGCCGCATGCGGTCAGCTGGCGGGTGATGTGATTGACCGAACCAAACGTACCCTGCGTAAACGCATGCAGGGCGAGACGATTGCGGTCAAAGCTGTTTGATTATTATGCAATCACGGCGCATTATTGCGCCGTGAAGCATAATCTTACTGAATAATCAGTCAGATTCGTGATGACTGAGTAATAATTACGGTGCGTTTCATACGACTTTCGGGCAGTATGTAACGACGTAACAACAGTTTAGCTTCACGGGCAGGGCGCACTGTCATCTCCGGGCTGACAGTCTTATACTGACTGTTCAAGGTTAACTGACCAGAAGTTTCGCGGTGCGGGTGGCATTGTGACTCACCGGCACCTGAACCCTTATTTTTCACGTACCAGTAGTTGTAGCGAATGAATACTGAAGCCACTCACGACCAACATGAAGCACTCTCCACTGGCGTTCGTCTTCGCAACGCCCGTGAACAACTCGGACTCAGCCAGCAAGCCGTTGCAGAACGCTTGTGCCTGAAGGTTTCCACGGTTCGCGATATTGAAGAAGATAAGGCACCTGCCGATCTGGCTTCAACATTCTTGCGCGGGTATATCCGCTCTTACGCAAAACTGGTGCACATCCCTGAAGACGAATTACTGCCAATGATGGAGAAGCAGGCACCGGTTCGTGCAGCCAAAGTTGCACCGATGCAGAGCTTCTCTTTGGGCAAACGTCGTAAAAAACGTGATGGCTGGCTGATGAGCTTCACCTGGCTGGTGCTGTTTGTGGTGGTCGGCCTGACCGGCGCATGGTGGTGGCAAAACCACAAGGCGCAGCAGGAAGAGATCACCACGATGGCCGATCAATCCTCTGCCGAACTTAACCAGGCCGGAAACGGTAACGCGCAGAGCGTTCCACTGAGCACCGACAGCGCGGCAACGACCAGCGAACCACAAACCGCGACGACCGATACGCCAGCTACCGACGCTGCGCAGACCCCAGCGGCAACGGCTAACACGCCAGCGCCTCAGACGCAGGCTCCAGCGCAGGATCAAAACGCGGTGGTTGCACCTTCTCAGGCTCCTGTGGATACCGCAACGAACGCACCGGCGGCGAACACTGCTGCCCCCCTGCCGACCGATCAGGCCGGTGTCGCAACGCCCGCGGTTGACCCTAACGCGCTGGTGATGAATTTCACTGCTGACTGCTGGTTAGAAGTCACTGACGCAACAGGTAAAAAACTGTTCAGCGGCCTGCAGCGTAAAGATGGCACGTTAAACCTAACCGGTCAGGCACCGTATAAACTTAAAATCGGCGCACCGGCAGCGGTACAGATCCAGTATCAAGGAAAACCTGTCGATCTGAGCCGCTTTATCAGAACTAACCAGGTTGCACGTCTTACCGTTAATGCCGAACAATCAGCAGCACAGTAACAGACGGGCTACGCGGGAGATTTTTCATGCATAACCAGGCTCCGATTCAACGTAGAAAATCAAAACGGATTTACGTTGGGAATGTGCCAATCGGCGATGGGGCGCCTATCGCCGTCCAGTCGATGACCAATACGCGCACCACGGATGTGGAAGCGACGGTCAACCAAATCAAAGCCTTAGAACGCGTAGGCGCGGACATTGTTCGCGTCTCCGTGCCGACCATGGACGCCGCAGAGGCGTTCAAACTGATCAAACAGCAGGTCAGTGTGCCGCTGGTTGCAGACATCCACTTCGACTACCGCATTGCGCTTAAAGTTGCCGAATACGGCGTCGACTGCCTGCGTATCAACCCAGGCAACATCGGTAACGAAGAGCGTATCCGCATGGTGGTGGACTGCGCACGCGATAAGAACATCCCCATCCGTATCGGCGTGAACGCCGGTTCTCTGGAAAAAGATCTGCAGGAAAAGTACGGCGAACCCACGCCGCAGGCGCTGCTTGAATCCGCGATGCGTCACGTTGATCATCTGGATCGTCTTAACTTCGATCAGTTCAAGGTCAGCGTAAAAGCCTCTGATGTCTTCCTGGCGGTAGAGTCCTATCGTCTGCTGGCGAAGCAGATCGAGCAGCCCCTGCACCTTGGGATCACCGAGGCGGGTGGCCTGCGCAGTGGCTCTGTCAAATCAGCCATCGGCCTGGGTCTGCTGCTCTCGGAAGGGATCGGCGACACCCTGCGCGTTTCGCTGGCGGCCGATCCGGTCGAAGAGATCAAAGTTGGCTTCGACATCCTGAAATCACTGCGTATCCGCGCACGTGGGATCAACTTCATTGCCTGTCCAACCTGTTCACGTCAGGAGTTTGACGTCATCGGAACCGTGAATGCCCTGGAGCAACGTCTTGAAGACATCATCACCCCAATGGACGTCTCCATCATCGGTTGTGTGGTGAATGGCCCGGGTGAAGCGCTGGTGTCAACGCTGGGCGTCACCGGCGGTAACAAGAAAAGTGGTCTCTATGAAGATGGCGTTCGTAAAGATCGTCTGGATAATAGTGATATGATCGACCAGCTTGAAGCGCGCATTCGTGCCAAAGCGTCGATGATGGACGAAGCGCAGCGTATCAGCGTTCAGCAGGTTGAAAAATAACGTGATGGGAAGCGAAGTGCTTCCCATGTATGATTGAACCCATTCTTTGGGTTCTTTTTTGTATATAGAAAGAGAATAAACGTGGCAAAAAACATTCAAGCCATCCGCGGCATGAACGATTATCTGCCTGGCGAAACCGCCATCTGGCAGCGCATTGAAGGCACACTGAAACAGGTGCTCGGCAGCTACGGTTACAGCGAAATCCGTTTGCCGATTGTAGAGCAGACCCCGTTATTCAAACGCGCGATCGGCGAAGTGACCGACGTGGTTGAAAAAGAGATGTACACCTTTGAGGACCGCAACGGCGACAGCCTGACGCTGCGTCCTGAAGGTACGGCGGGCTGCGTACGCGCCGGCATCGAACATGGTCTCCTGTACAATCAGGAGCAGCGCCTGTGGTATATCGGCCCGATGTTCCGCCACGAACGTCCGCAGAAAGGTCGTTATCGCCAGTTCAACCAGCTGGGTGTGGAAGTGTTTGGCCTGCAAGGCCCCGACATTGACGCTGAGCTGATCATGCTGACCGCCCGCTGGTGGCGTGCGCTGGGCATCTCCGAGCACGTCTCTCTTGAGCTGAACTCTATCGGCTCTCTGGAAGCGCGTGCTAACTACCGCGATGCGCTGGTGGCGTTCCTTGAAGAGCACAAAGAGAAGCTGGACGAAGACTGCAAACGTCGCATGTACAGCAACCCGCTGCGCGTGCTTGATTCCAAAAATCCGGACGTGCAGGCGCTGCTGAACGATGCGCCTGCATTAGGCGATTATCTGGACGACGAGTCTCGCGAACACTTTGCTGGTCTTTGCAAACTGCTCGAAGCAGCAGGCATTGCCTATACCGTTAATCAGCGCCTGGTGCGCGGTCTGGACTACTATAACCGTACCGTGTTTGAGTGGGTTACCACCAGCCTCGGTTCGCAGGGCACCGTGTGTGCTGGCGGCCGTTATGACGGTCTGGTTGAGCAGCTTGGCGGCCGTGCCGCGCCTGCGGTTGGCTTTGCAATGGGCCTTGAGCGACTTGTTTTGCTGGTTCAGGCAGTTAATCCGGAATTTAAAGCAGATTCCGTTGTCGATATATACCTGGTGGCCTCAGGCGCGGAAACGCAGTCTGCGGCGATGCAGCTTGCTGAACGCGTGCGCGATGCACTGCCTGAGGTTAAGCTGATGACCAACCATGGCGGCGGCAACTTCAAAAAACAGTTTGCTCGTGCCGATAAGTGGGGCGCAAGTATTGCACTGGTGCTGGGTGAGTCCGAAGTGGCCAACGGCGAAGTGGTAGTGAAAGACCTGCGCTCTGGTGAGCAGACAACGGTAACGCAGGACGGCGTTGCGGCGCACTTGCGCACTCTATTGGGCTAAGGAGAAGGACTGCGTGGAAATTTACGAGAACGAACACGACCAGGTCGACGCGATCAAACGCTTCTTTGCTGAAAACGGCAAAGCGCTGGTTGTTGGGGTGATTTTAGGTGTAGGTGCATTGATTGGCTGGCGCTACTGGAACAATCATCAGGCGGATTCCGCGCGCGGCGCGTCTCTGTCCTATGAAAATACCGTGAGCGCCATTCGTGCCGATCAGCCGCAAACGCTGACGGCAGCAGAGAAATTTGCCGCTGACAATAAAAACACCTACGGTGCGCTGGCCGCGCTGGAAGTGGCTCAGCAGTACATTGATAAGAACGAACTGGATAAAGCGGCTGCCCAGCTGTCGCAGGGGCTTGCGGCCGCCAGCGATGACAACCTGAAAGCGGTTATCAATCTGCGCCTGGCCCGTATCCAGGTTCAGCAGAAAAAAGCTGATGAAGCGCTGAAAACGCTCGATACCATCAAAGGCGAAGGTTTTGCTGCCATCGTTGCCGATCTGCGCGGTGAAGCACTGCTGAGCAAAGGTGATAAAGCGGGCGCGCGTAAAGCGTGGCAAGCTGGTGTAGATAGCAATGCATCCCCTGCGCTGAGCGAAATGATGCAGATGAAAATAAATAATTTGTCCGTCTGAGAGGGACCCGATGCAATTGCGTAAATTACTTCTGCCAGGACTGCTTTCTGTTACGTTATTGAGTGGCTGTTCACTGTTCAGTGGCGAAGAAGACGTTGTGAAAATGTCCCCGCTGCCGACGGTTGAAAACCAGTTTACCCCGTCAACCGCGTGGAGTACTTCCGTGGGCGATGGAATTGGTGATTTCTATTCCAACCTGCACCCGGCTTTTGCTGACAGCGTTATCTATGCGGCTGACCGTAAAGGTACCGTAAAAGCGCTTAACGCCGATGACGGAAAAGAAGTGTGGTCCGTTAACCTGGCGGAAAAAGACGGTTGGTTCTCCCGTAAACCTGCACTGCTGTCTGGCGGCCTGACCGTTGCCGGTGGTCACGTATACGTGGGAAGCGAAAAAGCACAGGTCTATGCCCTGAACACCAGCGACGGTTCTGTTGCCTGGCAAACCACGGTTGCCGGTGAGTCTCTGTCTCGTCCGGTGGTGAGCGACGGCCTGGTGCTGATCCACACCAGCAACGGCCAGCTGCAGGCGCTGAACGAAGCCGATGGTCTGGTGAAGTGGACCGTCAACCTAGATATGCCATCACTCTCCCTGCGCGGCGAATCTGCCCCGGCGACAGCCTTTGGTGCTGCCATTGTGGGTGGTGATAACGGTCGCGTGAGCGCGGTGCTGATGCAGCAAGGTCAGATGATCTGGCAGCAGCGTATCTCTCAGGCGACGGGGTCAACTGAAATCGACCGTCTGAACGACGTCGACACGACGCCTGTTATCGTCAACGGTGTGGTTTATGCGCTGGCGTACAACGGCAACCTGACCGCGCTCGATCTGCGCAGTGGCCAGATCATGTGGAAACGTGAACTGGGCTCAGTGAATGATTTCATTGTTGATGGTAACCGTATCTATATGGTTGACCAGAACGACCGTCTGCTGGCGCTGAGCACCGATGGCGGCGTGACGCTGTGGACGCAAAGCGATCTGCTGCACCGTCTGCTGACCGCACCGGCGCTGTACAACGGTAGCCTGGTGGTGGGTGATAGCGAAGGCTACATGCACTGGATCGATCCGGAGACGGGCCGCTTTACTGCGCAGCAAAAAGTCGACAGCTCTGGCTTCCTCACCGACCCGGTTGTGGCTGACGGCAAACTGCTGATTCAGGCAAAAGACGGCACGCTGTACGCGATCACGCGTTAATTACCCGGCGGTTGTAGTATACTAAACGGCTCCTGTTCACTCAGGAGCCGTTTTGACATTTTTAAAAACGCTGCGAAAGCGACGTTATTTTGAATTTTATGAGGCTTCAAACATGGTACCTGTGGTCGCGCTTGTCGGGCGCCCTAACGTTGGAAAATCCACTCTTTTTAACCGTTTAACACGCACCCGTGATGCGCTGGTTGCGGATTTCCCGGGGCTGACGCGTGACCGTAAGTACGGTCGTGCAGAGGTGGAAGGACGCGAGTTCATCTGTATCGATACCGGTGGTATCGACGGGACAGAAGACGGCGTTGAAACCCGCATGGCGGAGCAGTCTCTGCTGGCCATCGAAGAGGCAGACGTGGTGCTGTTTATGGTGGATGCCCGTGCTGGCCTGATGCCAGCGGATTCCGCCATTGCTAAACATCTGCGTTCGCGTGAAAAACCGACCTTCCTGGTGGCGAACAAAACTGATGGTATCGATGCCGATCAGGCGATCGCCGATTTCTGGTCTTTAGGTCTGGGTGATATCTACCCGATCGCCGCATCGCATGGCCGCGGCGTGACCAGCCTGCTGGAAACCGTTCTGCTGCCGTGGGTTGACGAAGTGAACCCGCCGGAAGAGGTGGACGAAGACGCGGCATACTGGGCGCAGTTCGAAGACGGTGAAGAAGGCGAAGAAGAAGAGCCTGAAGAGACATTCAACCCGCAGGATCTGCCGATTAAACTGGCCATTGTGGGGCGTCCAAACGTAGGTAAGTCTACGCTCACTAACCGTATTCTGGGCGAAGAGCGTGTGGTGGTATACGACATGCCGGGCACCACCCGCGACAGCATCTACATCCCGATGGAGCGTGATGAGCGTGAGTATGTGCTCATCGACACCGCGGGCGTGCGTAAGCGCGGAAAAATCACCGATGTGGTGGAGAAATTCTCCGTCATCAAAACCCTGCAGGCGATTGAAGATGCCAACGTTGTGCTGCTGGTTATCGATGCGCGTGAAGGTATCTCCGATCAGGACTTGTCGCTGCTCGGCTTTATCCTCAATAGTGGGCGCTCACTGGTTATCGTGGTGAACAAATGGGATGGCCTGAGCAATGAAGTTCGTGAGCAGGTGAAAGAGACGCTGGACTTCCGTCTGGGCTTCATCGACTTTGCTCGCGTGCACTTTATCTCTGCGCTGCACGGCAGCGGTGTGGGTAACCTGTTCGACTCCGTGCGTGAAGCGTATGACAGCTCCACCCGTCGTCAGAGCACCGCTATGCTGACCCGCATCATGAACATGGCAGCAGAAGACCATCAGCCGCCGCTGGTACGTGGCCGTCGCGTGAAGCTTAAATACGCCCACGCCGGTGGTTATAACCCGCCAATCGTGGTGATTCACGGCAACCAGGTGAAAGACCTGCCGGATTCCTACAAGCGTTATCTGATGAACTACTTCCGTAAATCGCTGGACGTGATGGGCACCCCTATCCGTATCCAGTTCAAGGAAGGGGATAACCCGTTTGCTAACAAGCGCAACACCCTTACGCCAAACCAGATGCGTAAGCGTAAGCGTTTGATTAAGCACATTAAGAAAAGCAAATAAACTTTGCCTGTCTCACAAAAACCCGCGCCTGTCGCGGGTTTTTTTCGCCCATACAAAACGCCTGCCTTCCCTGTGTGAAGTCAATCACTATTCGCTTTTAACCATGTTTAAATCTAAGAAAGTAGACAATCGTCGAATTTTCATCTTAAAGTCCAGGGTCTGGTACTAGACAAAACTAGCGCCTGGTTATCAAATGGTTAACTCATTTTTCGCCGCATGTAAAAAATCGGTCAGATACGTAACTGGCCGGCGTACGCGCGGTGCTTTCAGCACAACGACATACCTTTCGGGAGAATTATGCAATCCTCTGTTAATCAAAAAGAAAGCCGAACGTTCTTCGGCCATCCTTATCCGCTCGGTTCGCTGTTCTTTACCGAGATGTGGGAGCGTTTCTCGTTTTACGGCATTCGTCCGTTACTGATCCTCTTTATGGCCGCCACCGTCTATGACGGCGGCATGGGGCTGGCGCGTGAAAACGCCTCGGCGATTGTCGGTATCTTCGCCGGTACCATGTACCTGGCCGCGCTGCCGGGTGGCTGGCTGGCCGATAACTGGCTCGGCCAGCAGCGAGCCGTCTGGTACGGTTCGATTCTGATTGCGCTCGGCCACCTGTCGATTGCGCTCTCGGCGGTGATGGGGAACAACCTGTTCTTTATCGGCCTGATGTTTATTGTGCTGGGATCGGGCCTGTTCAAGACCTGTATCTCTGTGATGGTCGGCACCCTGTATAAAAAAGGCGATGCGCGTCGTGACGGCGGATTCTCGCTGTTCTATATGGGCATCAACATGGGCTCGTTCATTGCGCCGCTGATTTCCGGCTGGTTGATTAAAACCCACGGCTGGCACTGGGGCTTTGGTATTGGTGGCATCGGGATGCTGGTGGCGCTGATTATCTTCCGCGTGTTTGCTGTCCCGTCCATGAAGCGCTACGACAGCGAAGTGGGCCTCGATTCCACCTGGAACAGCCCGGTGGTCAAACGCAACGGCGTGGGCGCGTGGCTGCTGGCGCTGGCGGTAGGGGTGGCGATTCTCGTCACGCTGATCGCCCAGGGGGTCATTGTGATTAACCCGGTCGCGGTGGCCAGTATGCTGGTCTATGTGATTGCGGCATCCGTTGCGCTCTACTTTATTTATCTGTTCATCTTCGCGGGTCTGACCCGTAAAGAGCGCGCCAGACTGCTGGTCTGCTTTATCCTGCTGGTTTCCGCTGCGTTCTTCTGGTCCGCGTTTGAACAGAAACCGACTTCCTTTAACCTGTTTGCCAACGACTACACCAATCGCATGATCGGAGATTTCGAAATTCCGGCCGTATGGTTCCAGTCGATCAACGCCCTGTTCATCATTCTGCTGGCGCCGGTATTCAGCTGGGCGTGGCCGAAGCTTGCCACCATGAACATTCGCCCGAGCAGTATCACCAAGTTTGTTATTGGTATTCTCTGTGCGGCGGCGGGCTTTGGCCTGATGATGCTGGCGGCGCAGAATGTGCTGAGCAACGGCGGGGCAGGCGTTTCGCCGTTCTGGCTGGTAGGCAGTATTTTGATGCTGACGCTGGGTGAGCTGTGTCTGAGCCCGATTGGTCTGGCTACCATGACCCTGCTGGCACCAGAAAGAATGCGCGGTCAGATGATGGGGCTGTGGTTCTGCGCAAGTGCGTTGGGTAACCTGGCTGCCGGTCTGATTGGCGGCCACGTGAAGGCCGACCAGCTGGATATGTTGCCAGATCTCTTCGCGCGTTGCTCCATCGCGCTGCTGATTTGTGCTGCGGTACTGATCGTTCTCATTGTGCCGGTTCGTCGCATGCTGGAAAATGCCCGGACGAAACCTGCCACAGAGGCGGTATAATCGATCTGCCGGGGCGAACGCTTCGCCCCGGCAACCTGCTTAAGGAGTTACTATGTCGATCGCCTGTCCAACCTGCCATGCCGAGCTGGAGCCGCAAAACGGCGTGGCTTACTGCGAACACTGTCACAAAGATATTGCGCTCGAAGCCCGCTGCCCGGAGTGCCATCAGCCACTCCAGGTATTAAAGGCCTGTGGTGCGGTGGACTATTTCTGCCAGAACGGCCACGGCCTGATCTCTAAAAAACGCGTGGAGTTCGTCCCTGCCGGGGCTTAATCACACACGCAGCCTTCGCCTTTCTGCCAGAGTTCAACCAGCGATTCGGGCGCTTCCTGCTCCGGTACCAGCACAATAATATCGGTATACTGCGCTTCGTTGTGCCGGGTCCAGAAGATCTGGATACGAAAATAACGCTGGTCACCGCTGCCTGGTGACGACGCCTGACCAGGCGGTTGCCCACGCGGAATGGCTTGCTCCAGAATACTCACCACGCGCTGACGCTGCGCCTCATTGAGAGATGAGAGCGTGATGGTGCGCTGGCCGCTCAGCCTGGGAATAAAAGCGACGCCGCCTTCCCGGGCCAGCTCAACCACGGCGTCATCTGTCAGTTCCGGAACCTGCATTTACAGCACTCCCACCTGTTCCCAGGCTTGTCTTATTGCCGCTCCAACGTCGCTGCCCGAGCGCTTTTCGCCGTGGGCTATCGTCAGTTTTGCGAAGGCATCAAAATCCGCATCTTGTGGCAGATTGCGATCGCAAACTGTGTCGTACCAGGCATAACCCGCTTTTTCCCAGGCATAGCCGCCGATTGCCGTTGCGGCCAGATAAAACGCCCGGTTGGGAATGCCGGAGTTCAGGTGGACGCCGCCGTTATCTTCACGCGTTTTGATGAAATCCTTCATGTGCGCCGGTTGCGGATCTTTACCGAGCAGAGGATCGTCATAGGCGGTGCCCGGCTCCGACATGGAGCGCAACCCTTTGCCGTTAATCCCTTTCGCCAGCAGACCTTCGCCAATCAGCCAGTCGGCCTGGTCGGCGGTTTGCTTCAGGTGATACTGTTTAACCAGCGAGCCAAACACGTCCGACAGGGACTCATTCAGCGCACCCGATTGTTCAAAATAGATCAGCCCGGCTTCGGTCTCGGTAACGCCATGGCTGAGTTCGTGCGCCACAACGTCGATGGCAATGGTAAAACGGTTAAATATTTCCCCGTCGCCATCGCCAAAGACCATTTGCTGACCGTTCCAGAAGGCGTTCTGGTATTCCCGGCCATAATGCACGGTGCCGGTGAGGATCAGCCCTTTATTATCGAGCGAGTCACGCTGGTATTCTTTCCAGAAGAAATCGTGGGTGATGCCTAAATAGTCATAGGCTTCATCGACGGCCACATCCCCATTGGACGGCTGGCCTTCATAGCGCACCTGCGTGCCTGGCAACTCCTGGGTCTGTTTCGCATCGTAGATATCACGCTCCAGCTGTCCGGCTTTGCTCACGTGCGGCGCGGCAGGTTTACCGGGCATGTGGGCCATTAGCGTCTGGACATGGGTTAAAGTCTGGCGGGCGCAGCGCTGCTGCGGCTCAGAACCGCTTTCGATAATACGACGAAGAATATAAGGGGGGATCACGCTGTGAATTCGGGTCATGCAACTCTCCTGTTTTCTGGCAATGCCGAAAAAAGAATCTTCTTAAGTGTAAAACATTAAACCGGTGCTGGTTGTAAGTCGGACAATTCGTCTCCTTAAAAACTGGCGCAACGCTTCATCACCGTTTAGGTTTTTTAAACGGCATTAACTAAGAGGAGCGTAATGAACAGGCAGACTTCGCTGAGCATAACCGGGTTTTCAATCATCGCGGTGACCTATGGTATGGCAAGGTTTTCGTGGGGCCTGATGCTGCCTGATATCCGCCAGGCTATCCCTTTCACCCCGCAGGTGGCGGGGTTTATAGCCTCCTGTAGTTATGCGGCGTATTGCATGTCGATATTTATGGCCTCGTACCTTATTGCGCGCGTAGGGCCTCGTTTGCCCGCCTTGCTGGCGGCCATCGCCGCCGCCGCGGGGTTGTTCATTCTCGCGACTTCGGCACATTCAACGATGCTGGCGATAGGTTTATTTATTGCCGGGCTGAGCTCCGGCCTGGCCTCACCGGCCCTTGCCGGGGCGGTTAATGACAGGATCGCCCCTGACCGTCAGCTCCATGTGAATACCACCATCAATGCCGGAACGAGCGGTGGGATCATTCTCTCGGTGCCCGTTCTGTTTTTCATGCCCGGGGGCTGGCGGGCAGCCTGTGTTGTGTTCGCCATTATGGCGCTGCTGTGCCTGCCGGCTTTGTGGCGGTATCTGCCGTCATCTGCGGCGAAATCCCGTGAGTCAACGCCAAAGGTGCTATCTATCGTACGCAAACCCGGCATGTTTCGGCTGCTGGGGATTGCCTTTATCAGCGGTATGGCCAGCGCCGCATGGTGGAGCTTTGGCCCGGAAATACTTATGCGTCACACGAAGCTGGATAGCGCAGCGACCAATATTCTCTGGCTGATAAGCGGCGGGGCGGGGATTATTGCCATATTTACCGGAAGTATGGCAAGGCGTATCGGCATGCGGGGGGTCTATCGTTTATCCCAGATCTTCATGGCCATTTCTCTAGCGGTTCTGACAGTAAGCCACGGTTTCTCCTGGTGGCTTATTCCGGCAGTGGCCATGAGCGGTGCGGGGTATGTGATTTTGTCCGGGGTATTGTTGGTGAAGGGGGCAGAGATCGCACATCCTTCACCTGCGGCTGGAGTCAGCCTGGCCTTTCTGATGCTGGCAGGCGGGCAGGTTGTGGGGGCTATCCTTTTTGGCCTGCTTCTGGGGTTAACGAGCGCAGTGGCTGCGCTGGCGATTTTTTCAGGCATGACCTGGCTGATGCTAGCCGTCACGCCAGAGAGCCATCGCTGATTACGCCTTTTTACGGGCGCGAGGTTTTTTTACCGGCATCACGCCTTTCACTTCGCTTTCCACCCAGCCGTCCGACAGACGGGTGGTCAGCACGTCTCCGGCTTTCACCTGTTTGGTTTGCTTCAGCACTTTGCCGTCAGTGGCGGTGGTAACGCTATAGCCGCGTGCCAGGGTAGAAAGTGGGCTAACCGCTTCAAGATGGGTCACCGCATTGCCAAAGCGTTCGCGGGTGGTGCTAAGTTGTGCCCGGACAGTTTCTGCCAGACGATACTCCAGCTGCTGAATGCGCGTTTGTGCGCGGTAAATTTTCGGCTGCGGGTTTTGCTGGTTCAGGCGCTGCGTCACGCGCTGCTGACGCGACATCGCGCGCTTGAGCTGATTATCCAGCGCGAAGTTCATCCGCTGGCGCAGACGCTCCAGCACGGTTTGCTGACGCGCAAGGCGAAGCTGTGGATGCTGCTGCTGCAGGCGGTGATGAAGCTGGGTAAAGCGGCGGGTACGGTTAGCGAGGAAGTAGTCCATCGCCATCTCCAGGCGCTGCTGGCCGTTCTGGATCTGACGCAGCAGCTCCAGCTGATTGCGGCTCACCACTTCTGCCGCAGCAGACGGCGTAGGCGCGCGTAAATCCGCAACGAAATCGGCTATCGTCACATCCGTTTCATGCCCGACCGCACTCACGATGGGAATAGCACTCGCAAAAATCGCCCGTGCCACGCGCTCGTCGTTGAAGCTCCACAAATCTTCCAGCGAGCCGCCGCCACGCCCAACGATTAATACGTCGCACTCCTGACGCGCGTTCGCCAGCTCAATGGCACGCACAATCTGGCCTGGTGCATCGTCACCCTGAACAGCGGTCGGGTAGATGATAACGGGCAGGGAAGGATCGCGACGCTTGAGGACGTGCAAAATATCGTGCAGCGCGGCACCGGTTTTCGAAGTGATTACCCCAACGCAGTGGGCTGGTGAGGGCAGGGGCTTTTTACACTGCTGGTCGAACAACCCCTCTTGCGAAAGCGCAGCCTTAAGCTGTTCATACTTCTGCTGGAGTAAGCCTTCGCCCGCAGGTTGCATGCTCTCGACGATGATCTGGTAGTCGCCGCGCGGTTCATACAGCGTAATATTGGCGCGCACCAGCACCTGCTGGCCATGCTGAGGACGAAACGTCACGCGGCGGTTGCTGTTGCGGAACATGGCGCAGCGCACCTGGGCGGTGTCGTCTTTTAACGTAAAGTACCAGTGGCCGGAAGCGGGCTGCGTGAAGTTAGAGATCTCACCGCTGATCCAGACCTGCCCCATTTCCTGCTCAAGCAGCAAACGCACCGTCTGATTCAGGCGGCTGACAGTATAAATTGAGGGGGATTGAGAGGATAACATGTGAGCGGGATCAAATTCTAAATCAGCAAGTTATTCAGTCGATAGTAACCTGCTGAGAGGTGAGTGCAAGGTTTTTTTATAAAAAAGTGTGGATGCAATCGGTTACGCTCTGTATAATGCCACGGCAATATTTAACCACCCAGGTCAGAGATATTGCCCATGCTACGTATCGCTAAAGAAGCACTGACGTTTGACGACGTCCTCCTCGTTCCCGCTCACTCCACCGTTCTGCCGAATACTGCCGATCTCAGCACGCAGTTGACGAAAACCATTCGCCTGAACATTCCTATGCTCTCTGCGGCAATGGACACCGTGACTGAAGCGCGCCTGGCTATTGCCCTGGCACAGGAAGGTGGCATTGGCTTTATTCACAAAAACATGTCTATCGAGCGTCAGGCTGAAGAAGTTCGCCGCGTGAAGAAGCATGAATCCGGCATCGTATCCGATCCACAGACCGTTCTGCCAACCACCACCCTGCACGAAGTGAAAGCCCTGACCGAACGTAACGGCTTTGCCGGTTACCCGGTGGTGACCGAAGAGAACGAGCTGGTGGGTATCATCACCGGCCGTGACGTGCGTTTCGTGACCGACCTGAACCAGCCGGTTAGCGTATATATGACGCCAAAAGAGCGTCTGGTGACCGTGCGTGAAGGTGAAGCGCGTGATGTCGTCTTCGCAAAAATGCACGAAAAACGCGTTGAGAAAGCGCTGGTTGTGGATGCGAACTTCCACCTGCGCGGTATGATCACCGTTAAAGACTTCCAGAAAGCAGAACGTAAACCTAACGCCTGTAAAGACGAGCATGGCCGTCTGCGCGTAGGCGCTGCGGTTGGCGCAGGTGTCGGTAACGAAGAGCGTGTTGATGCGCTGGTCGCCGCAGGTGTTGACGTGCTGCTGATTGACTCTTCTCACGGCCACTCCGAAGGCGTTCTGCAACGTATTCGCGACACCCGTGCGAAATATCCTGATCTGCAGATCATCGGCGGTAACGTGGCGACGGGCGCAGGTGCTCGCGCGCTGGCTGACGCAGGTTGCAGCGCGGTGAAAGTGGGTATCGGCCCAGGCTCCATCTGTACAACCCGTATCGTGACCGGTGTAGGTGTTCCACAGATCACTGCGGTTTCTGACGCGGTTGAAGCGCTGGAAGGCACCGGCATTCCGGTCATCGCAGACGGCGGTATCCGCTTCTCTGGCGACATCGCTAAGGCGATCGCCGCAGGTGCTTCCGCGGTGATGGTTGGCTCCATGCTGGCAGGGACTGAAGAATCCCCGGGTGAAATCGAACTCTACCAGGGCCGTTCTTACAAATCTTACCGTGGTATGGGCTCTCTGGGCGCGATGTCTAAAGGTTCTTCTGACCGTTACTTCCAGACCGATAACGCTGCTGACAAACTGGTGCCGGAAGGTATCGAAGGTCGCGTTGCCTATAAAGGCCGTCTGAAAGAGATCATTCACCAGCAGATGGGCGGCCTGCGCTCCTGTATGGGTCTGACCGGCTGTGGTACCATTGACCTGCTGCGTACTAAAGCGGAATTCGTACGCATCAGCGGTGCGGGTATCCAGGAGAGCCACGTTCACGACGTGACGATCACCAAAGAGTCCCCGAACTACCGTCTGGGCTCCTGATAAGTTTCCGCGCCCGGCTCATGCCGGGCGCTCTGTTTTTGTTTCACTTGCCTCGGAATTAGCGTCAATGACGGAAAACATTCATAAACATCGCATTCTCATCCTGGACTTTGGTTCTCAGTACACTCAACTGGTGGCGCGTCGCGTGCGTGAGCTGGGCGTTTACTGTGAACTGTGGGCGTGGGATGTCACGGAAGCACAGATTCGCGAATTCAATCCAAGCGGCATTATTCTGTCCGGCGGCCCGGAAAGCACCACCGAAGAGAACAGCCCGCGTGCGCCGCAGTATGTGTTCGAAGCGGGCGTGCCGGTATTCGGCGTCTGCTACGGTATGCAGACCATGGCAATGCAGCTGGGTGGCCACGTAGAAGGCTCCAACGAGCGTGAGTTTGGCTACGCACAGGTTGAAGTGGTGAACGACAGCGCGCTGGTGCGCGGTATCGAAGACTCCCTGACCGCAGACGGCAAACCGCTGCTGGACGTGTGGATGAGCCACGGCGATAAAGTGACCGCTATCCCGTCCGACTTCGTGACCGTTGCCAGCACCGAAAGCTGCCCGTTCGCGATTATGGCGAACGAAGAGAAACGCTTCTACGGCGTGCAGTTCCACCCGGAAGTGACCCACACCCGTCAGGGTATGCGCATGCTGGAGCGCTTCGTGCGCGATATCTGCCAGTGTGAAGCCCTGTGGACCCCGGCTAAAATCATCGACGACGCCGTTGAGCGTATCCGTCAGCAGGTTGGCGATGACAAAGTCATTCTCGGCCTGTCCGGTGGCGTTGACTCCTCCGTAACCGCGATGCTGCTGCACCGCGCTATCGGTAAAAACCTCACCTGCGTATTCGTGGACAACGGTCTGCTGCGTCTGAATGAAGCCCAGCAGGTCATGGACATGTTTGGTGACCACTTCGGTCTGAACATCGTTCACGTGGAAGGAGAACAGCGCTTCCTGGACGCGCTGGCCGGTGTCAACGATCCGGAAGCCAAACGTAAGATCATCGGCCGCGTCTTCGTGGAAGTGTTCGACGAAGAAGCGCTGAAGCTGGAAGACGTGAAGTGGCTGGCACAGGGCACAATCTACCCTGACGTGATCGAGTCTGCGGCATCCGCAACCGGTAAAGCACACGTCATCAAATCTCACCACAACGTGGGCGGCCTGCCGAAAGAGATGAAGATGGGTCTGGTTGAACCGCTGCGTGAGCTGTTCAAAGACGAAGTGCGTAAGATCGGTCTGGAACTGGGTCTGCCGTACGATATGCTCTACCGTCACCCGTTCCCGGGTCCGGGTCTGGGCGTGCGTGTGCTGGGCGAAGTGAAGAAAGAGTACTGCGACCTGCTGCGTCGCGCGGATGCTATCTTCATCGAAGAGCTGCACAAAGCTGACCTGTATAACAAAGTGAGCCAGGCGTTCACCGTGTTCCTGCCAGTTCGCTCCGTCGGCGTTATGGGCGATGGCCGTAAGTACGACTGGGTTGTTTCCCTGCGTGCGGTGGAAACCATCGACTTCATGACCGCGCACTGGGCGCACCTGCCGTATGACTTCTTAGGCCGTGTGTCTAACCGCATCATCAACGAAGTGAACGGTATTTCCCGCGTGGTGTATGACATCAGCGGTAAGCCACCGGCTACGATTGAGTGGGAATGATTTCGCGTCTGGCAACAGCCTGCACGTAACAGCAGTAAAGTACCTCTAAGCCCTCGTAACAGCGGGCTTTTTTGTTTTTGTGTCTGGCACTTTCTGGCAGCTGTTAGCAACGGGAAGCACGGTTTTTTCAATGGAATTTTTGATGGTACTCTCTGGTTTCGAATTCAGGTTTGAAAAAGTACCATGTGATAAATTTCGTTTGAGTTATGGTATTTTTTTTATAACTCAATTAAAAACAGAGGGTTAAACAACTTTTCTGAATTTTTTACAACATGGTATTTTTTGATAAAGGAAAACAATAAACCATGTTGACTGACACCAGGCTGCGTCACCTTAAGCCGAAGGAGAAACTCTATAAAGTTAATGACCGTGATGGTCTGTATGTTGCGGTCACTCCGGCTGGAACTATTTCATTTCGTTATAACTATTCAATAAACGGAAGACAGGAGACCGTTACTTTTGGCCGCTATGGTGTTGGAGGGATCACGCTTGCAGAAGCGCGTGAACGGCTCAATGAAGCCAAAAAAATGGTTGCCAGTGGAAGATCGCCTGCGAGGGAAAAAGCCAGAGATAAAGCGCGTATCAAAGATGCGGAGACTTCTGGTGCGTGGGCTGAGAAATGGTTACGCGGTTATCAAATGGCTGAATCGACGCGTGATATGCGGCGTTCGGTATATCAAAGGGAGTTGAAGTCAAAATTTGCCCAGCAGAAACTTAGTGAGATTACACATGAAGACTTACGCGCATTAACCGATAACATTGTCGAGAGAGGGGCACCGGCGACAGCTGTACACGCCAGAGAGATTGTATTGCAAGTCTATCGCTGGGCTATTGAGCGCGGTCAGAAGGTGGAGAATCCAGCTGATCTGGTACGGCCTGCAAGCATAGCGAAATTTGAGCCTCGAGACAGGGCATTGACGCCAATTGAAATTGGTCTGATGTATCGGTACATGGAACGGGTAGGAACGACGCCATCAATCAGAGCAGCGGTTAAACTTTTGCTGTTAACGATGGTACGTAAAAGTGAGCTTACTAACGCAACCTGGAACGAGATCAATTTTAGTGAGGCATTATGGACGATACCAAAGGAGAGGATGAAACGACGTAATCCACATTTGGTTTTTCTTTCCAGACAGGCAATGGATATTATGATTGCTCTCAAAACCTTTGCCGGTAGCTCTGATTTTATCCTTCCTTCGCGGTACGATTCCGATGCGCCAATGAGTAGCGCTACTTTAAACCGGGTTTTGACACTGACGTATCGCCTGGCTCAGAAAGAAGGGGAGTTGTTGCCTAAGTTTGGTCCCCATGACTTACGGCGTACAGCCAGCACCTTGCTACATGAGGCCGGGTATAATACTGACTGGATTGAGAAGAGCCTTGCCCATGAACAAAAAGGGGTACGAGCTGTTTATAACAAGGCTGAATATCGTGAGCAGAGGGCTGAGATGCTACAAGATTGGGCGAATATGATTGATGAATGGACTCTTAAGTAGTGAACAATCAGTAAGTTAAGTGGATATGCTTCTTTTATCTACGCTAGGAGAGTAATTTTAGCCGCTAAAATTTACTGAATCTTTACTGGTTTTATCTGGATTGCATAAAAAGGAAAAATAAGAGTGCCTGAGTTATCTGTAATTATACAATGGATGAATCAATACCCTAAGACCGGCTGGCTATTGCTGTGTATCTATATTGCACTCGGTGTAGTTCGTCACAGAGTAATTAATGCTGAATCTGGCAGTATATTTCGTGGACTACTCAATCTTAGGAAGCGCCGGCTAGAGCAAATGCTGACACAGCCATATTTGAATAAAAATGCGGTCCGTCTGGCAAAGCGTGAGCTTCGTCAGCGCAGCCTTTATCGGCTCACAGGCTTGTATAATTATCGGCTGCAGGATTTGGCTGTAATAATGTGCGATCGTTATGGGTTGCGGGCTGGTTATCTCAAGCCGTGGCGTAACTGGCTCGAAGAACGGGATGGACTGATTGTGTTCAACAGGAAATGGCATTTTTTTCTCTGGCGTCTTTTTCAGGCAGGTCAGATTGCAAACGCAGTTCTACTAATATTATTCATTATGTATATAGTTTCTCATTCTTCGGCCGAAATGATCGCACCGCTTATGTTACTCTTCATGCTTGTATGGTGGTTTCCGTGGCTAATGATCACCTCGGTACCTACCCCTAGGTGGACTCGCGAAATGGAAGTCTATCTTGAGAAATTTAACGCTGAACAGACCATGGTTTAAACTGTTCTTTGTTACCATGCATTCAGAGTGGATTGTCAGAGTTTTGGAAGATTCCATTCTACGAGTATTACTCACAAGGTAATTCACATAATCAATAGGTTAAGTCATAAGCTTCTTGACCCTACATGAGAAGACGAATTTTAGCTGCTAAAATTTTGGGCATATTTGGACCTAAATGCCACCGACATGATTCTAATCATTAAGCCAGTACCTAATGAGTCAAGATAAGACAACTGCAAACGCCCCTTGGCTTAGACTTGCTTTCAGGAAAGCGAATGCTTTTTATGGTCAGGGACAAGTAAGGGGATGAGCCATTGCATAACCATAAAACCAATTCGTTCTATGTCATTACAGATCGGCTTCAGTGATTTACTGGTGAGGTCGTATCACTGTGATCCGTTTTGCATAACGCTTACAGCTGCGCTACAAACAATAAACTATAATACTGTATTTTCAAAATCATCAATTTGAAGCAGGGTAATCGCGAAAAACCTTCGTAAGTGGCTGGTTATAATTCAATAAAGTGGATGATATTAAGACTTAAACTGCCACCATAATAGCTCGTGGATATACTATTTTAAATATAAAATTCTTTCCTCACAGACGCTAAGGCCTTGGACACAGCCTGCTTTGTCATAGTTGTGTAGTGATTTTTTTCTAAAACCTGTGCGGTTTCAAACTGGTTAAAACCTTGGTGTTTTAATATGATTATTTTTTTCTTAGTATCAGTGAATTTGGAGTCAACCATTCGTCTGGCGATATTCCTAAGTTTATCTAGATCTGCTGGGGTTAAAGTTTGACCCTGCATCCACTCATGAAAATATGTATCAATCAATATATCCCCTGTGTTTGCGTTAGCTTTATGAGGTTTAGCGCATTGCCGTCTAAGCCTTATTAGTTCTTTATTGAACTGTTCGAGAGACCGCTTTCCTTGTCTGTATTTGGGATTCCATAGACCATTGGTGAGTTTGGGCCTATGGTCAGAACAATATCGATGACTAAGGACCTGTTTTTCATGAACGGGGAACTCATTATCGTTAGCAACAAATTCTGATATCTCACTGATCAACTTGGAAAATTCGGTTAGATTACCGCAGAACTCGCAATAACCGAGCTTACGCTGTGAATTTATAGTTACTCCTTTTGCAGGAGAGGATTTCTTCGGCCGCTTGGATGCGCACTCACTGACTAACTCAATAAGAGACTCAATAGTAGCGGTAAAGCATTTATCAAGAGAAGTTTGTTGATCTAAAGTCAGAACGAAATTACGCAAAAGAAGTCTTTGTGCCTGTACTACGACGTTTAAACCCAATTTTTTAAGTACTTCACTAAATCCTAGATTTACTCCAGAAATGTAGTCTTTATGACTTGGTGGCAGGGAATTTACATAAGCAGCTACTGCTGGATCAATAACTTCCTGTATGAGACGCAGTATTGGATACCTCCGTGAAAATATGGAGTACGGAGAACTACGCTCTACAAATAATTTAATTGCAGCTGCAACTGTGAGATCACAGCCTTCCCAGATAGTAATTTTCATGTCAACCATTTTAGCCAATGAATAGGTTTTAGCAAGTGGTAATGCTTGGCATTGTATAGGCCTGATTGGAAACAGGAGGAAGGCAGATGCAAACAAAGGCACATAGCACGCTCATTAACAGAAAAACACTTCTGGAAATGATCCCATTGTCAGCCCGCACTATTTATAACCTTGAACAGCGAGGCGAGTTTCCTCGCCGTATAGCACTTACTAGCCGAAATGTTGCATGGCAGTTATCCGAAGTGGAACAGTGGATTGCGGATCGTAAATCAGCAATGTTTAAAGCGGCCAGACCCGGTATTGTTTTAGGTAGGTAACAGCAATGTCATTGAACATAATGGAAGCATTTGAAGC
Source organism: Enterobacter sp. 03-F-07-AD-ECC (assembly GCF_047530935.1). Taxonomy (NCBI): domain Bacteria; kingdom Pseudomonadati; phylum Pseudomonadota; class Gammaproteobacteria; order Enterobacterales; family Enterobacteriaceae; genus Enterobacter; species Enterobacter sp. 03-F-07-AD-ECC. The sequence continues at coordinate 403,787 of NZ_JBLKBZ010000002.1, read as the reverse complement.
TAAGCCGCAACCAATTGATTACGTCTTGCCTAATTTGGCTATTGGTACTATCGGAGCGATTGTTTCTCCGGGAGGCGTTGGAAAGTCAATGCTGGCATTACAACTGGCTGTGCAGATTACTTGTGGTGTAGATCTATTAAACTTTGGTGAATATCCAACGGGGTTAGTGGCATATTTAACTGTGGAGGACTCTGCAACCATCATTCACCATCGTCTATATGCTTTGGGAAAATATCTAACAGCACGTCAGCAGCAGATTGTAGCTGATAAGCTACTTGTCGAACCTTTGGTAGGGAAGTGTCCAAATATTTTCTCGCCAGGTTGGAGCAACTTGATTAATGAGATTTCAAAAAGTAGACGGTTAATAATTTTGGATACTCTTCGTCGTTTCCACCAGGAAGATGAAAATAATAGCGGAGCAATGTCCAAAGTCATTGGAAAGCTAGAAGGTATTGCTGCTGATACTGGGTGTTCGATTATATTTCTACACCATTCAAACAAAGGCTCTGCCACGATGGGAGTTGGTGATGTACAGCAGGCAAGCAGGGGTAGTAGCGTCCTGGTTGATAATATACGGTGGCAATCTTATCTGGCGGGCATGACCGCCTTAGAAGCGAAGACGTATGGTATTTCTGATGATGTTCGAGGTCAATTTGTTAGATTTGGAATAAATAAAGCAAATTATGGAGAACGTGCGCCAGATCGTTGGTTACAGAGACATGAGGGGGGAGTATTAAAAATAACGGCGCTCAGCTCGAAGAATAATAAAAAGCTTACTAAAGAAAGAACATCTACCTGGAGTGGCGCTGACAATGACAACTGGTAATAAAGTGGCACCCACAAGTACAGCTTGGCAAGCCCGAGTAATTCTGTACCAGCCAAGCCAGCGTCCTAAGGAGGTGAAGGGACAATGGATGGAGACAAGTTTCGGACGTTGTCGTGTTACCGGACGGCTCGGACAGCGTCATGCCGATATCGTAGAGACAATATTATATGTTGCCGAGCAACGTCGTGAAATTTCTGATGGTGGAATCGAATTATTAGTAGATCCAGCGAAAGTACGCCGAACGCTATCCGATGCACAATACAGTTATGGTCGTATACAGAAATTGCTTTTAGATCTGCGCGTCGCAACAGTTGAAATTATAACGCCAGAGCTGGAGAAAAGCGGCGACTGTATAATAGGGGGACTGATCGATCATGTAGTGCCATCACCTATGACGCGTCCAGATCCTTTGACTGGGGGAGAACGTCGTTTATGGCGTGTCCGTCTGGGTGTTGCATTAGCGATGTTACTCAAAAAAGATTTGCCATTTTATTATCATCCTGGCCCCATAGCTCGGCTACAACATGGTATTAGCCAGGCAGTCGCTCGTCATGTCTTAACCCATAGGAATAATCCTTTAGGAGGGTGGTATATGGATACGTTGATATTAGCAGTGTGCGGTGAAGGAACGGGTAATATGACTTTACGCAACTATCGTCGGAGATTGAAAGAAGATTCCGTGCAATTGCTGGAAATTGGAATTGATTTGAACGGTTCTAGGATAAAACGTGTCACAACGGCCCGATAGCGTGTTACAGCGGCCCGGTAGCGTGTTACAGCGGCCCGGTAGCGTGTTACAGCGGCCCGGTAGCGTGCTACAGCGGCCCGATTTTTTACTATTCAGCAGTATTTACAGGATCGTTCAAGATCTACAGTCTTTGAAATCACCTGCCTGAGCAGGCGCTTTCAAATCTAGAATCGGCCAAAGGCCGATGGTTGTACGCCAGAAGAAGAGATTACTTACACGTTTGGTATATTGACACTTGAGGTAGATTTTATGACATATGAGGTTTAGGCATAGGTAGGCAGATTTTAGCCGCTAAAATCTGCAATGCACATGCTCTGACAAGGTAAGTAAAAAATTGCATGAGAAAATAAAAGATTTCTTACAATATATCGAAACATAAATACAGTTGGTGGACGCCTATTTATAAATGCTAAAGGTCATTTTCGAAAGGGAGAAATATAGTTTCCTTGCAAAAAACACATTTGCTGCAGAACTTTACTCGAGTAATCCTATATTAATACACTAAGAAAACACATCCTGTACACTGAAATACACATTGTCGTGCACAGATATACAACGGCAACTGCAGGGCAGGACATGTAAAGTAGGCCCACCGCTATGGTGTTCCAACTTTACCACTCCCTATTCGCCGCATCGCGGCTCAAGGGCGTCCTGCTCTGCGAGGCTGCCAGGCTACCGCCTGTATGGAGAGCTATATGAAAGTTACTCAGACTAGAAAAAATAGTACGCCAATAAAAGTTTATTGTTTACCCGAAGAAAAAATTCTCATCCAAGAAAATGCAGAAGCATCTGGATTAAGTGTTGCCTGTTTTGTTCGTAGAGTTGCAATGGGTTATCAGATTGATTCTATCGTAGATATAAAACAGGTTAATGAACTTAGCCGAGTAAACGCTGATCTTGGAAGACTTGGCGGATTACTTAAATTATGGCTCGCAAATGATCCTCGAACAGTTGATTTTTCACCCACACTGATAAGAACCTTGCTTGCGAAAATAGAATCAACTCGGCAAGAACTAAGGAATATTATGGATAAAATCTTGAATAAATAAATGTGTGGTTTTTTATATACCTGCGTCTATTAATAGACAGAGTGTTAAATATTACTAATCTGTTGAAAAAGAGGTGAGAAAATGAATTTAAAGTTCCGAGTGGTTTCATCACAAAGAGGGATTTTAGCCGCTAAAAAAGCTTTAATAGTTCCTTTCGTGGCGTCCGTCATGGCATTACCGGTGAAGGCCGGAATTCCCTTTATTGATGGCACTAATGTGGTTCAGACCACAATCAGCGCAGTTAACAACGTTCAGGCTGTGACTAAATAAATCCAGCAGTACCAGACGCAGCTGCAGCAGTATGAAAACATGCTGCAGAACACCGTAGCTCCTGCGGCCTATATCTGGGACCAGGCAAATTCAACAATTAATAAATTGTTGCAGGTGCAGGATACCCTTAATTACTACAAGAATCAGGCCGGGAGTCTCGATGCGTACCTGAAACGCTATCAGGATGTTAACTACTACAGGACATCGCCTTGCTTTAACAGCAATGTTGAATGTACCGCGTCTGAAATTAGTGCACTGCGTGAAGCTGAACAGAACAGCTCAGGGGCGCGTAAAAAGGCCAATGACGCAGTATTTAAGGTAATTGACGAGCAGCAGAACACCCTGCAGAGCGATGCTGATAATCTTGCCGAATTACAAACTCAGGCAAGCGGCGCACAAGGGCAAATGGAAGCTATTCAGGCGGCAAACCAGCTTGCCAGTGCACAGACAAATCAGTTACTGCAAATCCGCTCACTTCTGGTAGCCCAACAAAACGCTGCAGCGACACTGGCACAGGCTCAGGCAGATAAAGAATCACAACAGATAGCCGCTGATGAAAAAGCGTTAGCTGGAGAGAATACACCAAGCCCGAAGCGAATTTGGTGAGGAAACGCAGAATGAAAGATAATCTTTTGATTGTATTTATTCTGATCAGTTTATTGGCCATATGTTCTTGCGATAAAAATGATAAAGATTGTTTATCGATGCCAGATAATAAATTTGATGAACATAAATACGATAAATGTGCTCTACGGAGTAATAATAAACCAAGCCCTAAACGAGAATGGTAATCATGAAAATAGTAAGTAAGCTCACCTTTTTAGGTATCATACTTTTCTTTTCTATAAATGCCTATGCTGGTCAATTAGATAGTAGCGGGCTACTTGATACTTTATTAGATAAGTTTCAACAAGTAGCCAGTACATGGACAGCAGTAATTGCTGACTATGCAAATTGGCTCTTCTGGGGGCTGGTATTAATAAGTATGGTTTGGACATTTGGTATGATGGCTATGCAAGGGGAAGGGTTGACAGGCGTACTTGCTGAAATAGTTCGCTTTTTTGCCGTCATTGGTTTTTTTTATTATCTTTTAATCAACGGCCCATCCATATCGCAATCCATAATTAATTCAATGAGACAACTTGCAGCAAACGCGTTAGGAATAAGTACTGGTATTTCTCCCTCAAGCATAGTTGATATGGCGTTTGCGATATTAACAAAGGTCAGTTCAGCTGCATCAATTTGGTCGCCAATGATATCCACCATTATGATAACAGTCGCGATAATCGTTTTGGTAGTGATGTCCCTTATAGCGATAAATATGCTAATCATGTTGGTTTCTGCATGGGTGTTATGTTATGCAGGAGTTATATTGCTTGGGTTTGGTGGTTCGAAATGGACCTCTGATATAGCAATTAATTACTTACGAACTGTTTTATCGATTGGCATTCAATTATTCACGACGACATTAATTATTGGGATTGGACAATCATTTATAGATCAATATTTTTCGCTTATTAAAGATGATGTTCCTGATCTTAATAGTCTTATAGTTTTGCTTCTAGCGTCAATTATCCTGTTAGTATTAACTAATAAGCTACCACTGTTGTTATCAGGTGTTGTAGGAGGGGCTTCTTTACAAGGGATTGGTGGATTTGGGGCGGGTATGATTACCGGCGCAGCCGCTACTGCCATCAGCGGTGCTGGAGCAATGGCAATGGGGGTATCAGCTCAAGTCAGCGGCGGAGCCTCAGCATTAAAGGCAGCATTCGAGTCTGCGCAAGCTGCCATGGCCGAAGAATCTGGTTCAGGCGGCGGAGGCGGTTCCGGTGGAGGATTTGGCGGCGGGGAAGATACCGGTTCTGTAGATACTTCTGGAGGCCAAACCTCAGGCGGTTACAGTGGTTCGTCTGCAGGGAGCAGTTCAGGTAGCGCCAGTGGAGGAAGTCAGGGGTTTGCTTCATTCTCGCGTGCTGGCCGCATGGCAAGCCATATGGGAAGCAGCATGGCTAACGGAGCTGCTGAGTACCAGAGAATGAAGCGAAGTAGCAGTTCTTCTCGTGCCCAACAAACTATTGGAGGGGAGTTGGCGACTCAGATAAGTAAACAAACAGCTACTCGTCGGGATAACCGCGAACATGATGATTTTGCCGGTGATAGCTTATCGGGTAATAATAAATCTTGAATCACGCGCGTCAGTTAACGAGGTTGCGTGAGCTGACGCTTTCACTGAGCGAACCTCACTCCTGCAACTCAAAGGAAAAACATGTCTAGGACTCCCTATACACGGTTACGCATCGAGGGCTTCCGCAAAGCAGAGGCTTCCCTGAGATTTGAAGGAATGGACCCCAGTGGTACGCCACTGTACGAGTCCGTTAAGGCACGTATTATTTCAGGCGAGCTGACGTATGAGCAGGGGCGTTCAGAGATTCTTGCATACTACACAAAAGCAGATACCGCCGGGCCTGTGACAGTGGGAGAAATTCTGACAGAAGAATTTTTGAAACCGCTGAACATGTCTAATGATGAACTGGCGGAAGCTATGGGTAGCTGCAAGCAGTATATTGACGATATTCTCTGCGGCTTGCGTCGTCTTACAAATGAAGATGCTCGCATTCTTGCTGCCATATTTGGGACTGATGAAGACTTTTGGAGTAACCTGCAGGAGATGCAAGTTCACCGAGAGCAAGAGCATAAGTAATTAAAAACATTGCTATCTCATAATTTATCATACCAGCAGTCCCTCAAGTGCCATGATATCCGACCAACTCGCGAATTCTTCTCCTCAGCTTGGTTCTCCAAAATCTATTCACAAAACGGTGAGTTACCAGATACTCCTAGATACTGCGCTTTTTGCTCGTCTATGCTAGCTGTGGATGTTAATATTTGCGTCAAGTTTTCATTGTTTTGATTGGATAAATGAATCCACAAGCTTGATACGCAACTATGGGGTTTCGCAAACGACAATTTAGCAATGATGTACAATAAGTCGTTGTTATTGATGGGGATTAAATGAAATTTGCATACGAAGATCTAAGCGATGGTCAGTTCGAGACCTTGATCGTTCTTCTGTGCCAGCGGTTGCTTGGAGCCGCCGTACAGGGATTTGCAAAGGGCCCTGATGGTGGGCGCGATGCCAAGTTTATGGGAACAGCTGAACTGCACCCAAGTAAGAACGCGCCATGGGTAGGTACAACCATAGTTCAGGCAAAGCACACCAATGGGTATAACCGAAATTTCTCCGAATCTGACTTCTTCAGTGTTACGTCTGCGAACACCGTGCTGGGTAAAGAAATTCCTCGTATAAAAAAACTTCGTGATGCCAAGCAGTTAGATCATTACATGCTATTCGCTAATCGTCGCCTATCTGGTAATGCTGAAACGGAGATACGTGATTACCTCTCGTCTCAATGTAACATTTCCAGTTCATCACTTTATCTTTGTGGGCTAGAACAACTGGAGATCTGGCTTAAGCGTTTCCCTGATGTAGCGAGGGAAGCAGACCTTGATCCAGTTGATTCGCCGCTGATTGTTAGTCCCGATGACTTGTCTGATGTTGTACAGGCTCTGGCTCAAAATAAAGAGAGCTTGGTCGAAATGCTTGATGATCCGCCGACTGCGCGAGTGACATACGAGCAAAAAAATACACTCAACAATATGAGTGTTGAGTATGCCAGGGCACAGCGGAAGAGATACTTGAAGGAAACGGCTCAAATTCGGGCTTTCTTGGCTGCTCCGGAAAACCTCGAATTATTACGTATGTACGAGTCGGTAGTCGATGAGTTCCAACTCAAGATCATTGCAAAGCGTAAGGACTATCAAACTTTTGATGAGGTAATGGAATATCTGGTTGACATGTTGTTCAGCCGTGATCCTATCTTGCGGCAGCACGCTCACAAGCGCTTGACGCGTGCTGTACTGTTTTACATGTACTGGAATTGTGATATTGGGGAGGTAGACGATGCTACGGCCAACGAAGCACTCTCATCCTGATCGAACAGTCATCAATGTCTCACTGTTACTATTGGCTCGCTTGAAAACTCGGCGTATTGATGATTATGACGCTCTACGTAAATTTGCGAAAAAAAGCGTTATCGGTGGAGAGGTGCTGTTCTTACCTGCTCTTAATTTTCTTTATCTCATGGGATTGATTGAGTATCGCCCCAAAACCGATGCTCTAGAATATGTGGGGCCAAATGAAGTTATCTAGACTCTATTCTAACAAGCCTGACTTGTTCGATCCCGTGGAGTTTGTCCAAGGCATGAATGTCGTTATGGCTGAAATCCGCTTGCCGGAGAACAGAAGTAAGGACACGCATAATCTCGGCAAGACTACGCTAGGGCGCTTGCTCGACTTTGGTTTCTTAGCCAAACGTGACCCTAAGTTCTTTCTTTTCAAGCACTCCGATTTGTTCAAAGAATTTATATTCTTCCTTGAGATTGAGTTGGAAGATGCATCGTTCGTAACGATTCGGCGTAGTGTTAAAGAAGCCACTAAAATTAGTTTTAAGCGTCATCAAGCAGGCCATCAAGACTTGTCGGGGTTAGCACTGACTGAGTGGGATCATGTGAACATGCCTTTCGAGCGTGCACGTGAGTTGTTGGATGGGGTATTGGATTGGCGAGCAATCAAACCTTGGGCATATCGCAAAGGCTTAGGATATCTACTACGCTCGCAGGACGATTTCCGAGATGTATTCCATCTACGCAAATTTGCGGCAGCACATTCAGATTGGAAGCCTTTCTTGGCTCACGTCCTTGGTTTTGACGCTCAACTCATCGTTGAACATTATGAAAAAGAAGAGCAACTCTCCAAGAAACAAGCCATTGCACAGACTATCAAAAATGAATTGGGTGGCTCTATTGAGGATATCAGCAAGATCGAGGGCATTCTGTTACTTAAGCAGAAAGAGGCTGAGAAAAAGCAGACATTGCTTGATGCCTTTGATTTCCGTACTCAGGATAAGGATAGTACTAAGCAGTTGGTCGATGACATCGACGTAAAAATTGCGTCTTTAAATGCTGAACGTTACTCATACAATCAGACCAAAAAGAAAATAATATCCTCGTTGGAAGAAGATCAGATTCTCTTTAATCCCGATGAGGCGCAGCGTCTATTTGAGGAGGCTGGAGTCCTGTTTAAAGGACAGATTAAAAAGGATTTCCAACAGCTAATCGACTTCAATCGGGCTATTACAGATGAGCGTCGTGGCTATCTGCAGGAAGAGCGGGAAGAAGTCGAAGCTGAGCTAAAACGCATCAATGCAGAATTGAATTTCCTAGGAAAAAAACGCTCGGAGATGCTTTCATTTCTAAGTGAAACTGACATTTTTGGTAAATATAAACAAGTCTCGGACGAGATGGTGATATTGCGTGCTGATATTACGTCGTTAGAGCGTCAGCGAGGCTTCTTACATCGTTTGCAGGAACTTCGAAAAGAAATTAGGGCTTTGACAGAAGAGCGTGGAAATCTACAGGCCCAGATTGAAGCTAATGTCGAGAAGCAAAACTCTGATCAGGACAGCTTATTTTCTGCAATAAGAGTGTTCTTTAACGAAATAGTTGAAGAGGTCATTGATCGCAAAGCTCTGCTGAGCGTATCGCCCAATCAACTAGGACATCTAGAGTTTAAGGCAGAAATACTTGACGAGTCAGGTAATGCTACTAGTGCCGATCTTGGGCATACATACCGCAAACTGCTTTGTATTGCCTTCGATTTGGCTGTATTGCGTGCTCACTTGGACGAAAAATATCCTCGTTTTGTTTATCATGATGGTGTGTTTGAGTCTTTGGATGATCGTAAGAAAGAAAACCTTTTGGCTATCATTCGTCGTTATGCGGAGTTGGGGCTACAGCCAATCATTACTCTTATAGATTCGGACTTGCCTGTGCGTGCTGGTGATCAGCCAGTATTCTCGTCTGATGAGATTGTGATTACGTTACACGATGAGGGAGAGAAAGGTCGAATCTTCAAAATGAGGGCTTGGTAATTAAGGACGAATAAATTTTTGGCAGAATCAAAGCCTGAGACTTGGGTTATAGTTTCGCCCTATACGCCAAAAATTTACCAAACATACTAGCAACAGAAGTTGCGCAGTAAAAAATATATTGATGCCATTGGTAGGCTGGGGGTTTTTAATGGTCTTTGATCCAAAACGCGCGTTACAACTTCTTCAAATCGGCTCCGGACGCGGGGATGCAAGTTTTCGTGATGGCCAAGAAGATGCCATACGTCATATTGTCGAAGGCAAGGGTCGTTTGCTGGTCGTGCAAAAGACTGGTTGGGGTAAGAGCTTTGTCTACTTTATCGCGACTAAAATATTGCGAGAAAATGGAAATGGCCCTGCGTTATTGATTTCTCCGCTGTTGGCTCTCATGCGAAACCAGATAGCTGCTGCACAGCGGATGGGTGTTCGTGCCGCGACAATAAACTCTGATAATATGGATGAATGGGCTGTAATTGAAGGTGAATTGGCCAAGGGTAAAATCGATATACTACTGATCTCACCTGAGCGTTTGGCGAATGAGCGCTTCAGAACACAGGTTCTGTCCAGTATCGCAGCACAAATTTCGATGCTGGTCATTGATGAAGCACATTGCATTTCAGACTGGGGCCACGACTTTCGGCCACACTATCGCCTGCTTGAGAGAATCGTCAAAACTCTCCCGCCAAACCTGCGGTTGCTCGCCACCACTGCTACGGCGAACAACCGAGTGATGGAAGATCTTGCTTCTGTCCTAGGTCCGAATCTCCATGTTTCACGTGGAGACTTAAACAGGACCTCCCTCTCCCTGCAAACTATCCGCTTACCAAGTCAGGCCGAGCGTCTAGCTTGGCTGGCAGAACAGCTAGGTACGCTAAAAGGTAATGGCATCATTTATACGTTGACTGTACGTGATGCTAATCAAGTGGCGCAATGGTTGAAAGCTCAAGGCTACAATGTTGAAGCCTATACAGGTGAAACCGGTGCTCAGCGCGAGCAGTTGGAAGAGGCGTTGCTCAACAATGAAGTCAAAGCTCTGGTTGCAACAACTGCATTAGGTATGGGTTATGACAAACCAGATTTGGCGTTTGTTATTCACTTCCAGATGCCGGGCTCGGTTGTCGCCTACTATCAGCAAGTGGGGCGTGCAGGGCGAGCAATGGAGTCCGCTTATGGTATCCTCCTAAGTGGTCAGGAAGAGTCAGATATCACTGACTGGTTTATCCGTAGCGCCTTCCCGACACGGCATGAGGTTAGAGACGTATTGGAAGCGCTTGAAGACGAGCCCGAGGGGTTATCAGTTCCCGAGTTGTTGAACCGTATCAATCTCAGTAAAGGGCGTGTAGATAAGACGATTGCACTTCTTTCTCTTGAGTCACCGGCCCCCATTGCAAAACATGGCAGTAAATGGCAGCTCACCGTTGCAACGCTGAGCGAATCGTTCTGGGAGCGGGCTGAACGCCTCACAGCGCTCCGTCAGGAAGAGCATCAACAGATGCAGCATTACGCGAGCCTACAGTACGGTGATCATATGGGATTCCTAATTGGAGCTCTAGATGGCGATCCATCTAGTGTTACAGCACCTACCTTACCCCCACTGCCCTCAACCGTTAATGAAGCACTGGTCAAAGCAGCCATAGAATTTCTTTGTCGCACTAGCTTGCCTATTGAACCCCGCAAGAAGTGGCCTGATGGCGGAATGCCTAAGTATGACGTTAGAGGAGTCATCGCTCCTGCATATCGAGCTAATTCGGGTAAAGCACTTTGTGTATGGGGGGATGCTGGTTGGGGACGTATTGTAAGAGAAAATCGCTATAAAGATGGATATTTTTCTGAACAATTGGTTCAGGCATGTGCTGAGATGTTTCATCAATGGGGGCCCACACCAGCCCCTGAATGGGTCACAGCTATCCCATCTTTGAAGCATCCAGATATTGTTCCGAATTTTGCTAAAAGACTTGCCGCTGCCGTAGGGCTACCTTTTCATCAAGTGCTTGTAAAAACTGAAGATAGGCCAGAGCAAAAGACTATGGCGAACTCATCTCAGCAGGCACGTAACCTTGATGGCTCTCTTGCATTAGCCAATGAGCCTATTCCTAGTGGACCAGTGTTACTTGTTGATGACATTGTTAATTCTCGATGGACGCTAACAGTGGCAGCATGGCTCCTCAGAAAGGCTGGGAGCGGTGAGGTTTGGCCAATAGCTCTTTCACAAACTGGGCACGAGGACTGATGCAAAAGATTTCACCTAATACTCAAGCGATTCTGCTACTGACGGCACCACTGATTGCAGGACGTGGGATGCCGTCAGCTGAGCTTTTAACTCCGGGAGAATACAAGCGTCTTGCTCGTCATTTGCGTGAGATTCACCGTCAACCAGCAGACCTTTTAACCCCAGACGCTGATGAGATTTTACGCGCTTGTCAAACAGTGATTGATCAGAGTCGTATGCAACGTCTATTGGCTCGTGGTTTTCTATTAAGTCAGGTGCTGGAACGCTGGCAAGCGAGAGCTATTTGGGTTGTAAGTCGTGCAGATCCTGGATATCCACGCCGCCTTAAAGCTCGGATGCGTGAAGACGCTCCAGCAATACTTTATGGCTGTGGCGATATTAGGCTACTTGACGCAGGTGGGCTAGCAGTTGTTGGATCGCGCAATGTGAGTGAGCCATTAATTGACTATACCATGTCCATTGGACGGTTAGCCGCCTGTGCTGGACGGGCCATTGTGTCTGGGGGGGCAAGAGGCATTGATCAAGCTGCCATGCGTGGTGCATTGGAGTCAGGCGGAAAGAGTATTGGTGTGCTTGCTGAACACCTTGAAAAGGCCGTAATGAATCGTGAAGAAAGAAATCGTTTACGTGACGGTAACCTCACACTAGTTTCTGCCTACGATCCAAACGCTGGTTTCAACATTGGGCATGCTATGCAGCGCAATAAGTTGATTTATGCATTGGCGGATACATCGTTGGTGGTGAATTCCGACCTTAATAAAGGGGGGACATGGGCTGGTGCCATTGAACAATTGGAGACACTAAGGTTCGTCCCTGTTTTTATTCGATCGACGGGCGAAGCTTCCGAAGGTTTAACCGGATTACAAAAAAAAGGCGCACTTCCTTGGCCCAACCCGCAAAGCGTTGAATCCTTCAAAGACGTATTCAGTATAGCGATGCCAATGCCTGCAGCCTCTCCACAGTTAGATCTTTCTCTGTCGTCGAAAGAGGGCACGTTGTTGGCTGACGTCAAAACAGCAGAGCAAGTCTCATGCAGAACGGATTCGCAGACCGAGATTGAGCTGTCAGAACCTGCTGACATTCTTCTTGAAGAACAGCCAACAGCTGAGGCATCGGAAGAATTATCCCCATTAACAAAAGAGTCTTTAGCATCCACAAAGGACATTAAAAAATTTGAGCATGCTGAAGCAACGCCGGCCGAGGTGCTCTTCACAGCTGTACGCGCAGCGATCCAGCAACTTTTGAGCACTCCGATGAATGACGCCGAAGTAGCGGTTGCGTTGAATGTGTCGAACTTACAGGCAAAGGCATGGTTACAACGTCTGATTGATGAGGGCGTTTTGGAGAAGCAGAGTAGACCCTTGCGTTACGTTGTTAAGAAAAAAGGATAATTAGTTAAAATCGAGTGGTGCAATCCCCTTGAGCCATTTTGAGTATGGTATTGTTCATGGTCTTTGCAATTGTTTTATATTTATGTTTTTGATTTATATTGATATTTTTGTTGCGTTTATAATCGAGTGGGAATAATCCCCCTCTGAGTTAACACCAAAACCCTCTGCCTGCGCAGGGGGTTTTTTATTTCCTTACTTCCCTTCACCCAACCTATACGCCAGCGCCACCACCAGCGACTGCACCAGGCACAGCGTTGCCGATTGAGATCGAAACGCATCCACCTGCGCCTCTTTCACCACAAAGCAGAGATCGCTAAACGTCGCCAGCGGGCTAATCTGGCTGTCCGTAATCACAATCTGCCGCGCGCCGACGCTGGCGGCGGTTTCGCTGACCATCACCGTCTCTTCCGCGTATGGGGAGAAGCTGATCGACACGACAATGTCGCGCGCCTTAATGCGGCTGATCTGCTCACGCAGCATGCCGCCCATGCCGTCGAGCAGAATTGGGCGGCACTCCAGGTGGCTTAAAGCATAGGTGAGATAAGCAGCGACGCTAAAGGAGCGGCGCAGTCCGGCGATGTAGATGGTGTCCGCGTCGGCCAGAAGCTGTACGGCGCGCTCCAGCATCTCCGGTTCGGCGCGGGCGGCCAGCTGCTGCAGCGCCTGCGCGTTCGAGCGGGCGAACTCCTGCAGGATATCGAGCGGCGTTTCCGGCACGGCTTCGCTCTCCATTTCGCGGAACAGCCGCGCGCGATCGCTGTAGCTGGCGGTCTCCTCCACCAGGTTCATACGAAACAGCTGTTTCATCTCGTTGAAGCCGGTAAAGTCAAAGGCATTGGCAAAACGGATCAGCGTCGAGGGCGGCACATCGGCACGCTCGGCAATGACCGCAACCGTATCAAACGCCACACTGTTCGTATTATCCAGTACATAGCGGGAGACCTGCTGCAGCCTCTTGCTCAGGCTATCGTAGCGATCGCGGATTTGCTGCTGCAGTTCGTTCAGGCTGGTTGCTGTCGTCATGTTATCCCCCAAATACAGTCTTATGATTCTAAACGCAAAACCGCGTCTTTTAAATGTTGGCCATCCATCTGGCAGCAAAAATGAAACAGAAACTTCACTCATTTCATCGCCTGAAAATCCTTAATAGCGCACGCTGCGTCAGTGTTGTTAGCTGTTAACATAAAAATCCATCCTTGATCACAATAATCATCATTTATTTTATTTCAACTTAAAATGGAATATTTGTTTCATATATAGTGTTCAGTACACAGTGTTCAGGTAACAGTCACGTATCAACAGCGAGAGGTTAAGGATGGAGACGGTAGCGAATTTTATTCACGGCGAATGTGTCACCGGTTCAGGCCAGCGCGTTCAGGCGATCTTCAACCCGGCCACCGGCGAGCAGATCCGTCAGGTGGTGATGAGTACGGCACAGGAAACGGAGCAGGCGATTGCCGCCGCGCAGCAGGCGTTTCCGGCGTGGGCGCGTCATTCTCCGCTTAAGCGCGCGCGTGTGATGTTCCGCTTCAAAGCGCTGCTGGAAGAGAATATGGAACGTCTGGCCCGTCTTATCAGCGAAGAGCACGGCAAGGTCTTCTCCGACGCGGTAGGTGAACTGACCCGTGGCCTGGAAGTGGTGGAGTTCGCCTGTGGCATTCCGCATCTGCAAAAGGGTGAACACTCTGCCAACGTGGGCACCGGTGTGGACAGCCACTCGCTGATGCAGCCGCTCGGCGTCTGCGCCGGGATCACGCCGTTTAACTTCCCGGCGATGGTGCCGATGTGGATGTTCCCGATTGCGCTGGCGACCGGCAATACCTTCGTGCTGAAACCATCAGAAAAAGATCCCTCTCTGGCGCTCGCGCTGGCAAAACTGCTGAAAGAGGCCGGCCTGCCGGACGGCGTGTTTAACGTGGTGCAGGGGGATAAAGAATCCGTTGATGTGCTATTGACCGACCCGCGCGTGCAGGCCGTGAGCTTTGTTGGCTCTACGCCGATTGCGGAATATATCTACCAGACCGCGTCCGCCCACGGCAAACGCTGTCAGGCGCTGGGTGGGGCGAAAAACCACTGCATTTTAATGCCGGATGCCGACATGGAGATGGCAACCAACGCCATTATGGGCGCGGCCTACGGCGCGGCGGGGGAACGCTGTATGGCGCTTTCTGTGGTACTGGCGGTGGGCGATAAAACCGCCGATGACCTCTGCGCCCGTCTGGAAAAACAGATTGCCGCGCTGCGCGTTGGGCCAGGGCTGGACCAGACGCCAGAAAACGAAATGGGGCCGCTTATCTCCTCTGCGCACCGCAGCAAGGTGCTGGGCTACATCGACAGCGGGGAAGCGCAGGGGGCGAATCTGCGCGTGGACGGCCGCGGCTTTAGCGTGCAGGGTCACGAGAAGGGCTACTTTGTCGGGCCGACGCTGTTCGATAACGTCACCCCGGAGATGACGATCTATAAGGAAGAAATTTTCGGCCCGGTGCTTTCTGTGGTGCGCGTAGCAGATTACGCCAGCGCGGTGGATCTGATTAACCGCCATGAATATGGTAATGGTTCAGCCATTTTCACCCGCGACGGCGGCTGCGCGCGCCGCTTCTGCGAAGAGGTGCAGGCGGGCATGGTGGGGGTTAACGTGCCGATCCCGGTGCCTATGGCGTTCCACAGTTTCGGCGGCTGGAAGCGCTCGATTTTTGGCGCACTCAACGTGCACGGTAACGATGGCGTGCGTTTCTACACCCGAATGAAAACCGTCACCGCACGCTGGCCGGAAATGCAGCAGGAGACAGGCGCTGCGTTCTCCATGCCGACGCTGGGCTGACAGGAGGTTTTATGCAAACCGAACGTATGACCATGGCCCAGGCGCTGGTCCGGTTCCTTAATCAACAGTACGTCAGCATTGATGGCATTGAAACGCCCTTCGTGGAGGGCGTGGCGACCATTTTTGGTCATGGCAACGTGCTGGGCATCGGCCAGGCGCTGGAACAGGATCCGGGCCATCTGCAGGTAATGCAGGGCTGTAATGAGCAGGGCATCGCCCACATGGCGACGGGATTCGCCAAACAGCATCGCCGTCAGCGCATTTTCGCCGTGACCTCCTCCGTCGGGCCGGGAGCCGCCAATATGATCACCGCGGCGGCGACCGCCACGGCGAACCGTATTCCGCTGCTGCTGCTGCCGGGGGATATCTACGCCAGCCGCCAGCCGGACCCGGTGTTGCAGCAGATAGAGCAGTATCACGATCTGAGCATCAGCACCAACGACTGCTTCCGCCCGGTCTCCCGCTACTGGGACCGCATCAATCGCCCGGAGCAGTTAATGAGCGCCATGTTAAATGCGATGCGAACGCTCACTGACCCCGCAGATACCGGTGCGGTAACCCTTTGCCTGCCGCAGGACGTGCAGGGCGAAGCCTGGGATTACCCGCTGAGCTTCTTCGCGCGTCGCGTGCATCACATCGAGCGTCGACCGCCAGATCCGCAGCGTCTGGCGCAGGCAAAGGCGTTGATTGCGCGCAAACGCCGTCCGCTGGTGGTGTGCGGCGGCGGCGTACGCTACTCCGGCGCGCATGAGGTGCTGCGCGAATTTGTCGAAACGCTGCATCTGCCGTTTGCCGAAACCCAGGCCGGAAAAGGGGCGCTGGTAAGTGACCACCCACTTAATATGGGTGGGGTGGGCGTGACGGGCGGAATGGCCGCCAACCAGCTTGCGCCGCAGGCCGATTTAGTGATTGGCGTGGGGACACGTCTTACCGATTTTACCACCGGCTCCAAGGCGCTCTTTTCCCACCCGGACGTCGAGTTTCTGCTGCTGAACGTGGCCGAGTTTGACGCCCTGAAGCTTGACGCCACCGCGCTGATTGCCGATGCCCGGACCGGACTGCAGGCCTTAACCCACTCGCTCAGGGAGTATCGCAGCGGCTGGGGAGAGGAGATTGCGCAGGCTAAAGCCGCCTGGCACGATGAGTGCCGCCGTCTCTGGGAGCGCCAGTGGCGCCCGGACGAGGCACCGGAAGTGGCGGGCCATCTTGATGCCCAACTGACGGAATATGGCGAGACGCTCAACACCCGCCTGACCCAGACGCGGGTACTGGGGCTGATTAATCATCATGTTGAAGATAACGCCATCGTGGTGGGCGCAGCCGGTTCGCTGCCGGGAGATTTACAGCGCCTCTGGCAGGTCAAAACGCCTGATACCTATCATCTGGAGTACGGTTACTCCTGCATGGGTTACGAGATTGCGGCGGCGCTTGGCGCGAAGCTTGCCCGACCCGGGCAACCGGTTTACGCCATGGTGGGGGATGGCTCTTACATGATGCTGCACTCCGAGCTGCAAACCGCGGTGCAGGAGGGCATTAAAATCACCGTTCTGCTGTTTGATAACGCCAGCTTTGGCTGCATTAATAACCTGCAGATGGGACATGGAATGGGAAGCTTTGGCACGGAAAATCGCCACCGTAACCCGCAGACCGGGCAGCTTGACGGGCCGCTGGTGAAGGTCGATTTCGCGCAAAACGCGGAAAGCTACGGCTGTCGCGCGTGGCGGGTACATGATGAGCAAAGCCTGCTGGCGGCGCTGGAGGCGTCCCGCGCCCATCCAGGCCCGACGCTGCTGGACATCAAAGTGCTGCCGAAGACCATGACCCACGATTACGCCTCCTGGTGGCGAACCGGCGATGCGCAGGTAGCAGCGTCTCCTGCCGTGCGCGAAGCCGCGGCGCAGACGCAGGCGCAGGTGAAAAAAGCACGTCAGTATTAAGATTTCCCGCCGTAACGAAATTTTCATTTCATTTTTCTTTTTCCCCTCACCCTAACCCTCTCCCACTGGGAGAGGGGATAGTTCGGTGCGGTTTTCCCTCCCTCTCCCTGTGGGAGAGGGCCGGGGTGAGGGGAAGATGTCCTCCCTCCCATGTTGTGAGATTGATAACAAAATTTATCTCATTCATCTCAAAAGTGTTAACTCACACTCAAAAACATAATTTTCACTATTTATAAAAATGAAATAAATGTTTTATTTAAAGGGTCGTTAGTTCACAGCATTCACCAACACCGGGAGCCGTTATGTTTAACATTGCTTTACTGGGCGCTGGCCGAATTGGCCAGGTACATGCAGCTAACATCGCCAGCCACAGCGCGACCACACTCTGGTCCGTGGTTGACCCGAATCAGGAATTTGCCACCCGTCTCGCCACGCAGTATCAGGCCCGCCAGCAGAGCCTGATTGAGGCGATGACCGACCCTGACGTTCATGCCGTGCTGATCGCCTCGGCGACCGATACCCATGCGGACCTGATTGAAATGGCCGCCCGTCATGGCAAAGCCATCTTCTGTGAAAAACCGGTACACCTCGACCTCGCCCGCGTGCGTGACTGCCTGAAAGTGGTCAAAGAGTACGGCGTGCCGCTGTTCATCGGCTTTAATCGTCGCTTTGACCCGCAGTTCCGCCGCGTGAAAACCGACGCGCAGGCCGGGCGTATCGGCAAACCGGAATCGCTGCTGATCATCTCCCGCGATCCGTCTCCACCACCGGCGGAGTATGTCCGCGTCTCTGGCGGCATGTTCCGCGATATGACCATTCACGACTTTGATATGGCGCGCTTCATCATGGGTGAAGAGCCGGTGTCAGTGTATGCCCAGGGCAGTAACCTGGTGGATCCGGCGATTGGCGAGGCGGGGGACATCGACACCGCATTTATCGTTCTGAAATATGCCTCCGGCGCAATGGCGACCATCGTCAACAGCCGCCGCTCCTCTTACGGCTACGACCAGCGCCTGGAGCTGCACGGCTCTGAAGGGCTGCTCTGCGCGGGCAATATTCTTGAAAATCAGGTGCAGCACTATGGCAAACAGGGCTGCACCAGCGCGCTGCCGGAACACTTCTTCCTGCAGCGCTACAAATCCGCTTACGCCGCGGAATGGGAACACTTTGTTGCGGTATTGCGCGGCGAAGCGGTGCCTGACTGCAGCGGCGATGATGGTGAACGTGCGCTGTACCTCGCGGATAAAGCGCTGGAGTCGCTGCGTAGCCAGCGCGAGATCGTCCTCTAAACACAACCACCCTACACAGAGAGACATAATAATGAAAAAGCTGATCTTAGCCGCCCTCATCGCCATGACGTCCGGGGCTGCCCTCGCCGAAAACGAGCAAATTGTTTTCAGTACGCCAAATCTGGCCATGCCGTTTGAAGTTCACATGCAGCGCACGGCGGTGAAAGCCGCAAAAGAGATGGACGTCAAGTTGCAGGTGCTGGACGGGCAGGGCAGTTCACCAAAACAGGTGGCTGACCTGGAAAACGCCATCACCCGCGGGGCGCAGGGGTTCATCGTCTCCCCGAACGACGTGAACGCGGTCTCCAGCGCGGTGGATGAAATTCAGGATGCGAAGCTGCCGGTGGTCACCCTTGACCGCTCCGTCGACAGTCAGAAGAAAGTGCCGCACTTTGGCGCCAACAACTACAAAGGCGGCCAGGCGATTGGCGACTTCGTGAAAAGCAAATTCCCCGACGGGGCAGAGATCATTCTGCTCACCGGTCAGCCGGGTTCCTCTTCCAACATCGAACGCACCAAAGGGATCCGCGACAGCCTGAAAGCGGGGGGCGATAAATACAAGATCGTCGCCGATCAGACCGGCAACTGGATGCGTTCTGAAGGGATGCGCATTGTAGAAAGCGTTCTGCCGTCACTGCCGAAACGCCCGCAGGTGATCCTCTCCGCCAACGATGATATGGCGCTGGGGGCGATTGAAGCTCTGCAGAGCCAGGGCGTGAAGCCCGGTGAAATCCTGGTGACCGGCTTTGATGCGGTTCCTGAAGCGCTGGCTCGCGTGCGTGACGGCTGGCTGGCGGTGACTGCGGATCAGCGCCCGGGCTTTGCGGTGCAAACGGCAATGAGCCAGCTGGTGGCCAACGTGCGTGAGAAGAAAGCCATCACTGGCGCGGACTACCCGCCAACGCTTATCACCAAAGAGAACCTGCAGCAGGCTGAGCGTATCGGTGAGGCCGGTAACTAATATGTCCCGAGCCGCCTTTGGCGGCTCATCATGAGGAGGAGCAGACTGATGTCGCAACCCTTACTGAAAGTGACCGAGCTGGCGAAAAGCTTTTCCGGCGTCTGGGCGCTGAGCAATGCCCAGTTGACCGTCGGGCCAGGAGAAATCCACGCACTGCTGGGGGAAAACGGGGCGGGAAAATCCACGCTGCTGAAGGCGCTTGCGGGCGCGCAGCCGCAAACGCGCGGGGAGATCTGGTTCAACGGCGAAACGCTGCCGGTAGATGACTCCCCGGTGGAACGACAGAACAAGGGCATTATCACCATCTATCAGGAATTTAACCTGCTGCCCAATATGACCGTCGCGGAAAACATGTTCCTTGGGCGCGAGCCGCGCAAGCGGAACCTGATCGTCGATGAAAAAGCGGTAAACCAGGAGGCGCAGGTCATTCTCGATTACCTGCAGCTGAACGTCGCGCCGACCACACCCGTTGCTCGCCTGAGCGTGGCCCAGCAGCAGATGGTCGAGATCGCGAGAGCGCTGACCCTCAACGCCAGGCTGATCATCATGGATGAACCTTCCGCCGCGCTGAGCGACAGCGAAGTAGAAAGCCTGCACCGTGTGGTGCGGGAGCTTAAAAACCGCGGGGTGAGCATTATCTATGTGACGCACCGCCTGCATGAAGTTTTTCAGCTCTGCGACCGTTTCACCGTTTTCCAGGATGGTCGTTTCACCGGCACCGGCGCGGTGGCAGAAACGAACGTAGAGCAGCTGATCCGCCTGATGGTCGGGCGCGACGTGGCGTTTAACCGCCGTCCCGCCAGCGAAACCCACCATGAGGATAAACCCATCCGCCTGGCCGTGAAGGGGCTGAGCCGCGAAAAGCCGCCGCTGGATCCGCACGGTATTGCCCTGCATGACATCAGCTTCCATGTCCACGCGGGTGAGGTGCTGGGCATCGCCGGACTGGTGGGGGCAGGACGCACCGAAGTGGCCCGCTGCCTGTTTGGCGCAGACGCGTTTACCTCTGGCAGCTTTGAGCTTGACGGCGTGCCGTACCAGCCGCGCGACCCGCTGTATGCCCTCGATCAGGGCGTGGCGCTGGTGCCGGAAGATCGCAAAAAAGAGGGGGCGGTGCTGGGGCTGTCGATTCGCGACAACCTGTCGCTCTCCTGCCTTTCGTCACTGCTGCACTGGCGCTGGTTCGTCAATACCCGCAAAGAGGACGATCTGATTGAGTCCTACCGCCAGGCGCTGCAGATCAAGATGGTCAACAGTGCGCAGGAGGTGCGCAAGCTCTCCGGCGGTAACCAGCAAAAAGTGATCCTCGCGCGCTGCATGGCGCTCAACCCGCGGGTGCTGATTGTCGATGAGCCAACGCGTGGCATCGACGTGGGGACCAAATCAGAAGTGCACCAGGTGCTGTTTGACATGGCGAAAAAGGGCGTGGCGGTGATTGTGATCTCCTCCGATCTGCCTGAAGTGATGGCGGTGTCCGACCGGATCATCACCCTGAGCGAAGGCCGGGTCACCGGCGAGATCCACGGCGATGATGCCAACGAAGAGCGGCTGATGACGATGATGGCCATCAACCACAACGCCCTGAACGCGGCATAACGGAGTTTCTCATGACGCAGATGATTTCTAAAACGCAGGCCCCGGTCAAACGCGCCGGACGCATCGATCCCATCGCCTTCTTCGAGCGCTTTGGGGTGCTGATTTTCATGATCCTGCTGCTGATCTTCTTCCAGTCGCAGAACAGCAATTTTTTCTCGGAACGCAACATTTTCAACATCCTGACCGAAGTCTCCATCTACGGGATCATGGCCGTGGGGATGACCTTCGTCATCCTGACCGCCGGGATCGACCTCTCCGTCGGCTCCATTCTGGCGGTGTGCGCCATGACCGCGGCGTACGTGATTAAAGGCGACAACTTTACCACCGTCGACCCGAACGCCTGGGGCGGCATGAGCTGGCTGATTGGGCTGGGGATTTGTCTGGCGATGGGCACGGCGATTGGTTTTCTGCATGGCCTGGGCGTCACCCGCCTGCGCCTGCCGCCGTTCATCGTCACCCTCGGGGGGATGACCATCTGGCGCGGCCTGACCCTGGTGATTAACGACGGCGCGCCAATCGCCGGTTTCGATCAGGGCTACCGCTGGTGGGGACGGGGCGAGCTGCTCGGTATCTCCATTCCGATCTGGATCTTCGCCATCGTCGCCGTTGGCGGTTATCTGGCGCTGCACAAAACCCGCTGGGGACGCTTCGTTTACGCCATCGGCGGCAACCCGGAGGCGGCGCGTCTGGCGGGTGTGAACGTGAAGCGCGTGCTGGTCAGCGTCTATGTGCTGATTGGCTGTCTGGCGGGGCTGGCGGGCTTTATTCTCAGCGCGCGTCTGGGGAGCGCCGAGGCGGTGGCCGGGATCTCCTTTGAGTTGCGCGTCATTGCCTCGGTGGTGATTGGCGGCACCTCGCTGATGGGCGGCTACGGACGCATCGGCGGCACCATTATCGGCTCCATCATTATGGGCATTCTGATTAACGGCCTGGTGCTGATGAACGTCTCGGCTTACTACCAGCAGATTATCACCGGGTTAATTATCGTTCTGGCGGTGGCGTTCGACACCTACGCCAAGAGCCGTCGCGGCGCACTGTGAGGATCACGATGAAAGAGGTTCGTATTGGATTAATTGGCACCGGGTATATCGGCAAGGCGCATGCCATCGCCTATGCCCAGGCCCCGACGGTGTTCAACCTGCTCGGCAAGCTGGTGCGTGAGATGGTGGCCGAGGTAAACCCGACGCTGGCGGCAGAGCGCGCGCAGGCGTTTGGCTTTAACCGTTCAACGGGAGACTGGCGGGCGCTGGTGGCCGACCCGGCCATTGATGTGGTGGATATTTGCTCGCCCAACCATCTGCATAAAGAGATGGCGCTGGAAGCGATCCGTCACGGCAAGCATGTTTACTCGGAAAAACCGCTGGCGCTGAACGCCCACGACGCGCGTGAGATGGTCGAGGCCGCGAAGCGGGCAGGGGTGAAAACCCTGGTGGGCTTCAACTACATGAAAAACCCGACGGCGCAGCTGGCGAAAGAGATTATCGCCCGCGGCGAAATAGGCGAGGTGATCCACTTCTACGGCACCCACAACGAAGACTATATGGCCGACCCGCTTTCGCCCATTCACTGGCACTGCTTCAAAGAGACTGCCGGGCTGGGGGCGCTGGGCGATCTGGCGGCGCATATCGTCAATATGGCGCAGTACCTGGTGGGGGAGATTGAGCAGGTTTGCGGCGACCTGAAGATTGTGGTCCCGGAACGTCCGGCGAAGGCCGGGTCGTCGGAGATGATTGCCGTCGAAAACGAGGATCAGGCCCACGCGATGGTACGTTTCGCGGGCGGGGCGCAGGGTGTGATTGAAACCTCCCGCGTCGCCTGCGGCCGCAAGATGGGGTTGTCATATGTGATCACCGGAACGAAAGGCGCCATCAGCTTCACTCAGGAGCGCATGGCCGAGCTGAAGCTCTATCTGCATGACGATCCGGTCAACCGTCAGGGATTCCGCACGCTGCTGGTTGGCCCGGCACACCCGGACTACGGCGCGTTCTGTATGGGCGCAGGCCACGGTATTGGCTTTAACGATCAAAAAACGGTGGAAGTGCGTGACCTGGTGGATGGCATTGCCGCCGACGCACCGATGTGGCCGGACTTTGAAGAGGGCTGGAAAGTCTCGCGCGTGCTGGACGCCATCGCACTCTCACACCAGCAAGGCCGCTGGCTGAACGTGAATGACATTGTCTGAAGAGGTATCAACGTGGAAAAGCAGTTTGATGTGATATGCATGGGCCGCGTGGCGGTAGACCTCTACAGTCAGCAGATTGGTGCGCGGCTGGAGGATGTGTCGAGCTTTGCCAAATATCTCGGTGGCTCGTCTGGCAACGTGGCGTACGGCACGGCGCGGCAGGGGTTGCGTTCGTCGATGCTGGCGCGCGTGGGCGACGAGCATATGGGCCGATTCCTGCGCGAAGAGCTAAATCAGGTGGGCTGTGATACCAGCCATCTGATCACCGATAAAACACGCCTCACGGCGCTGGTGCTACTCGGCATTAAAGACCGGGACACCTTTCCTCTGATTTTTTATCGCGATAACTGCGCGGATATGGCCATTACGGCCAGCGATGTGGACGAAAACTACATCGCCTCCGCACGGTGTCTTGCCATCACCGGGACTCACCTTTCTCATCCGCAGACCCGCGAGGCGGTGCTGACGGCGCTGGGCTATGCCCGTCGTCACGGCGTGCGCACGGTGCTGGACATTGATTACCGCCCGGTGCTGTGGGGGCTGACCTCCTTAGGCGACGGCGAAACGCGCTTTATCGCGGCCGATCAGGTCACCCGTGAACTTCAGGAAGTGCTCCACCTCTTCGACGTTATTGTCGGCACCGAGGAGGAGTTCCACATTGCGGGCGGCAGCACGGACACCCTGCTGGCGCTGGCGCAAGTGCGTGCCGTGAGTAAGGCCACGCTGGTCTGCAAACGCGGCGCGCTTGGCTGTTCGGTCTATACCGGTGCCATTCCGGCCCGTCTGGATGACGGCCTGACGGTGACCGGCGTGCGCGTGGAGGTGCTGAACGTCCTCGGCGCGGGCGATGCCTTTATGTCTGGCCTGCTGCGCGGCTACCTGAACGATGAGGGCTGGGAGCAGGCGTGCCGCTATGCCAACGCCTGCGGCGCGCTGGTGGTCTCGCGCCACGGCTGCGCCCCGGCGATGCCGAGCAAAATTGAGCTGGATGACTATCTCTCGCGCGCCGCGCTCGTTCCACGCCCGGATCTCGACCCGCGTCTGAACCATCTGCACCGGGTCACCACCCGTCGCCGCGAATGGCCGGAATTGTGCGTAATGGCGTTCGATCACCGCAGTCAGCTTGAAGATATGGCACTGCAGTGCGGGGCGTCGCTCAAACGTATTCCGGCGCTCAAGCAGCTGATCCTGCAGGCCAGCCGCGAGGCGGCGAGCCGTGCTGGGCTGGCAGGCAAAGCGGGCCTGCTGTGCGACGGTACGTTTGGTCAGGACGCGCTCAACGCCATTACCGGTGAAGGGTGGTGGATCGGGCGGCCCATTGAGCTGCCGGGGTCCCGTCCGCTGGAGATGGAGCACGGCAACATCGGCACCCAGCTTATCAGCTGGCCGCAGGAGCATGTGGTGAAGTGCCTGGTCTTTTTCCACCCGGAAGATGCCCACGGCCTGCGCCTGGAGCAGGAGCAGAAAATTGCCGAGGTCTACCACGCCTGCTGCCAGTCCGGGCATGAGCTGCTGCTGGAGGTGATATTGCCCGCCAGCATGCCGCGCAGCGATGAACTTTATCTGCGTGCCATCTCCCGCTTCTACAACCTGGGTATTTACCCGGACTGGTGGAAATTGCCGCCGCTGACGTCCGATGGCTGGACGGCACTGAGCGAGATTATCCAGCGTCGGGATCCGCACTGTCGTGGGGTGGTGATCCTCGGGCTGGATGCGCCTGCCGAGCAGCTGCGTGCCGGGTTTAACGCCGCGGCAGGGCACGAACTGGTGAAAGGATTTGCCGTGGGGCGCACGCTGTTTGGCGAAGCTTCCCGCGCATGGCTGAAACACGATATCGACGATGCGCAACTGGTGGCGCGCATCCGGGACAATTACCTGCAGCTTATCGCCTGGTGGCGCGAGCGCGGACACGCATAATGGAGACGACAATGAGTGTGCAATTAGGCATTAACCCCCTGACGTGGACTAACGACGATCTGCCTTCCCTTGGTGCCGAAACGCCGCTGGAGACCTGTCTGAGCGAGGGGAAAGAGGCCGGTTTTGCCGGTTTCGAACTGGGCAACAAATTCCCGCGTGAAGCGCGCCTGCTTGGCCCTATTTTGCAGCGCCACGATCTGCAGCTGGTCTCTGGCTGGTACTCCGGCCGACTGCTGGAGCGCAGCGTGGAAGAGGAGATTGCCGCCGTGCAGTCCCACCTGACGCTGCTGCGTGAGCTGGGGGCAAAGGTGCTGGTATTTGCGGAGGTGAGCGGCTGCATTCACGGCGAGCAGCAGACGCCGGTGCATCTGCGCCCGCGCTTCCCGCAGGCACGCTGGAAAGAGTATGGCGAGAAGCTCACGGAATTTGCCCGCTACACTCAGCAGCAGGGGGTGCAGATTGCCTATCACCACCATATGGGGACGGTGATTGAGTCCGCCGACGACGTGGACAACCTGATGACCCATACCGGCGAAGAGGTCGGGTTGCTGCTGGACACCGGTCACCTGACCTTTGCCGGGGCCGATCCGCTGACGGTGGCGCAGCGCTGGGCGTCGCGCATCAATCACGTTCACTGCAAAGACGTGCGTGCCGACGTGCTGGCGGATGTCAAAAACCGCAAAACCAGCTTCCTCGATGCGGTGCTGAGCGGCGTGTTTACCGTGCCGGGCGACGGTTGCGTGGATTATCCGCCGATCATGCAACTGCTGAAAGCGCAGAATTATCACGGCTGGCTGGTGGTGGAGGCGGAGCAGGATCCGGCGATTGCCCATCCGCTGACCTATGCCCGTCTGGGGTATAACAACCTGAGCCGTCTGGCGCGCGACGCCGGGCTTATCTGAGGAGGTGACATGTCACGTCTGCTATCACGCTGGCAACAGCCGAACGCTGAAGGGCGGACCCTGTCCGTCACGCCGGAACGCGCCGGGTGGGGATATGTTGGCTTTGAGGCCTATGAGTTGCAGGAGGGGCAGCAGTTGACGCTACCCGCCGTCAGCGAAGAGCGCTGTCTGGTGCTGGTGGCCGGGCGCGCCTCCATCAGCACGCCTTCCGCGCAGTTTAACGATATTGGCGAGCGGATGAGCCCGTTCGAGCGCATCAAGCCGTGGGCGGTGTACGTTACCCCGCAGGAGACGGTTCAGGTGAAGGCGCTCACGAAGCTGGAACTGGCGGTTTGTGCCGCTCCGGGTAAAGGTAGCTGGCCGACGCGGCTGATTGCACCGCAGGATATCGACGCTGAAGCGCGCGGCAAAGGCCATAACCAGCGCTATGTGCACAACATTCTGCCGGAAGACAAACCGGCTGACAGCCTGCTGGTGGTGGAGGTCTGGACCAACGAAGGCTGCACCAGCTCGTACCCGAGCCATAAGCACGACACGGATAATCCGCCCCAGGAGACGTATCTGGAGGAGACCTATTACCATCGCCTCAACCCGGAGCAGGGGTTCTGCATGCAGCGGGTCTACACTGACGACAGAACGCTGGATGAATGCATGGCGGTCTACAACCGTGACGTGGTGATGGTGCCGAAGGGCTACCACCCGGTGGCAACCATGGCGGGGTATGACAGCTACTACCTCAACGTGATGGCCGGGCCGGTGCGCAAATGGATGTTCACGTGGGAAGAGGACCACGCGTGGATTAACCGGGATTATCCCGCAGAGAATGGGGGCTGAAGCGGCCTTTCTTGTCGGGTGGCGCTGTGCTGACCCGACCTACGAAACCGTAGGCTCGCGCAAGCACAGCGCCGCTGGCCGAATTGTCTTCAGTGCATCTGCCTCGCCTGCTCAATCGTGCGGGCAATGGCTTCCGGCTGGCTCACCATCGACACGTGGCTTGCCGCGACCTCGGTGGTGTTCGCGTGGATGGCCTTCGCCATCGCGCGTTCAAGCTCAGGATTGATCATCCGGTCGTTCTTGCTTACCACATACCAGCTCGGCTTCGCGTGCCACGCCGCGCGAGTGACTTTTTCGCCAAACGCATCGCCCTTTATTGGCCCCTGTGTGGCGGCGATGATCTGTTGTTCACCCGGTTTCACATCCGGTGCGAAATCCTTACTGACCGACGCAGGCGGCAGGTATAAAAAGCCGTCCGCGGTTTTCGCGATACCCGCGCTCCCCGGTGGCGCCGGGTAGCTATTCGCCAGCTCTGCCGTTGACTGACCGGCGTCCGGCGCGAACGCCGCCACATACACCAGCGATTTCACCCGCGCATCGTTGCCGGCCTCGCTAATCACGGTGCCGCCCCAGGAGTGACCTACCAGTACCACGTCCCCGTGTGCACGAGCGATGGCGCGCCGGGTGGCTGCTACGTCATCTTTTAGTGAGGTCAGCGGCAGCTGGACGGCTATGACTTCGGTGTGGCGTTTCTGCAAAAGGGAAATCACCTTGTTCCAGCTGCTACCGTCGGCAAAGGCGCCATGCACCAGCACCACGCTGGTTTCACTCTGCGCAAAGGCGCTGGCCGACATCGCCAGCAGACCCGCCGTCAGTATCGATAGTGTTTTCATCTTCAGGCTCCTCAGAAATGGTGGACCGGCGCATGCGGCGGCACGGTGAATTCAAGGGTTTTATGGTCGAGAGGCTTATGCGTCGGGTCGGCCAGAATAATGGTCACCTTGTGTTTTCCGGCGGGCAGTCCCACCAGAATCACCGGCTCACCGCTGGTGTCCGCCCAGTGCCAGGGTGCGTCATCCACCACAACGTGAATATGGCCGATGCGCGGAGTGACTTTCAGCGCGTCGGGCCCAAAGACAGGTTCAATGCGCAGGTTTTCAACACGGTACTGAATAAAGACAGCCCCCTTACTCAGCGGGCCTGCCAGCGGCGGATCGACAATCAGCCTGGCGGGTGGCTGGGGCTGCTCAAGCGGGGCAACGGCAGCCGGACCGTTGACGTCGGCGGCGCTGAGATTATCCAGTGGTGCCCCCCAGGAGCTGACCGATGCCACGGCCAGGGCCGGGAGCAATAAATATCGGCGAATCATCTGTGTCTCCTTATCGGTTCATAGTGATAACGAACACAGAAGACCATTTTTATGTATCAGAGATGTTTGCTGCGGGCGGCTTTTTGTACCGGCTTGTCTGCGGGGCGTTCTCGATACAGTGTGATACATTCTGCGTGCCCGAACGGCGTACAATGGCGATCGCCAGCCCGGCAATTACCAGCGTTAACCCGGTAGACACCCACATAGCGCCCGCGATCCCCAGCGTTTTGTTAAGCCATGCGTATGCAAACGGCGACGCTGCTGCCATCAGTTGTGCAGGGATCAGAAGCAAACCAGTGCGCCGGGCATAGCTTTCAGCGCTGAACAGCGCCAGCGGTAGCGTGGCTTTGACGATTGTCACCAGCCCGTTGATGGCGCCATAGCCCAGCACAAATCCGGCAGCACACCAGGCATACAGGGTACTGCTTAGCCCAAGAAGAAAGCAGAGCGGCATCGCGAGGGCGGTAAAGCGTGTAAGGGAGAGTGGGGTTGAGCGGGCTCCCGCCATGACCTCGATTGCGCGCGCCCCCGTCTGGCCGACTCCCCACAGCATGCCGAGGGCGATCGGCAGGCCGACGCTGGCGATAAACTCCGGCAGGTGGGTGGATGTGCCGTTAGAGACAAACGTAATGAGGGCGATAAACGTTGCGTAAAGCCAGCCGTTACGCCGTTCACCGGCCGGGATGGGGGCATTTACGCTGCGGGTAATCGCCAGACGCTGTTGGGGGAGGGTTCGAATGCATACCGCGCTCAGCAGTCCAAAAAGAGCGTAAATTTGCAGCGCATGCTGCCAGCTCATCACCTTCAGCAGCGTGTCTCCCAGCGGCCAAAAAACAGCAGACGCCAGCCCACCAGCCAGCGTAATGCGTGAGATCGTTTTTCGCGCCTGCTGTCCATACAGGTTTACCAGCGCGGCGAATAGCGCATCGTAGAGCGACAGGCGCATCCCGATACCGGTCACCAGCCAGGCGCTGTACCAGCCGAGAAGGGTCTGGGTGTATGCCATCCCCGCGCAGCTTACGGCGATCAGCAGCGTTCCACTCATCACCACGTTTTGCCCGCCAAAGCGTGCCAGCAGACGGGCGACAAAAGGGGAGACGGCGGCCATCACCAGCATCGCCAGCGTCAGGCCGAGATAGAGCTGGGGCGATGTCCATCCCCTGTCGGCGATAATGGCGAGGGCAAAAGTGCCGGGCATATAAAAAGAGATCCCCCAGTTGATAAGTTGATTACATCCGGCGGTGAGAGCGAGGCGGCGGGGAAGTGCAGGTGTTTCCATGAGTTTTCATTCCGTTATTCAGTTGTCCTGAGCATAACGGGCGCGGTATTGTGCTGGCAGTGCCGTATCTTTATGACCCGTATAAGAGAAACTTTGCATGACGACGCTCAATCTGGGACATCTTGCGACCTTCCGTCTGGTGATCCAGCGCGGCAGCTTTTCGGCTGCAGCGGATCTGCTCGGTATTTCCCAGCCCGCCGTTAGTCTGCAAATACGTCAGCTGGAACAGTTTCTGCAAACGCGGCTGGTAGAACGAACCGGGCGTGGTATCAAGGCTACACCTGCCGGACAGGCTCTGCTGCTCCACGAAGAGCGTATTCAGCAGGCGGTAGATGAAGCGGTTCGTTCCGTGAGTGAGTTCAGCCACGACGTGAGCGGCACCGTGACGCTTGGCACTGGCGCAACGGCCTGTATCCATCTTTTACCGCCATTGTTGCAGCAGTTACGCAGCGACTACCCACTCCTGAAAGTGGGGGTAACCACGGGCAACACCCTCGACATTGTCAGGGCGATAGAAGAAAACCGTCTCGATCTGGGGCTGGTGACCCTGCCTGTCAGTGGTAAAAGTCTGGACGTCGTGACGGTGATGGACGAAGAGTTTGTTTTTATTGCCTCGCTTATGCAGCAGGAGCGATTTTCGCGTTTAACCCCTGAGGCGTTGCACCTTCAGCCGCTGATTGCCTTTGAATCCGGCAGTGGCACCCGCGCGCTGATAGATGGCTGGTTTGCGGCATGTGGGTTAGCGATTGCGCCGGTGATGCAGCTTGGCAGCATTGAGGCCATTAAACGGATGGTTCGCGCGGGGTTGGGTTATAGCATTGTACCGCGAATGGCGGTTGAACATGCCGCTGACCGCGAAGGGCTAAGCGTCATGTCGCTTGAACCCGTATTGCAACGGCAGCTGGCTGTTGTGATGCGTCAGGATAAGATCCTCAGCAAAGGGATCGCGGCCATTATTCGGATAATACAAAACCCACCGGTGGATTAGCGATCGGCAGTATCGACGTTCAGGCTGGTTTGCTGCGACTGGAGTTTGTCCTGATGGTGATACCAGGCACCAATGGAGGAATAAACGAAGCGGCCAAAGAAAAACAGGAAGCTGATTAGCAATATGATGCGGGTCATTCGAGTGTTAAATCGATGTCGTTTTCGCATACGTGTGGCCTGACTCACTGTGTTTTTCCTGGACATACCCTTTTGGGCGACGGGGATATTAAGGCACAGCGTGAAGGGTGGGTCAATTCTGCGATGTGTAAATAACCGTCAACATATACATTAACCGATGTTATTAAAAATAATAATTGCATTTACGATATTGATAACACGAAGAAAATTAACCGGAAAAAAACAGAAGAAAGGAAATTTTGAATTAAATAGTTTGATTTAAGTCAACGGATTCCCCGCAGTGGTATTTAAAATCCCTCCTCCATACTGTTTGCCCCGGGTTTTAGCGGGCAGCACGTACGTCAGGTCGGATGCCTGTCTTCATTTTCCCTCAGGAGAAAGGGGTTTAATCGGGCATCTATGAACACTATTGCTTTCCTGAAACAGAATAAAGACCGCTGGTGGGCGCTGCCGCTTATTTTACCGGTGGTGTTGCTGCCTGTGCTGAGCGCGGCCAATACCCTGACGCAACTGGGCGACGGCATTGTGGCACTCTATTATCTGCCGCTCTTTTTCCTGCTCACCTTAATGCTGTTTTTCGGCGTTGGGGCTATTCCCGGAATAGTGCTGTCGCTGTTTATTCGCTATTACCCGCAAGTTGGGCTGTTTGAAACCGTTGCCGGGATCTTCCATTTTATTATTCCCTTAGTGCTGAGTTGGGGCGGTTATCGCGTCTTTGCCCCCAGACGCAATATGACGGCTTACGGCGATATACGGCTGATGGCGCAGCGCATTTTCTGGCAGGTGTTATGTCCGGCAACGCTGTTTCTGGTGCTGTTTCAGTTTGCGGTTTATCTGGGCGTGTATGAGAGTCGCCAGAGCCTGGCGGGGCTGAACCCGCTTAATATTCACACGCTGATCAACTATCAGGCGCTGCTGGTCAGCGGCTTAACGGGAGTACCACTGAGTTACCTGATAATCCGGCTGATTCGCCATCCGCGTTATTTCAGGACATTGATTTCTCAGAGCCGCGCGCAGATCGATAAAAAGGTGACGCTCATCGAGTTTTTGGTCTGGTTGATCATACTGGGCGGGCTGCTGCTGTTGCTGCTGATACCAATGAATGAGAACAGCTCTATCTTCACCACTAACTACACGCTGTCGCTCCTGATGCCGGTGATGCTCTGGGGCGCGATGCGCTTTGGTTACAGGCTGACATCCCTCATCTGGACGCCGGTCCTGCTGGTCTCTATTCACTATTTTTACCGTTATATCCCTGTGAATCAGGGTTACGACATTCAACTGGCGATCACCTCTTCCAGCTACCTGGTCTTCTCGTTTGTGGTGGTCTATATGTCGATGCTGTCGACCCGCCAGCGTGCCGTGAATAAGCGCTCCCGCAGGCTGGCGCTCCTCGACCCGGTTGTCCATATGCCTAACCTGCGGGCGTTGTTACGCGATCTGGCCCGGAACCCGTGGTCGGCGCTCTGTTTACTGCGTATTCCTGAACTGGAAGTGCTGGGCCGAAATTATGGCGTATTGCTGCGAATTTTGTACAAACAGCAGCTGGCACAGTGGGTTAATGGCACACTCCAGCCCAATGAGCGGGTGTATCACCTTACCGGGTATGATCTGGCGGTGCGACTCAACGCGGAATCGCACCAGCAGCGAATCGAGACCCTGGATGAGCATATCAAACAGTTCCGTTTTATCTGGGATGGCATGCCGCTACAGCCGCAGGTGGGCATGAGTTACTGCTATGTACGCTCACCCGTGAACCATCTCTATCTGGTGCTGGGGGAGCTCGGAGTCATTGCCGATCTGTCGCTCTCAACCAACCACCCGGAAAACCTTCAGCAGCGTGGTGCTGTCCATCTGCAGCGCAGCCTGAAGGATAAAATCGCGATGATGAGCCGCCTGCAAAAGGCGCTCGACAACAACGAATTCACCCTGCTGGCGCAGCCCGTTCGCGGCCTGCGTGGCGATCGCTATCATGAAGTGCTGCTGCGGATGCCGGATGCGGATGGCGCGTTACTTACTCCCGATCGGTTCCTGCCCGTCGCTCAGGAGTTTGGCCTGTCGTCGCGGGTCGATTTGTGGGTGCTGGAGCGCACGCTGTGTTTCCTGGCCGAACACCGTGACAGGCTGCCCGGCCAGCGCTTTGCCATTAATCTTGCGCCCTCAACCGTTTGTCGGGTTCAGTTCCCGCTGGAGGTGAGCCGTCTTCTGAATAAATACGCCGTGGAGGCGTGGCAGTTGATCTTCGAGGTGACCGAGTGCAGTACCTTCGGCAGCGCGGAGCAGGCGATGCATACCCTCCGGCAGCTACAAAAAATGGGCGTACGCATTGCGATAGATGATTTTGGTACCGGCTATGCAAGCTATGCGCGGCTGAAAAGCGTGGACGCAGACATCCTCAAGATTGACGGCAGCTTTATTCGCAATATCGTCAGCAACAGCCTGGATTACCAGATTGTGGCCTCTATTTGCCATTTAGCGCGAATGAAAAAGATGCTGGTGGTTGCGGAATATGTGGAGACCGAAGAGATACGTAGCGCGGTTCACGCGCTCGGTATCGACTATGTGCAGGGCTATCTGATAGGTCGGCCGGTGGCACTTGATTCACTGCTGGAGGCAGAGGCGTCCGTAGCGGACGCCTGAGCCGTTACGCCGCGACGTCGGCGCTCTCTTCTTCGATTTTGAGCAGCCAGCCGGTGACCGCTTCCCAGTACTGCTGCTCTTTTTCCAGATCCAGCAGAACCAGCGCATTCTGGCTAAACCAGTCGTGCGGGAAGCTCAGCGTCCAGTGATGGTCATCCGTTTTGAGTTTCAGCGTGGGCGGCGTGGTAGTGGCCTGACGCTGGTTATTTAGCAGCACGCCCAGACGCAGCAGCTGAATCAGCGGCAGGAACTGCTTTTTCTTGAACAGCGTGAAGCGCGGCAGATCGTCGAGCTTAATGGCTTTGCGATGATAGCGCACCAGCGTCGCCATCATGGTTTGCTGCTCCTGGTTGAAGCCCGGCAAATCGCTGTTTTGCAGAATGTAGGCGGAATGACGGTGCATGCCGCTGTGGTTGATGTTCAGGCCCACTTCGTGCAGCATCGCGGCCCATTTCAGCAGGGCGGCAAGCTGCGGATGGGCAAGCTTTGGATTCTGCTCCTGCCACTGATCGTACATCTGTACGGTCGTTTCCAGCACCCGCTTCGCCTGTTCGCGGTCGATGTTGTACTGGTTTGCCAGGCTTTGCGCGGTGCGGCTGCGAATATCCTGATGGCGGAAGCGGCCTTCCATCTCATACAGCACGCCTTCACGCAGCGCGCCGTCAGAGAGACGCAGCTCCTTAATGGCCAGCGCATCGAATACGCCGCACAGGATAGCCAGCCCCGGTACAAACACCGCTTTACGCTCGTCGGAAAGACCCGGCAGGCTTAACGCGTCGAAACTTTTATGTTTCAGCACCTCTTCGGTCAGCAACGTCAGGCGTTCGGGGGTGATAAAACCGTCTTTTTCACCCATCGCCAGCAGCACTTCATGGGCCGCTTTGATGGTGCCCGAGGCCCCCAGCGCGACGTTCCAGCCCTGGATACGGTACTGCCAGGCCAGATTTTCCAGCTTCTGAACGGCGGCCATGCGCGCCCGCTGGAAGTTTTCCCGCGAGATCGCACCGCCCGGGAAATACATCTGCGCAAAACTGACGCAGCCCATACGGCGGCTTTCCACCAGACGCGGTTCAAAGTCTTCACCAATGACCAGCTCTGTGGAGCCGCCGCCGATATCAATCACCAGCTTGCGGCCTTTTTCCGGCTGCGTGTGCTCAACGCCCATAAAAATCAGACGCGCCTCTTCGTTACCGGAGATGATCTCAATGGGGTAGGGGATCACTTTTTCCGCACGCTTGAGGAATTCAGGGGCATTCAGCGCCTGGCGCAGGGTATGCGTTCCCACAATGCAGACGCTGGAGGGTGAGAAGCCCTGCAGGCGTTCGGCAAACAGCGACAGGCAGTTCAGGCCGCGCTCCATCGCCTCTTCGCTGAGCATGCTGCGTTCATCAAGACCATCTGCCAGGTGTACGCGCTGCTTCAGACGACCGATGATCTGCAGCGCGCCATCCACCTCACGGGCGATGACCATGTGGAAACTGTTAGAACCAAGGTCGACCGCGGCGAATTCCTGTGGTCGTGGGGTCTTATCATTTATCGGCATAGGTTAATCGGGTTGCTCGAGTGATTTGATATAGTCGTAAATCGCCAGTTGCGACCGCACTTTGCGGCGGTTGCCGCGCGGTACATAGCGGTTACTGAGTTCTTTGTCGATATAGCGCGCTTTCACCGTGTCACTAAACAGAATCTCGATAATGTCGAGAATACGCTGTTTCAGGCGCGGATCCAGCAGCGGCGCTGCGACTTCAATGCGATAATCAATATTGCGCGTCATCCAGTCTGCCGAAGAGAGATAGACCTGTTTATCTCCCGCATTATCGAAAATATAGACCCGATCGTGCTCCAGGTAGCGGTCGACAATGCTGATGACGCGAATATTATCGCTGATACCTTCCAGTTCCGGGATGAGGGAGCACATGCCGCGGATCAGCAGGTTAACCGGAACGCCGGAGCTGGACGCCGCATAGAGTCTGTCCACGAGACCTTTGTCGACCAGATTGTTGAGCTTCAGCGTGATGCCGGACGACAAGCCTTTCTGGGCGTTGGCAATTTCTTTGTCGATCATATCGTACAGCAGGCGGCGCGAGTTCTGCGGTGACACCAGCAGATAATCGAAGCTCACCGGGCGGTACGGGTTCTCAATAAAGTTGAACACCCGGCGCACCTCGTTGGTGATGCGCGCGTCGGCGGTCAGCAGCGAGTAGTCGGTATAAATTCGTGCGGTTTTCTCGTTAAAGTTCCCGGTACCGATGTGGGCATAGCGCACCACGTCATCACCCTCTTTACGGGAAATAAGGAACAGCTTGGCGTGAATTTTCAGCCCCGGGGCGGAGAAGATAACGTGTACACCCGCTTCCGTCAGACGGCGCGCCCAGTGGATATTGGCCTCTTCGTCGAAACGTGCCTGCAGCTCAACCACCACGGTTACTTTTTTGCCGTTGTGCGCGGCGTGGATCATCGCGTCGATGATGCGGGAGTCTTTCGCCACGCGGTAAATATTGATTTTGATTGCCAGCACGCTCGGGTCAAAGGAGGCCTGACGCAGCAGCTCCAGCACGTGTTCAAACGTGTGATACGGATAGTAGAGCAGGACATCGCGTTCGCGGATGGCGTCGAAACCGTTACGGAACTTATCGAACCAGAGATGACGCAGACGCGGCAGTGGTTTATTCACCAGATTGGCTTTGCCGACGTTCGGGAAGCCAATAAAGTCTTTAAAGTTATGGTAACGACCGCCCGGCACGATGGAGTCATAGCGCGAGATAGTCAGCTTGTCGCGCAGCATTTCCACCATCGCGTCTGGCATATCACGCTGATAGACAAAGCGCACCGGTTCGGCCGTCAGACGCTGCTTGAGGCTGGAGGACATCAGCTCCATCAGGCTGGCTTCCATCTCGTGCACCAGGTCATATTCGGCGTCACGGGTCATCTTCATCGAGTAGGCGTTTAACGCGTCGTAATCGAAGAAGCCTTTGAAGATATCGTCCAGACAGTAGCGCAGGATGTTATCCAGCAGGATCATCGGTTTGCGTCTGCGCGGGGTTTCCGGCGGCAGGTTCACAAAGCGTGGCACCTTGTCGGACGGGATCTCCAGCAGCGCGTAACGGATGGATTCACCGCGAATAATTTCCACCGCCAGGTAGGTGTAGTCATCTTTCAGGAACTGCACCAGATCGGTTTCGCGGTTGATCAGAATAGGGGTGATGTGCTGGCGCAGATACTGTTTAAAGTAGTGGCGCAGCCAGTTTTGTTGGTTAACGGAGAGCTGACGTTCGTTAATCAGGAAGATTTGATTGCGTGCCATCTCCAGCAGCAACTCGTTATAGAGGCCGTCAAATTCCTGATCGGCTTTCAACACGCGGGACTGAATTTTGCCTAACAGATGGCGAGAGTGAGAGTTTAAGCCCTGCTCTTCGCTGATGATGATCCGCCGTTTCAGCTCGGCAAAGCGAACCTTGTAGAACTCATCAAGGTTGTTGGAATAAATGCCCAAAAAACGCATGCGCTCAATAAGCGGGTTGCTTTTGTCCGCCGCTTCCTGGAGTACGCGTTCGTTGAATGCTAACCAGCTTAGCTCTTTCTCGATATATAACTTTTCCTGACCCATTACAGCTCACACTCCAGTTCAATCACAGGACGTGGTAAATCCGTCTCGTCCTTATTATGGCGAGCATTTCCACGATATGTCCAACAGTGCCAGAAAAGTATGACAGTTATTTTTTTGTTGGAGATTTTAGAAGGTTGGAGAAGGGAATATCGGGTAATGCGCTTTGTTTGTCGGGTAAGCGCTGCTGCGCCACCCGACAGAACAGACTACTCTTCGGCCGCGTAACCCTGCGGGGGCAGTTTCACGCCATCCAGCCAGGCAGCCCCGTCGCGCATCGCCAGACGCCCGTCGACAAACCAGCTGACCACCAGTGGATAAATGGCATGTTCCTGGCTCTGCACCCGTTCGGTGATGTCGTCTTCGGTGTCGCCGTCAAAGACCGGGACTTTCGCCTGCAGG
Source organism: Enterobacter sp. 03-F-07-AD-ECC (assembly GCF_047530935.1). Taxonomy (NCBI): domain Bacteria; kingdom Pseudomonadati; phylum Pseudomonadota; class Gammaproteobacteria; order Enterobacterales; family Enterobacteriaceae; genus Enterobacter; species Enterobacter sp. 03-F-07-AD-ECC. The sequence continues at coordinate 366,488 of NZ_JBLKBZ010000002.1, read as the reverse complement.
ATCACCGGTCCGCCGTCCAGCTCATCGGTCACGAAATGCACCGAGGTCCCGTGCTCTTCATCGCCGTTTTCCAGCACCTGACGATGGGTGTGCAGGCCGGGATATTTCGGCAGAAGCGAAGGGTGGATATTCAGCAGACGCCCGGCGTAGTGCCCGACAAACGCCGGGCTCAGGATGCGCATATACCCCGCCAGCACCACAACGTCCGGCGCGTAGGCATCAATCTCCTGAACCAGCTCGCGGTCAAAGGCTTCACGGCCGGCGAACTGACTGGCCTCCAGCGCGTGCGCGGGAATGTTTGCTTCCCGGGCGCGCTCAAGGCCGAACGCGTCGGCCTTGTTGCTGAATACTGCCCGAATGGTGCCATTGATTTTCTTCTGTTTGCAGGCGTCAATGATGGCCTGCAAATTGCTTCCGTTGCCGGAAATGAGCACCACGATGTTTTTCATTCAATGACCACACGCTGTTCGGAATCGGAAGCTTTGATAATACCGATTTTCCACGCGTTTTCACCTTTGTCCGTCAGCAGCTTAACGGCTTTATCCGCTTCGCTCGCTGGCAGGGCGATCACCATACCTACGCCACAGTTAAAGGTGCGGTACATTTCGTGAGAACTCACGTTGCCCGCGGTTTGCAGCCAGTTAAAGACCGCTGGCCACTGCCAGGACGATTCGTCGATTACCGCCTGAGTGTTGTCCGGCAGTACGCGCGGAATGTTTTCCCAGAAGCCGCCACCGGTCAGGTGGGCAATGGCGTGAACGTCAACGTTCTCAATCAGCTCCAGCACGTTTTTCACGTAGATGCGGGTCGGTGCCAGCAGATGGTCAGCCAGAGGTTTACCTTCAAGTTCGGTGGTTTGTGGGTCGCAACCGCTTACTTCGAGGATTTTACGCACCAGCGAGTAGCCGTTAGAGTGCGGGCCGCTGGAGGCCAGCGCAATCAGCACATCACCATCAGCCACTTTACTGCCATCGATAATTTCTGATTTTTCTACCACACCCACGCAGAAGCCTGCGACGTCATAATCTTCGCCGTGATACATGCCAGGCATTTCTGCGGTTTCACCGCCAACCAGCGCGCAGCCAGACTGCAGACAGCCTTCGGCAATACCGTTGATCACGCTGGCTGCGGTATCCACATCCAGTTTGCCTGTCGCGTAGTAGTCGAGGAAGAACAGCGGCTCAGCGCCTTGTACCACCAGGTCGTTTACACACATCGCGACCAGATCGATACCGATCGTGTCGTGACGTTTTAAATCCATCGCCAGGCGCAGTTTTGTGCCTACACCGTCAGTACCCGAGACCAGAACAGGTTCACGATATTTTTGCGGCAGCGCGCACAGTGCGCCGAAGCCACCCAGACCACCCATCACTTCCGGGCGGCGGGTTTTTTTCACCACACCTTTGATTCGGTCAACCAGCGCATTACCTGCGTCAATATCAACACCGGCATCTTTGTAGCTGAGAGAAGTTTTGTTGGTCACGGCTCAAGTCCCCACGCGATTGCATAGCTAGTAAGAAAAATCGGCGCAATTCTAACAGTCCAGGCAAACGTTTGCGAGCCTATTCTCGGCGCGAGGATCTTTTTTTCTGCTCCGCCCCCGGCGGCGCGCAAACTTGACTCCGTTCACGAAAATGAAACCGGTTTCGGCGATCTGCTTGCATGCGGTTTAGGGAATGAACATCATGAAATGAAACCGGTTTCAGTTTCATTTAGGAGGAATGAAGGCCATGAACATCGCCGCATTTGATATCGGTGGCACCGCGTTAAAAATGGGCATTGCGACAGCGCAGGGAGAGCTACTGCAAACGGATAAGGTCGCCATCAGGAACAGCGACGGTGACGCCATTCTTGCGCAGATGCTGAACTGGGTAACGGCCCATCCCGGGCTTAAGGGGATCGCCATCAGCGCGCCGGGGTATGTTAATCCGCATACCGGCTTTATTGAGATGGGCGGGGCCATTCGGCGCTTCGACCAGTTCGCAATGAAAGGCTGGCTTGAGGCGCATACGGGTTTACCGGTCACCGTCGAGAATGACGCTAACTGCGTGCTGCTGGCGGAGCGCTGGCAGGGCAAGGCGAAGGATATCGATAACTTTCTGGTACTGACCATCGGCACCGGGATCGGCGGGGCGATTTTCTGCAACGGCAGGCTGGTTCACGGGGCGCGTTTTCGCGCCGGAGAGTTCGGCTACATGCTCACGGAAAGGGCAGACTCAAGACGTGTTGCCCGCCACTCCATGAATGAAAACTGTACGTTACGCACGCTTCGCAAGCGCTATGCCGACTTTCACGGTCTGACGCTTGAGAGCGTCACCGGCGAGGCCATTTTTGATGGCTATGACGCAGGCGACACCGTATGCCGCCGCCTGGTGGATGATTTTCTTAACGGCATTGCGACAGGGCTCTACAACCTGGCGAATGTGTTCGACCCGCAGACCATCTTCATTGGCGGCGGTATCGCGGAGCGGCCCGGGTTTATGGATCTGCTTCGCACCCATCTTGCGTGGTTTGGCATCGCAGATATCGCCGATGTCGTCAGCCACGGCAACCGGGCCGGTCTTGTCGGCGCGGTTTACCACTTCAGACAGCAGTATCCGTCAGCAATCAGCAACATCGAATGAGGGAAAGAGTATGTCAGGATTTAAAGAAGGTTTTCTGTGGGGCGGCGCGGTGGCCGCGCACCAGCTGGAAGGTGGCTGGAAAGAGGGCGGTAAAGGCGTAAGCGTCGCCGATGTTATGACCGCTGGCGCCCACGGCGTGCCGCGTGAAATCACCGACGGCGTGCTGCCAGGAAAAAATTACCCGAACCACGAAGCCATCGATTTTTACCATCGCTATAAAGAAGACATCAAACTCTTTGCGGAGATGGGGTTCAAATGCTTCCGTACCTCCATTGCCTGGACGCGTATTTTCCCGAAAGGGGATGAGCTGGAGCCGAACGAAGCGGGCCTTCAATTCTACGATGACCTGTTCGATGAGTGCCTCAAATACGGCATCGAACCGGTTATCACCCTGTCGCATTTTGAGATGCCGTATCATCTGGTCACCGAGTACGGCGGCTGGCGCAACCGTAAGCTGATCGACTTCTTTGTCCGCTTCGCAAAAGCGGTCTTCCAGCGCTATCAGCATAAGGTGAAGTACTGGATGACCTTTAACGAGATCAACAACCAGGCTAACTTCCACGAAGATTTTGCGCCGTTTACCAACTCCGGACTGAAGTATGCGCCGGGCGAAGACCGTGAGCCGGTGATGTTCCAGGCCGCGCACTATGAGCTGGTGGCCAGCGCGCTGGCGGTAAAAGCCGGGCGCGAGATTAATCCTTCCCTGCAGATCGGCTGCATGATTGCCATGTGCCCCATTTATCCGCTGACCTGTGCGCCTGACGATATCATGATGGCGATGAACGCAATGCATCGTCGCTACTGGTTCACCGACGTTCACGTGCGCGGCAAGTATCCGCAGCATCTGCTTAACTACTTTGCGCGTCGTGGTTTCACGCTGGACATTACCGAAGAAGACAAAGCGGCGCTGACGCAGGGCTGCGTGGATTACATCGGCTTTAGCTATTACATGTCCTTCGCCACCAAAGCGACGGCGGATAACCCGGAACTGGATTACGATGAAAGCAAGAGCCTGGTCTCCAACCCGTACGTGCAGAAATCTGACTGGGGTTGGCAGATTGACCCGGTTGGCCTGCGCTACTCCCTGAACTGGTTCTGGGATCACTACCAGCTGCCGCTGTTCATCGTTGAGAACGGCTTCGGCGCGATTGACGTGCAGGAGAGCGACGGCACGGTGAACGACCAGTACCGCATTGATTATCTCTCGGCGCACATCCGCGAGATGAAAAAAGCGGTGGTGGAAGATGGCGTGGATCTGATGGGCTACACCCCGTGGGGCTGTATCGATCTCGTTTCTGCCGGCACCGGCGAGATGAAGAAACGCTACGGGTTTATCTTTGTTGATAAAGACAACGAAGGGAACGGCACGCTGAACCGCAGCAAGAAAAAGTCGTTTGACTGGTATAAGCAGGTGATTGCGAGCAACGGCGATAACCTGTAATTGTCGGGTGGCGCTTACGCTTACCCGACCTACACTACACGTAGGCCCGCGTAAGCGCAGCGCCACCGGGCAGAATCCCGCACCCAAGCCGGAGTCTCGCCTCCGGTTTTTTTGTCTCTAAATCACTTTGCTTGATATACGTCAAGCAAGATGGGTATGGCCTAATCCGAAAAAAGCGGTATAATCCCGCGATTTTTTTGCGGACGCCACCTCAGAGGAGAAAGAGAATGAAGATTGTGGAAGTGAAACACCCACTCGTTAAACACAAGTTGGGCCTGATGCGTGAGCATGACATCAGCACGAAGCGTTTTCGCGAACTGGCATCTGAAGTCGGCAGCCTGCTGACCTACGAAGCGACCTCTGACCTCGAAACGGAAAAAGTGACCATCGAAGGCTGGAACGGCCCGGTGCAGGTTGAGCAGATCAAAGGTAAGAAAATTACCGTGGTGCCAATCCTGCGTGCTGGTCTTGGCATGATGGAAGGCGTGCTGGAGCACGTACCGAGCGCGCGTATCAGCGTGGTGGGGATCTACCGTAATGAAGAAACCCTGGAGCCGGTTCCGTACTTCCAGAAGCTGGTGTCTAACATCGACGAGCGTATGGCGCTGGTGGTTGACCCGATGCTGGCGACCGGCGGCTCAATGATTGCCACCATCGACCTGCTGAAAAAAGCAGGCTGCAGCAGCATCAAAGTGCTGGTGCTGGTTGCGGCACCGGAAGGGATCGCGGCGCTGGAAAAAGCACACCCGGATGTGGAGCTGTACACCGCGTCTGTCGACCAGGGGCTCAACGAGCACGGGTACATCATCCCGGGGCTGGGCGATGCCGGCGATAAGATCTTTGGTACGAAATAATCGAATAACGATAAATAAGCCGACTTTGAAAGTCGGCTTTTTTTTGAATAAAACACACATAACTAACCATCTCAGAGGAAAACACTATGACGCGCCGTGCTATCGGGGTGAGTGAAAGACCGCCGCTTTTACAGACTATCCCGCTTAGTTTGCAGCACCTGTTCGCTATGTTTGGCGCAACCGTGCTGGTGCCAATCCTGTTTCACATTAACCCGGCTACCGTGCTGTTGTTCAATGGTATCGGGACGCTGCTGTACCTCTTTATCTGTAAAGGCAAAATCCCGGCGTATCTGGGGTCGAGCTTTGCCTTTATCTCGCCGGTGTTGCTGCTGCTGCCCCTGGGGTATGAAGTGGCGCTGGGCGGCTTTATCATGTGCGGCGTGCTGTTCTGCCTTGTCTCTTTCATTGTGAAGAAGGCCGGTACCGGCTGGCTGGACGTGATGTTCCCACCGGCGGCGATGGGGGCCATCGTTGCCGTTATCGGTCTGGAGCTGGCAGGCGTGGCGGCGAATATGGCTGGCCTGCTGCCTGCTGATGGGCAGTCGCCGGACTCTAAAACCATCATCATCTCACTGGTGACGCTGGGCGTGACGGTATTTGGCTCCGTGCTGTTCCGCGGTTTTATGGCGATTATCCCGATCCTGATCGGCGTGCTGGCGGGTTATGCACTCTCCTTCGTGATGGGTGTTGTCGATACCACGCCAATTGCTCAGGCGCACTGGTTTGCCCTGCCAACCTTCTATACGCCACGCTTTGAATGGTTTGCTATCTTCACTATTCTGCCTGCCGCGCTGGTGGTTATTGCTGAACACGTTGGCCACCTTGTGGTGACGGCGAACATCGTTAAACGTGACCTGATCCGCGACCCGGGTCTGCACCGTTCGATGTTTGCAAACGGCTTCTCGACGATCATCTCCGGTTTCTTTGGTTCCACGCCAAACACCACCTACGGTGAGAATATTGGCGTCATGGCGATCACTCGCGTTTACAGTACCTGGGTTATCGGCGGTGCGGCAATCATCGCAATCCTGCTCTCCTGCGTGGGTAAACTGGCGGCAGCGATCCAGATCATCCCGGTTCCGGTGATGGGCGGCGTGTCTCTGCTGCTGTACGGCGTAATTGGCGCATCCGGTATTCGCGTGCTGATTGAGTCCAAAGTGGACTACAGCAAAGCGCAGAACCTGATCCTGACTTCCGTTATCCTGATCATCGGCGTGAGCGGCGCGAAGGTACACATCGGCGCGGCCGAGCTGAAAGGCATGGCGCTGGCGACCATCGTTGGTGTGGGCCTGAGTCTGATTTTCAAGCTGATTTCCGTGATCCGCCCTGAAGAGGTGGTGCTGGACGCTGACGAAAGCGAAAAAGCGTCACACTGATCGTAAAACCGGGTGGACGATCCGCCCGGTTCTCTCCTGGCAGGTTCCGTGCTAAACTCCGTTCCGATTTTATGTAAGATCTGGTTGAGGTACTTCTGAACGGACCGGCACAGCTCTCTCTGCCACTCTATCTCCCTGACGACGAAACTTTCGCGAGTTTCTGGCCGGGTGATAACCCCTCTTTACTGGCTGCACTGCAGAACGTGCTGCGCCAGGATCACAGCGGATACATCTATATCTGGTCACGCGAAGGCGCGGGACGCAGTCATCTGTTGCATGCCGCCTGTGCTGAGCTTTCAGCGCGGGGGGATGCGGTAGGCTATGTACCGCTGGATAAACGTACCTGGTTTGTGCCTGACGTGCTGGAGGGAATGGAACATCTCTCCCTGGTCTGCATCGATAATATCGAATGCGTGGCGGGGGATGAGCCGTGGGAAATGGCGATCTTTAACCTCTATAACCGTATCCTGGAGTCGGGTAAAACCCGGCTGCTGATCACCGGCGATCGTCCGCCGCGCCAGCTGAATCTGGGGCTGCCGGATCTGGCCTCCCGACTCGACTGGGGGCAAATCTACAAACTGCAACCGCTGTCAGATGAAGACAAACTCCAGGCGCTTCAGCTGCGCGCCAGACTGCGCGGATTTGAACTGCCGGAAGACGTAGGGCGCTTCCTGCTCAAGCGTCTGGACAGGGAAATGCGCACGCTGTTTGATACGCTCGATCAGCTCGATCGCGCCTCCATTACCGCCCAGCGCAAGCTCACCATTCCGTTTGTGAAAGATATTCTGAAGCTTTGAGTTTTTTTGCCCGGTGGCGCTGCGCTTACCGGGCTTACGGGATCGAATAGGCCGGGTAAGGCGCAGCCGCCACCCGGCTAGAGATCTCCCATCAGGTGCTCCACCAGCAGCGGAATCGGCCTCCCTGAGGCCACGCTTCTGCCACCCTCACGCCACAGCGCCGTACCGCTAATATCCAGATGCGCCCACGGGATTGTCGGCGGGCAGAAGTGATGCAGCAGCCACGCCGCCGAGGCACTGATCGCCGCATTGTTGGGCGGCGTATTGCACAGATCGGCGATGGCGCTGTCGGTCTGCTTTTTCAGCCGCGCATCCAGCGGCAGGGACCACACTTCATCTCCGCTCTGTTTTCCTGCCTGCGTCAGCGCCTGGCGCAGTGGCTCGTCCTGGGTCATCAACCCGCTCAGCTCATATCCCAGCGCTTTGACCACCGCACCCGTCAGCGTTGCCATATCGATAATGTAGCGCGCCTGCGGATGGCGCTGGCTGGCCCAGGCGATAGCGTCTGCCAGCACCAGTCGGCCTTCGGCATCGGTATTGTTGATTTCAACCGTGGTGCCGTTGCAGGCTCTGGCTACCGTGCCAGGCTGCATGGCGTCCGGGCCGATGGCGTTTTCTGCCAGCGCCAGCACGCCCATGAGGCGCACGGGGAGCGCCAGCTCTGCAACGGTCAGCATCAGGCCCAGCACGTTCGCTGCCCCGCACATGTCATATTTCATGGTGTACATGCCCGCGCCATCCTTGAGCCACAGGCCGCCGGTATCGAAGGTAATGCCTTTACCTACATAGCAGCGCACCGGGCCGTCAGAAACACCATCATAGTGAATAGCCAGCAGTCGTGGCGGGCAGGAGGCGCCTTTGCCAACGGCGTGAAGCAGCCCCAGACCCTGCTCAACGATCTGCTTTTCATCCAGCACTTCACAGCGCAGGGCAGGGAAGGCCGCGCACAGCGTCTGCGCCTCCTGCACCATAAACTGCGGCGTGCAGCGGTCGGAGGGGATATCGGCCAGACGGCGTGCGGCGACCATTTCACGGCTAATGGCGAGCTGCTGGCGGAAGATAACGTCCAGCCGCGCCTGCTGTTCTGGCAGGCAGAGGGCGGTAACGTGCTCAACGCGCAAAGTGACATCGTCCGCTTTCTTCAGCTGCAGATCGCTAAGCCTGTGTGACTGATTAAAAAGAAAACGCAGGACCTGTTGCAGCACAACGTCGTCAATGTGGGTGACATCCAGGACCACGTCGGTACTGACGGGCGTGTCCAGCAGCGGACGGAGTGCCGTAAGCAATCCTTCGGTAAGGCTATCCTGCCAGAGAGCATCTGGCACCAGCGTGATGCGCGCAAAAGGCGCACAGCCAAAACGGGTGTCGGCAACGGCATCTTGCCCGCGCATTTCCGCAATCAGTGGCGTGTCCGGTAACAGCGTAGACGAGCTGCGGGCGATGAAGTGGCCGTGTGGCTTTACGTCAGAAAGGGCGGTGATCAGCTGATACGTCATCATCATTACTCCTCAATCGGTGCGCGGATCCGTGCGGCATAGGCCTGCATCCATTCATCATCCACCGCCTGATAGTGCGTTTTTTCCCGCAGCCGTTCGGCGCGAAACACGGTCAGCGGCTGGCGTGCCGTCGCCACCACAAAGGAGAACGTTTTAATGTTGGTGGCGGCGCCAAATTCACCTTTGTTATTCATGCATACCACGGAGAGATCCCCCGCGCGGCCAAAGCGCGACATCAGCCTGTCTTCCAGCTCGAACACCACGGAATCTGCCGCCTGCTGCGGAGACATCCCCTGCGCCATGCGGCGAACAATTTCGTAGCTGGTGCAGCCTTTCATCAGATCTTCGCCCACGCCCGTGGCGGTGGCGGCGCCGGTTTCACTGTCGCAGTAGAAGCCGGAGCCGATGATCGGCGAATCGCCAAGTCGGCCGCGCTTTTTCATAAACAGGCCGCTGGTGGAGGTCGCCACGCTCATGGATCCCTGTTTGTCGAGACCGATAATCCCGACCGTGTCATGGCCATCGTAGGGGCTTAAGCCTTTATCCAGCGTCTCCCGGCAGCGCTTGCGGTAGTGCTGCATGGCCCGGTCGGTGAGCATCGTTTTGTCGGCAAAACCCTGGCTCAATGCCCACTCGCGTGCGCCCTTGCCGACCAGCAGGCTGTTATAGCGCTGGCGGCTTAACGCCTGCGCCACGCGTACCGGGTTGGCGATATCCACCAGATTTCCCACGGCGCCAAACGCCAGCGTGTCGCCGTCCATGTAGGCGGCGTCCAGTTCCACCTCGCCATTTTCGGTTGGTAGCCCGCCGTAGCCGACCGATTTATAGAACGGGAAGTCCTCGACGGCGGCAACGGCATCCACGACCGCGGCAGCCACCGGTTTCCCTGCTGCCAGCGCAGAGGCCGACTCGGTGACGCCTTCAAGCGCCATTCGCCAGGTGGCGATAATTCCCCACATGCTTTACTCCTGTTTTGCAAGGGTGGTGTCGGTTTGCGTCACGGTGGCAATCTCCGCGGCGCGGTACTGTTTATCCACGATACGCATGAATGGCAGATACAGCATGGCGCCAATCAGCAGGTTGATAAGCTGCATGATGCTGCCGCTGAGATGCCCGGTGACGATAAAACCGCTGATAACAGGCGGCAGCGTCCAGGGGATAAACACCCCGGTGGTGACGGCGACCGCACCAATTTTCATTGCCACGTACTGCACGGTGACCAGCACCAGCGGCACCAGATTGAACGGAATGAGCATGATCGGGTTCATGATCACCGGCAGGCCGAACAGAATCGGTTCGTTGATGTTAAACACCGAGGCCCCCGCGCCCAGGCGTGCCACTTCGCGCATGTTTTTACTGCGGGCGAAAATCAGCATCGCAATCACCAGCGACAGCGTGGCCCCTGCGCCGCCCATCCAGATCATGTCAAAAAACTGTTCGGTGATAATGTGCGGTGGGGTAGCGCCGGCCTGAATGGCGGCGATGTTATCGGTCTGGTTCTCCATCCACAGCGGGCGAATAATGCCGTTGATCATCGAACCGGAGTTAATGCCCACTGACCACAGAATGGTGATGCTGAAGACCGTCATCAGCGCGCCAAAATAGGAAGTGCCGTAGTGGCGAACCGGGGTTGCTACTACCTCGTAAATAAACTGATGGATGGTGTTGTAATGGGTGTTTTCAAAGCCGATGCGGATCATCAGCACCAGGATCATCACCAAGAGGGCAGGGATCAGCGCCGCGAACGACTCCTGCACCGCAGGCGGCACGCCATCCGGCATTCTGATAACCAGTTTTTTGCGCTTCAGCCAGCAGAACAGCTCCGTCCAAAGCAGAGAGCCAATCATCGCCACGAATAACCCTTTACTGCCAATCCACTCTACCGGCATGACGGTGATGCCACCCTGTTCCGCCACTTTGATAAAAGGGGTCAGGATCAGAAAGGCGACCAGCGCCAGAATGCCGCAGGAGATACGGTCTTCGCCATAGTGTTCAGCCAGGCGATAGGCGACCAGGAAGCTGATAAACAGCGACATGGTCGAGAACACCGCGTTGAACGGGATTTCGATAATCGCGCTCCAGCTTTCCCCAAACGCCTGAGACATAAACTGCTGATAGGTTTGATTGGGAAAGGAGGAGATCACCAGCAGGATGGAGCCGACGATGATAAACGGCATGAATGAAACGTAGGCACCGCGAATGGCACCAAGATGACGCTGCTGGGCCGTTTTGGCCGCCAGCGGCATCAGTTTTGCTTCAAGAAATCCCAGAACATTGTTCATTGTGAACTCCGTACAAGATTGAGAGGTGTTGTTTATGTTATCTCTGGGGATTATCAGTGAAGCGCGGCGAGCGAAAGGTGAAATCGGTCACAAAGCAATCGCTGGTGTATTATAAATCTCATAAGATTAGTTATGGAGTTTGTTGCGATGGAAATCAAACTGCACGCCAATGCGACCACGACGCCGCGCATCCGCCGTTATCTTCAACAGTCTGAGAAGAGCGACAGAGAGCTGGCCGTCGAGCTGGGTATTTCGGTCACCACCGTCAGACGCTGGCGCAATCGCGACCAGGTGTCGGATAACCATACGACGCCTAAAGTGATACACAAAGCGATGAGACAAGAGCAGGTTGCGCTGGTGAATGCCCTGCGTGACATCCTGGGCGCGCCGTTGGATGACCTGCTGCTTATGGTTAACGACGTCCTGGGCATTGCCGTTTCCCGCGCCACCCTGAACCGCTATCTCAAACCGGCCGCTGCAAAGCAAAAAGGGATCCCCTTGCAGGGGAAAAAGGCGCTGAAAGCGGGTATTACGCCCCATGCACTGGAACTGCACCATTTGCCTTTGTCGCTGCATATGGACGACGGCGGGGAGCAGCATCTGCTTTGGGCGCGAGAGCCGGTGAGCGGCTGGTGCTATGCCCGGCTTTATGCGGGGCTGTCGCCTCAACGACTGAATACCTGGACGCAGGAGGTGCTGGCGGCGTGTCCGGCTGCTATACAATCTATTGAGACTTTTGGTTTTGAGGCGACGCTGGCTGTTAACGACATTGCGGTGAAGGCACATCAACGTACCTGCAGTGCACTTCAGGTGATGGTGCCCTTACGCGATATTATTCCGCGGGTGAATGTTGAACCGGCAGGTGTGCTATTGATGACCTTGTGCGAGTTTTACAACCGGGGTAAAGCGCAGAAAAAACTGGGGGAAAGTACGCCGCAGGCCTTTCTGGAAGGGCTGCGGCGCGAGGCTTAAAGAATGTCGAGCACATCTTCCGGCGGACGCCCGATGCGCGCCTTGCCGTTTGCCACCACAATTGGGCGTTCAATGAGCTTCGGGTTGTCAACCATCGCCTGCACGAGCTCAGCTTCAGTGAGACGCGTGTCGTCCAGGTTAAGTGACTTATAGAGATCCTCTTTCTGGCGCATCAACTCACGTGCACTGCCTATGCCCAGCATATGCAGGAGCTGGCGGATCGTCTGCGCGTCTGGTGGTGTCTCCAGATACAGCACCACCTCAGGCTCTACGCCGTTGGATTTCAGCAGGCTGAGGGTGTCGCGGCTCTTGGAGCAGCGAGGGTTATGGTAGATTTTTACCGCGTCAGTCATATTTTCTTCCTTTTTACATCTTTTCGTACGGCTTGAAGCGCTGCTGTAGCGCGCGCAGCTGATCGATACGCGCATCGTAACGGGCCTGTTGCAGGCTGCCAAGTTTGACCTGTGAACTGGCGCTGCTGAGCATCGAAATGGCCTGATCCAGACGCCCCACCAGGGCAAATCCTTCGGCGCGTGCCGCCAGTTCCTGATCGCGGTTGCCCAGCTGGGCTTCTGCCTGAGCGAGCAGATCCCAGCCGTTTTGATCGTCTTTATTGTCGAAGGTGTAGCGGTTCAGAATGGTGGCCGCTTCACCCGGCTGGCCGCCCTGCAGATAAGCGTTCGCCAGGTTAAGCTGCAGCACCGGGTTGGTCCGCACCTCTTTGGCACCTTTCAGGCGATTAATCGCATCGGCAGGTCTCTTCTGCCCCAGATCGATATCCGTGGAGAGGTCGAGATACCACGGGTTATTCGGGTCGGCGGCCAGCAGCGGTTGCAGCGTTTTTCGCGCTTCGTCGTATTTGCTGGCTTCCATCGCCTGCAGGGCACGGCCGTATTGCGCCGCGTTCTTCTCGCGCACGTTGCCTTTTGCCAGGGCATCCAGCAGGTCGCTGGTGAGCTGGTTGCGCCCGGAATTGTACATGCCCAGCGTTCTCACTTTCGCCATGTAGAAATCCTGTGAGGATTGCACCACCACCGGACGCATCTGATTGGCACGGTTACGCGCATCGGACAGACGGCTTTCCGGTAACGGGTGGGTGAGCAGAATTTCGGGTGGACGTGACGAGTAGCGTGCCTGATCGAGCAGTTTTTCCAGGAAGCTGGGCATGGCCTGAGGGTCAAAGCCCGAGCGCTGCAACACCTGGATGCCAATGCGGTCCGCTTCCTGTTCGTTTTGCTGGGTGAAACTGATCATCCCCTGGCGCGTGCCTGCCAGCGTGCCGGTTAATGCGGCCATCCCGGCCTGCGGGCTGGCCATAGCCAGCAAAATAGAGCCCAGCGCACCCACCCAGGTCAGGGGCGCGTTGCGTTTCTGGTCTTCCATCGCACGGGCCAGATGGCGCTGGGTCACGTGGGAAATTTCGTGCGCCATGACCGACGCCAGCTGGCTTTCGTTATCGGAATAACGGAATAACGCCGAATGCAGCACCACGTTACCGCCAAAGAAGGCGAAGGCGTTGATTTCGTCGTTATTAATTAAATAGAAGTGGAAGGGGGTTTTTACCGAGTTGGCGTGCACGACCAGGCGCATCCCCAGACCATTAATGTACTGCACCAGCAATGGGTCATTGATCAGCGGAGCACTGCCGCGCAGCTGGCGAACATAGTAATCACCCATCTGCATCTCCTGACCAATGGAGAGCGTGCTTCCTGCTGTGGTGCCCATGTCCGGCAATGAATCGGACGAATCAGCAAAAGCTGGCAACACCTGACCGACCGTTACGGCGGCAATCAGTGTCGCAACCACTGTTTTTTTCAACTGCCTGAACATAACCACTGTCCTGTATTTTGGATGTGCTAATTTGACCGATGAACCCGCATATCGTTCATCTCCACTGCCCTGCGAGTGTAGCCGTGTTGTGGCATGAAGAAAATCCCATTCATCAGGCTTTTGCGGATTGTGACAGCGATACAAAAAGCGAAAGTCTTTTTTGTGACAGTTAGATACAATTCACCTTCTGACTCCCGTCATTCGATTCAGGGAAGGGTTGTATGCTCGAAATGTTAATGCAGTGGTACCGGCGCCGGTTTAGCGACCCGGAAGCCATTGCTTTGCTGGTTATTCTGGTTGCCGGGTTTGGTATTCTGTTCTTCTTCAGCGGCCTTCTGGCGCCACTGCTGGTGGCTATTGTGCTGGCCTATCTGCTGGAGTGGCCAACCGCGCGGCTGGAAAATATCGGTTGCTCCCGACGCTGGGCGACCAGCATCGTGCTGGTGCTGTTTGTTGGCATTCTGTTGTTGATGGCGTTTGTGGTCATGCCCGTCGCCTGGCAGCAGGGGATCAACCTGATCCGCGATATGCCCGGCATGTTAAATAAGCTTTCTGATTTTGCCGCCACGCTGCCGCGTCGTTATCCGGCGCTGATGGACGCGGGGATCATCGATGCGATGGCCGAAAACATGCGCGCCCGCATCATGACCATGGGCGATTCGGTGGTGAAATACTCCCTGGCGTCGCTGGTTGGGCTCCTTACGCTCGCCGTCTACCTGGTGCTGGTACCGTTGATGGTGTTCTTCCTGGTGAAGGACAAAGATCAGATGCTCAACGCCGTGCGGCGTATTCTGCCGCGTAATCGCGGGCTGGCCGGGCAGGTGTGGGAAGAGATGAACCAGCAGATCACCAACTACATTCGCGGCAAGGTGCTGGAGATGATTGTGGTTGGGGTCGCGACCTGGATTGGCTTCCTGATCTTCGGGCTTAACTACTCGCTGCTGCTGGCGGTGCTGGTGGGGCTGTCGGTCCTTATTCCGTATATTGGCGCTTTTGTGGTCACCATTCCGGTTGTTGGGGTCGCGCTGTTCCAGTTTGGCCTGGGCACCGAGTTCTGGAGTTGCTTCGCGGTGTACCTGATTATTCAGGCCCTGGATGGCAACCTGCTGGTGCCAGTGCTGTTCTCAGAGGCGGTAAATCTGCATCCGCTGGTGATTATCTTATCGGTGGTGATTTTTGGCGGGCTGTGGGGATTCTGGGGCGTGTTCTTTGCCATTCCGCTGGCGACGCTGATTAAAGCCGTCGTCCATGCATGGCCGGATGTGCCAGCGGTGGAGGAGAAGTAGTTTTTGTGCGGCCTGATGCCCTTCTCCCACGGGGAGAGGGGGAAAACACTAAAAACGGCAACCAGGTTGCCGTTTTGCATTTATCTTGTAGGTCGGGTAAGGCGAAGCCGCCACCCGACACTCACTTTCAGGCACTTTGTTTCAGCCAGTTCAGCACCACGTCGTGGTGGTTGCTGGTTTTGAAGTCGTCAAAGACATGTTCCACTTTACCGTCAGCGTCAATCAGGAAGCTGATGCGGTGAATGCCGTCATAGGTTTTGCCCATAAACGTCTTCTCGCCCCAGACGCCGAACTGCTCACAGACCTGATGATCTTCGTCGGAAAGCAGCGTGAAGTTCAGCAGCTCTTTTTCAGCAAATCGTGACAGCTTTTCTGGCTTATCGGTGCTGATGCCCAGCACTTCCACGCCGGCTTTTTTCAACTCGTCCATGTTGTCGCGTAAGCCGCAGGCCTGCACAGTGCAGCCCGGGGTCATGGCTTTCGGGTAGAAATAGACCAGAACACGCTGTCCCTGGAAGTCGGTCAAATTTACTTGCTCACCATCCTGATCCGGTAAGCTAAATTTCGGTGCGATGTCACCGGCTTTCAGTGGGTTCATTACTCAACTCCATCCTGTTCATGCTGCGAATAATTTACGACGCTTATACTGCCTTGCGCGTGTAATTCTGTACAGAGGGCTTTGAACGCTTGCTCGATATTTGACGCATCCTGTGATGCAGGACTGTGGGCGGTGATTTGAATAAAGAGGGTAGGAACGGCACTCTCATCAGCCGGTTGTGTGCGGGAAACCAGCTCGGCAATGTTCATCTGATGGCTGTCAAACAGCGCGGTAAAACGCTCGATCAGATGAGGGGAATCAGGAACTTCAACCTGTACCCAGACGGTGGCAGGCATGGCCGGACGCGGACGCGCATTGGTGCGTTTCATCACGATCAGCAAATCCAGCTCCGCGCCTTTCAGCGGCAGGGTAGATTCGATAAGCGTGATGGCGTTCCATGTCCCGGACAGCAGCATAATAAACGTGAACTCTTCGCCCAGCATCGCCAGACGGCTGTCCTCGATATTACAGCCGCAGCTGCTCACGTGGCGGGTAATGGTGTTCACGATACCCGGCCTGTCAGCACCCAGCGCAGTGATAACCAGGTAATGTTGTGATGAGGTTGTCAAACCTGTTCTTCCTTTGCTTGGTTAAGTCTTCCTAAGGAAAGCATAAAAAAAACATGCATACAACCGCCTGAGGGCCTCAGGTCGCTTGCTTTTATTACAGTTCCAAACGTACCATTGAGGCTCTTGTTCGCACAGAGGATGGCTCATGTTCACGGGAAGTATTGTCGCGCTTGTAACACCGATGGATGAAAAAGGTAATGTCTGCCGGTCAAGCATGAAGAAGCTGATTGATTACCATGTCGCCAATGGAACCTCGGCGATCGTTTCGGTAGGGACTACCGGTGAATCTGCAACGCTGAGCCACGAAGAGCACGGCGATGTGGTGATGTTGACCCTCGAACTGGCTGACGGACGTATTCCGGTCATCGCGGGAACGGGCGCGAATGCAACCGCAGAAGCGATCAGCCTGACCCAACGTTTTAACGACAGCGGCGTTGTTGGCTGTCTGACGGTCACCCCTTACTACAACCGTCCTACTCAGGAAGGTTTGTTCCAGCATTTCAAAGCCATCGCTGAACATACTGACTTGCCACAAATTCTGTATAATGTGCCGTCCCGTACTGGCTGCGATATGCTGCCGGAAACCGTTGGTCGTCTCTCGAAAGTAAAAAATATTATCGGGATTAAAGAGGCGACAGGGAACTTAAGCCGCGTTCATCAGATCAAAGAGCTGGTTTCAGACGACTTTATCCTGTTGAGCGGTGACGATGCGACCGCGCTGGACTTCATGCAGCTCGGTGGTCATGGCGTGATCTCCGTAACGTCGAACGTTGCGGCCCGCGATATGGCGGAAATGTGCAAGCTGGCGGCGGCAGGTCACTTTGATGAAGCCCGTCTCATTAATAAACGTCTGATGCCGTTGCACAATAAATTATTTGTCGAACCCAATCCGATCCCGGTGAAATGGGCATGTAAGGAGTTGGGACTTGTAGCAACCGATACGCTGCGTCTGCCAATGACACCGATTACCGACCACGGTCGTGAAATCGTCACTGCAGCGCTGAAGCATGCCGGTTTGCTGTAAAGTTTAGGGAGATTTGATGGCTTATTCAGTACAGAAGTCGCGCCTGGCGAAGGTTGCGAGTGTTTCGCTTGTTATGCTGCTCGCTGCCTGTAGTTCAGACTCGCGCTACAAGCGCCAGGTGAGCGGTGATGAATCCTATCTGGATGCGACCCCGCTTGCTGAACTTCATGCACCGGCTGGCATGATCCTGCCGATTCAGAACGGCGATTATAATATCCCCGTGACCAACGGCAGCGGCCCGGTGGGCAAAGCGCTTGATATTCGTCCGCCAGCACAGCCTCTGGCGCTGGTGAGCGGGGCGCGTACCCAGTTTACCGGTGATACCGCGTCTCTGATGGTGGAAAGCGCACGTGGCAGCACGCTGTGGCCACAGGTGGTGAGCGTCATTCAGTCGAAGAACTACACGATTGACAAGCGCGATGACGCCAGCCAGACGTTAACCACCGACTGGATCGAGTGGAACCGTCTGGATGAAGACCAGCAGTACCGTGGTCGTTATCAAGTCTCCGTTAAACCGCAGGGCTATCAGCAGGCAGTTACCGTTAAGCTGTTGAACCTGGAGCAGGCGGGTAAACCGGTGGCGGATGCTGCCTCTATGCAGCGTTACAGCACTGAAATGCTGAACGTGATTGCGGCGGGTCTGGATAAGAACGCCACAGACGCGGCTAACGCCTCACAGAACCGCAACGGCATGACGTTTGATGTCCAGAGCGGCGCGGATGATACCGGCCTGCCAATGCTGGTTGTTCGTGCGCCATTCAACCAGACCTGGCAGCGCCTGCCAGCGACGCTGGAGAAAGTGGGCATGAAGGTGACCGACAGCACGCGTTCAACCGGTAGCATAACCGCAACGTATAAGCCGCTGTCCGACAGCGCATGGCAGGAGCTGGGTGCACGCGATCCACAACTCGCTTCCGGCGACTACAAGATTCAGGTAGGCGACCTTGATAACCGCAGTAGCCTGCAGTTTATCGATCCGAAAGGTCACACGCTGACCCAGTCGCAGAACGATGCGCTGGTCGCGGTCTTCCAGGCTGCATTCAGCAAATAAATACGAGGGCTGGTGAATCCAGCCCTTTTTATTTTCGTGCTACGCAAACGTGTGCGTGGCATAATATGCCCAGTTTTGAACACAAATCATCACACCAGGAGTAATCAAGATGCAGAAGCAAGCTGAGTTGTATCGTGGCAAAGCGAAGACCGTATACAGCACGGAAAACCCGGATCTGTTGGTGCTCGAGTTCCGCAATGATACGTCAGCAGGGGATGGCGCACGCATTGAGCAGTTCGATCGTAAAGGCATGGTGAACAATAAGTTCAACCACTTCATTATGACCAAACTGGCCGAAGCGGGTATCCCGACTCAGATGGAAGCGTTGCTGTCCGATACGGAATGTCTGGTGAAAAAACTGGATATGGTTCCGGTTGAGTGCGTCATTCGTAACCGTGCCGCGGGCTCCCTGGTGAAGCGTCTGGGCATTGAGGAAGGCATCGAGCTGAATCCACCGCTGTTCGATCTGTTCCTGAAAAACGACGCCATGCACGATCCGATGGTCAATGACTCCTACTGCGAAACCTTCGGCTGGGTGAACAAAGAGAACCTGGCGCGCATGAAAGAGCTGACCTACAAAGCCAACGACGTGCTGAAAAAACTGTTTGATGATGCTGGCCTGATCCTCGTCGACTTCAAGCTGGAGTTCGGTCTGTTCAAAGGCGAAGTGGTACTCGGCGACGAGTTCTCACCGGACGGCAGCCGTCTTTGGGACAAAGAAACGCTGGATAAAATGGATAAAGACCGTTTCCGTCAGAGCCTGGGTGGCCTGATTGAAGCGTACGAAGCAGTGGCTCACCGTTTAGGCGTTAAGCTCGACTAACTCCCTCATCGCCAAAGGATGTTCATATCCTTTGGCGTCTTACCTTTGTTTCCTATGGTAATCTTGCCGTTAACCGCCTACGATCATAGCTATTATTAATGGAATAGTTCGAGGTAGTTATGCGCTGGCAAGGGCGTCGTGAAAGTGACAATGTAGAAGACAGACGTGGTGATAGCGGTGGCGGCCCTTCCATGGGTGGCCCCGGTTTCCGTTTACCCAGCGGAAAAGGCGGAATCATTCTGCTGATTGTGGTGCTGGTTGCGGGTTACTACGGGGTCGATCTCACCGGGTTAATGACCGGTCAGCCGCTGCAGCAACAGCAGCAATCTCAGCGCTCCATCAACCCAAATGAAGATGAAGCGGCCAAATTTACCTCCGTTATTCTCGCGACCACTGAAGACACGTGGAGCCAGCAGTTTGAGAAAATGGGGCGCAGCTACCAACAGCCGAAGCTGGTGATGTACCGTGGTGCGACCCGCACTGGCTGCGGCACCGGACAGTCGGTGATGGGGCCGTTCTACTGCCCGGCAGACAGCACCGTCTATATCGATCTCTCTTTTTATGATGACATGAAACGCAAACTCGGTGCCGACGGTGATTTTGCTCAGGGCTACGTGATTGCGCATGAAGTGGGGCATCACGTGCAAAAATTGCTGGGCATTGAGCCTAAGGTTCGCCAGCTTCAGCAAAACGCCTCGCAGGCAGAGGTCAATCGCCTTTCCGTGCGTATGGAGCTGCAGGCGGACTGCTTCGCGGGCGTCTGGGGTAACAGCATGCAGAAGCAGGGCGTGCTGGAATCTGGCGACCTGGAAGAGGCGTTAAATGCCGCAGAGGCCATTGGTGACGACCGTCTCCAGCAGCAGAGCCAGGGCCGGGTTGTGCCGGACAGCTTCACTCACGGGACGTCAGAACAACGTTACACCTGGTTTAAACGCGGTTTTGACAGCGGTGACCCGGCGCAGTGCAATACCTTCGGTAAAGCCATGTAATGCTGGCGTTTGACCAACTGATTAGCCAGCTTGAGCGCACCGGCCAGCGTCGGCTGGTGGTGCTCAGCGGTGATGCGCAGTGGTCCCTGGCGCAGGCCGGGGCGCTGCGTGATACGCTTTCCGGGGATTGGGTGTGGCTGGATGAAAACCCTTCCCGGGAGATAAGCGGGCTGCTGGGGCGCGAGTTCCGGCATGCTGTTTTTGATGCCCGCGTCGGGTTTGATGTCTCAGCCTTTGCCGCCCTGAGCGGAACGCTGCGTGCCGGGAGCCTGCTGGTACTGTTGGCCCCCCCGCTTGCGGTGTGGGCAGACACGCCCGACAGTGATTCCCTGCGCTGGAGCGACAGCGCGGAACCCATACCCACGCCGAATTTCATTCGCCACTTTTGTCAGACGATTACCCGCGACCCCGATGCAATCGTCTGGCAGCAAAACCAGCCGTTAACCCTTCCTCCATTTCCTGATGCCCCTGACTGGCAACCCGCTAACGGTGCACCCCAGCGCGAGCAGGCGGAGATCCTGCAGGCACTTCGTGCAATGCCGAAAGGCGTTGCGGCCGTTACCGCCCCGCGCGGGCGGGGAAAGTCGGCGCTTGCCGGCATGCTGCTGAACAGCATTGAGGGCAGAGCAGTTGTCACCGCACCGGCAAAGGGAGCAACGGAGGTCATCGCACGGTTTGCGGGTGAACATTTTCACTTTATGGCACCGGATGCGCTGCTGGCCTTCTCACACCATGCCGACTGGCTGATTGTCGATGAGGCGGCGGCCATACCCGGCCCTGTGCTGGAGAAGCTGGTTGCGCGCTTTCCACGGGTACTGTTAACCACGACGGTACAAGGGTATGAAGGAACCGGAAGAGGGTTTTTGCTTAAATTCTGCGCGCAGTTCAGCGCCCTGCAGCGTTATACCTTATCCACCCCCGTTCGCTGGGCTGCGGGATGTCCGCTTGAGCGGGTTGTCGCCAGCGCACTGCTGTTTGACGACACGCTCATCGACCAGCAGCCGAAAGGAGAGGTGCAACTGACCTCTCTGGCCCCCGACGCATGGGAGCACACGCCTGCACTCGCCGCGAGTGTCTACGAGCTGCTTTGTGCGGCCCATTACCGTACCTCGCCGCTGGATCTGCGCCGTATGATGGACGCCCCCGGTCAGCACGTTGCCGTCGCGCAAACGGACCCGGTCATTGCGGGCGCGCTGTGGCTGGTAGACGAAGGCGGGTTAAGCCCGGTGCTAAGTCGCGCAGTATGGGCGGGTTTTCGTCGACCTCGCGGCAACCTTGTCGCGCAGTCTCTGGCCGCGCATGGCGGCACGCCTCTGGCAGCAACGCTGAAAGGTCGACGGATCACGCGCATCGCTGTTCACCCTCACCGGCAACGGGAAGGGATCGGCCGGGCGCTCATCCGCGAGGCCTGCGGGGAGGATTATCTCTCGGTGAGCTTTGGCTTTACCAACGCGCTGTGGCATTTCTGGCAGCAGTGCGGCTTTGAGCTGGTACGGATAGGCAGCCACCGCGAAGCCAGCAGCGGCTGCTATACCGCAATGGCATTATTGCCGCAAAGTGAGGCGGGGCATCGTCTGTGTGAACAGGCCCGGCTGCGCCTGCATCGCGATGCGCGCGTCTTATCATTGTGGAATGGCGAAAAGATCCCGGTGGCAGATGAGTGGGAAGCTACCCTTAATAGTGACGACTGGCTGGAGCTGGCAGGCTTTGCCTTTGCACACCGGCCCTTTGCTACGTCCGTTGCCGCATTGACGCGTTTGCTGCTCGCCGTCGATCTGCCGCTTCCGGCCCTGCGCGGTAAAATTGAGGCACGAAGAGAGGACGCTGCGCTCAGTGATGAACTGTCGCTCACCGGGCGAAAAGCGGTGCTGGCAAGATTACGCGCTGAAACGGCGCAGGCCCTTGAATGTCTTGATAAAGCACGCAGTCAGCAGCTCAAAAGTGACATTTTGCAATGGCAATTTTTTCAATGACTTCTTCAGTAAAGTGGCATGGTCATTCCCTCCGCAAGGCGTAGAATCCAGGTCATCAATTAAGGAGACCGCCATGAAACACGATCATTTTGTTGTTCAAAGCCCCGACAAACCGGCTAAACAGTTACTGTTGCTGTTTCATGGCGTTGGCGATAACGCCGTCAATATGGGAGAGATTGGTCGCTGGTTTGCACCTGTTTTTCCTGAGGCGCTGATTGTCAGTATCGGCGGCGTGGAGCCGTGTGGCCCTGACGGACGGCAGTGGTTCTCCGTTCAGGGCGTGACGGAAGAGAACCGTCAGGCGCGTATTGATGCCATTATGCCGGTCTTTATCGAAACCGTGCGTTACTGGCAGCAGCAGAGCGGCGTCGGTGCCGACGCGACCGCGCTGATTGGCTTTTCACAGGGGTCAATTATGTCGCTGGAGAGCGTGAAAGCAGAGCCGGGTCTGGCTTCGCGCGTGATTGCCTTTAACGGCCGTTTCGCGACGCTACCGACGAGCGCGACCACGCAGACAACGATCCACTTGATCCACGGTGGCGAAGACCGGGTGATTGAGCTTTCGCATGCCGTAGCTGCCCAGGAAGCACTGATCCGGGAAGGTGGGGATGTGACGCTGGATATCGTTGACGATCTGGGTCATGCGATTGACGATCGCAGCATGCAGTTTGCGCTCGACCATCTGCGCTATACCGTACCGAAGCACTACTTTGATGAAGCGCTCAGCGGCGGTAAGCCGGACGATGATGATATTGTTGAGTTTATGTGATTATTTCCCCTCACCCTAACCCTCTCCCCTAAGGGGAGAGGGAACATGGCACCCCTCGCCCCTCTGGGGAGAGGGGCTGGGGGTGAGGGGATTACTTCTTCTGGTCTTTCTTTGGCCAGTCGTCGTCGTCATCCCACTTATCGTTAAAATCACGATGAGGCGGAAGATCCGGCTTGTTGGCGAGGAATTTTTTATGGTCAACGCGCTTAAGATCTTTAATCACGTTAAGCAATACGCCTACCAGAAACACTAACACCAGAATCCACCAGTACTTTGCAAGCCAATCCATTCGCTATTCCTCTCAGAGCGCTCGTCAGGCGACGATTTGCTCCATAATACGTTGATACATACGGGCCAGCAGTTGTAAATCCGCGGCATTTACACACTCATTGATTTTATGAATGGTCGCGTTCACTGGCCCCAGTTCGACAACCTGAGCTCCCATGCGGGCGATAAAGCGTCCGTCTGAAGTGCCACCCGTCGTCAGCAGTTGTGGCTTAATTTCATTATAGTGCTCGATGGCGTTCACCACCGCATCCACCAGTTTGCCACGCTGTGTCAGGAACGGCTGGCCGGAAAGCCACCAGTCCACGGTGTAACGCAGTTGATATTTTTCCAGCAGGGCGATAACGCGCGCTTTGATCATCTCATCGGTCAGTTCCGTGCTGAAACGGAAGTTAAACTGAACGAAACAATCGCCCGGGATCACGTTGTTGCTGCCGGTTCCGGCCTTCACGTTCGCAATCTGCATGCTGGTTGGCGGGAAGAACTCATTGCCTTTGTCCCACTCAATGCTCACCAGTTCACTCAGCATCGGCGCTGCGCGGTGAACTGGGTTATCGGCCAGATGCGGGTACGCCACGTGTCCCTGTACGCCGTGAATGGTCAGGTTACAGGTTAACGAACCGCGGCGGCCATTTTTCACCACATCGCCCACCACCTCGGTGCTGGACGGCTCGCCGACCAGACAGTAGTCCAGACGCTCGTTGCGGGCCATCAGGGCCTCAACTACCTTGACTGTGCCGTTATGGGCGCTGGCTTCTTCATCAGAGGTAATGAGAAACGCGAGACGGTTTTTATGGTTCGGGTGCTGGGCGACAAAGCGCTCAGCCGCCACAACCATTGCCGCCAGGGAGCCTTTCATGTCTGCGGCACCGCGGCCAAACAGCATGCCATCGCGGATGGTTGGTTCAAACGGAGGGTTGATCCAGCGGTCCGCATCACCTGCGGGAACCACGTCGGTATGCCCGGCAAAGGCCAGCGTTTCGCCCTGGCCACGCCAAGCCCAGAAATTCTGGGTGTCGCCAAAATCCATACGCTCCACGGTAAAACCGATGGCACGCAGGCGCTCAATCATTAATGCCTGACAACCTGCGTCGTCCGGGCTAAGGGAAGGACGGCGAATAAGCTGCTGAGTCAGCTCAATGACCGGGCATGACATAAACTACACCTCAACGAAAAAAGTCGGAATAAAGGGTTTCACTGAAACCCAGCAGCATAGGCTGCCCGGGCGCGCAGAGCAATGGGCGTTTGATGATTGCTGGCATTTCAAGCATCAGATTTGCTGCGCTGTTGGCATCCTTGATGCTGGCACGCAGTGATTCGTCCAGCTTGCGCCAGGTCGTGCCGCGGGTGTTCAGCAGCGCTTCCCACCCCAGTTCGTTAATGGCGGTATGCAGAAATTCTGCATCAAGCCCATCGGCACGGTAATCGTGGAAGCGGTACTCGACGTTGTTAGCTTCGAGCCAGCGACGGGCTTTTTTGATCGTGTCACAATTTTTAATGCCGTACATGACAACCATGTTGAATCCTTTTGTTCTTATGACCATTAAATGTTCAGTAAATTCGAAGATATATCCTTAAACGGAATATAACACATTCAGAAACGCTCTGGATTAACACCTCTTTTTAATTCAACTCACACCTGTACGCTGAATATTCTTTCATCATTTAAGCATAGATGTCCATCAGGTATAAATTGCCTGTAAACTCAGCGGGTAAAATAAAACTCACCCATGCGTAGGGTTATTTCAAAATATTGCTGGCCGTCACACAAAATTTAAGGTTCTCCGTTCATATTTATCATAAATCCAGCGCGCAGACGGGGTACAATCACAGCAATCGGTTAAATTGTCTTCACAATGATGATACGTTTTCGTAGAATGCGCATAATAATAAGAGAGGTTGTTATGATTGAACGTGAACTGGGGAACTGGAAAGATTTTATCGAAGGCATGCTTCGTAAATGACATTCAGTAAGAATTGCAAGAGCACTTAAATAAGTAAAATAACCATAGTGTGAATTAATCACACAGTAAAAAGGCGGCCTACTGAGCCGCCTTTTTTATTTTCACTATCTTATTCAGGCCGTTCCCTGAGCGGGAAGCGGCGACGCACCAGCACGAAGAACAGCGGCACAAAATAAATGGCCAGGATCGTGGCTGAAATCATTCCTCCCATGACGCCTGTACCTACCGCATGCTGGCTGCTGGAGCCAGCGCCTGAGCTGGTTGCCATTGGTAACACCCCGAAGACAAACGCCAGCGAGGTCATCAGGATTGGACGTAAGCGCTGACGGCAGGCATGCAGCGTGGACGCCATCAGCTCATGGCCTTTCGCATTCATCTCATTGGCAAACTCAACAATCAGAATGGCGTTTTTTGCCGACAACCCAATCACGGTGAGCAGCCCCACCTGAAAGTAAACGTCGTTCTCCAGACCGCGCATCCAGGTGGCGAGCAGCGCGCCGATCACGCCAAGCGGCACCACCAGCATGACCGAGAACGGGACTGACCAGCTTTCATACAGCGCCGCAAGACAGAGGAAGACCACCAGCAGCGAAAGCGCGTAAAGCGCGGGAGCCTGCGCCCCGGAGAGCCGCTCCTGATAAGACATGGCCGTCCACTGCAGACCAAAGCCAGCGGGCAGCTGTTGCACCAGCTTTTCCATGGTGTCCATCGCCGTACCGGTGCTGACGCCCGGCGCGGCTTCACCGACGATCTCAACGGCGGAATAGCCGTTATAGCGCTCCAGACGCGGAGAACCGCTCTCCCAGTGCGAGGAGGCGAAGGCGGAGAACGGCACCATGCCGCCCGCATTGTTGCGGACATACCAGCGGTTAATATCGTCCGGCAGCATGCGGTATGGGGCAGCGGATTGCACATACACTTTTTTAACGCGACCGCGATCCATAAAGTCATTCACATAGCTTGAACCCCACGCCGTTTGTAGCGTGTCGTTGATGTCGTCGATGGAAACGCCCAGCGCCTGCGCCTTACGCTGATCAATATCGACCTGCAGCTGCGGGCTGTCATCCAGACCGTTGTGACGGACGCGGGTCAGACCCGGATCTTTACCGGCCAGCTCTAACAGCTTGTCGCGCGCCGCCATCAGCGCCGTGTGGCCCGCACCGGCATGGTCCTGCAACTCCATGTCAAACCCGGCAGAACTGCCGAGACCGCTGATGGCCGGTGGGCTGCTGGCAAAAACGCGAGCCTCTTTGATACGGGAGAAGGCTTTGGTCGCGCGTTCGATAATGGCAAACGAGGTGCCCGTTTTCGTATCGCGTGCGTCCCAGTCTTTCAGGCGCACAAACATACGTGCAACGTTCTGCCCGTTCCCGCCTGGGCCGGAGCCGACGGTGGAGAAGACCGACACCACGTTATCTTTCTCTTTGGTAAAGAAGTACTGCTCCACCTTCTGAACTACCTTCAGCGTTTGCTGCTGCGTTGACCCGCTCGGGAGCTGCACCGAAGTGATGAACATCCCCCGGTCTTCCTGCGGCAGGAACGAAGTCGGCAGATGCAGGAACAGCCACACCATACCGCCCAACAGCACAACGTAAATCATCATCCAGCGCAGGCTGCGGTGCAGCACCTTGCCGACGGCGGTTTCATAACGCGCAGCACTGCGGTTGAACATGCGGTTAAACCAGCCAAAGAAGCCCTTCTGACCGTGCTGCTCCCCTTTATGTAGCGGTTTGAGGAGGGTGGCGCAGAGGGCAGGCGTGAGGATCAGCGCCACCAGCACCGACAGCACCATTGCGGAGACGATGGTGATTGAAAACTGACGATAAATGGCGCCGGTTGTGCCGCCGAAAAACGCCATCGGGATAAAGACCGCCGAGAGCACCATCGCGATGCCAACTAACGCCCCCTGAATTTGTCCCATCGATTTACGCGTGGCCTGACGCGGGGAAAGCCCTTCCTCGCTCATGATGCGCTCGACGTTTTCGACCACCACGATGGCATCGTCCACCAGCAGGCCAATCGCCAGCACCATTGCAAACATCGTCAGGGTGTTAATGCTGTAACCAAACGCATAAAGCACGGCGAAGGTACCCAGCAGCACCACCGGAACGGCAATGGTCGGGATCAGCGTTGCGCGGAAGTTTTGCAGGAACAGGTACATGACCAGGAAGACCAGCGCGATCGCTTCCAGCAGTGTTTTCACCACATCTTCAATAGAGGCTTTAACAAAGGAGGTGGTTTCGTAGGCGACTTTGTATTCCAGCCCGTGGGGAAAATAGTGCGACAGCTCATCCAGACGATCCAGCACCAGCTGCGCGGTGGCCATTTCATTGGCCCCGGAGGCCAGTTTAACCCCCAGACCGGAGGCCGGATTACCGTTAAAGCGGCTGAGATAATCATATTTCTCTGCCCCCATTTCTACTGTGGCGACATCGCCCAGGCGGACCTCTGAACCATCCTGATTTACGCGCAGGGTAATGTTGCGAAACTGCTCCGGGGTCTGAAGCAGCGACTGTGAGTTAATGGTGGCATTCAACGCTTGTTTATCGACGGAGGGCGTTCCCCCCAGTTGTCCCACCGCAATTTGGGCGTTCTGGGATTTAATGGCATCCGTCACGTCGGTTGCCGTCATCTGGAAGCTGTTCAGCTTATTCGGATCAAGCCAGATACGCATTGAATACTGAGAGCCGTAAGCATCGATATCACCGACGCCGTTAATACGGCTGAGGGGATCCTGAATATTACTGGCGACGTAGTCCGCAATGTCCTGCTTATCCATGGAGCCGTCGGTAGAGACAAACGCAATAGTCAGGATGTTGGTGTCACCGGTTTTACGTACGGTAACCCCCTGATTCTGCACCGCCTGAGGCAGTTTACGCATCGCCGACTGCAGCTGGTTTTGCACCTGCTGTACGGCTTCGTCCGGATCCGTACCGGCGGTAAAGCTCAGGGTGACGGTCGCCTGGCCCGTGGCGCTACTCTGCGAGGACATGTACATCAGGTTATCCAGACCCGTCATGTTCTGCTCGATAACCTGCGTGACGGTATTTTCCAGCGTTTGTGCTGAAGCTCCGGGGTAGTTTGCCGTGACGCGCACGTTTGGTGGTGCCAGGTCGGGATATTGCTCAACAGGAAGTGAAGTAATGGCCAGGACACCTGTCAGACACAACAGTATGGCAAGTACCCAGGCAAAAATGGGGCGATCGATAAAAAAATTCGCCATGAAAATGAGACCTCGTTTTGCTGCACGTCATTATTGTTTATTGCCCGCATCACTTTAGCGGCAAGACGAAGACCAAACGTGGAGAAATAAAGGAGATAGTGTAAATTATCATGCGCTTTTCTCTGCGCTTCACCTTTTACCGTTATTTACCTCCCGGCCCCGTTTGTCGGGAAGATCACGCTTACCAGCGTCCCCCCGTTTTGCGGCTGGGAAAAGTGCAGCGTTCCGCCGAGTCGCGCCGCCCGTTCGCGCATAATATTCAACCCGTAATGTCCCGGCGGCTCGCTGGCTTCGCCAATCCCGATACCGTTATCGCGAATGCTGACGCTGTGGGTGCCGTCAGCAGACGTCACGCAGCTGACGGTTATCTCGCTGGCCTGGGCGTGCTTCATCGCATTCAACACCGCTTCACGCACGATCTGCAGCAAATGCACCTGTTTCTGGGCATCCAGCGCCAGCGAGGAGAGGCGGCAGTCGAGGTGCAGCTTTGCCTGCGTCTGGCTCTGTAACCCGTCCAGTGACTCCTGTAGGGCCGCGGGCAGATTGGCGTGGTTAAGCGTCAGGCGGAAGGTGGTAAGCAGTTCCCGCAATTGATGCCAGGCGTTGTTAAGCTCGCGGGAAAAGTCGGTGATAATGGTCTGCGCCGGGGCATTTTCCTGCGGGATAGCGCGTTTCAGTAGCGCCAGCTGAATACGTAAATACGACAGTACCTGCGCCAGGGAATCGTGCAGCTCGCGGGCGATCGTCGCGCGCTCTTCCATCAGCAGCAACTGCTGGTAGTGCTTTTGCGCCTGGTTGAAATACAGTCCGCGTCCGAGCATTGTCGCCACGCTTTCCATCAGCGGCAGAGGAACGTGGCCCGTCTCGCTTTGCCAGCGTAATTCCCCGTACAGGGTATCCTGCATCAGCACGGGCAGCGTTTGGACAGGGCTCCCGTTTGATTCGATACCCTCACTGAGCCGCCAGTCGTCGCTGGTGCGCAACTCCAGGTAGTTCATCTGCGTGTACTCATGCACTATCTGCAAAATATGCCGGAAACAGTGGCTGTCTATCTGGCCGGTATTCAGTGCCTGAGAGCATTTAAACAGCATCTCGAGTTGCTGATGCGCCTCATTCAGATGCTGCGTCTTTTCCGCTACGGAGTGTTCAAGCGAGCGATACAGCGTATGCAGCTCGGCAGACATGTGGTTGAACGCCCGGGAAAGTTGGCCCAGCTCGTTTGGCAGCGCGGTATCCGGTGCAGGCGTATCGAATTGCCCCCGCTCAATGCGCTCGCTGGCCGCCACCAGATTATTCAGCGGTAACACCACCTGGCGGCGGATGCGTCGCAGGGTAAAGATCGTCAGGATCAGGATGCCCATCCCGCCCGCCAGGGAGATCAGAATCACCGCCCGGATTTTATGTTCGGTGTAGTGCTGAAGGGCGAGCACAAAGGCGTCAATCCGGCCGACAAAGTCTTCAATGTGGGCCTGATACCACCCGATATCGCCGCGAGCGATGTGGTTGTCCATCTCCTGCCATGCCAGATGCAGCTGCTGATAGCGCGCCTTAACATCGTCCGGCACGTACCAGCGGCTCAGCTTCTGTAGCGCAGGGGCGCTCAGCGTCTGCTGCCAGCTCTCGCGATGCGCCGCCAGGGCGTCGCTGTTGCGTTGCATCTCATAGCCCAGACGGTAGCTCTGCATTCGCAGGGAACCGGCAATATTGATGGCTTCTGCATCCCGCTGGCTGCTGGCAAGCGTGAACAGTGCGACGGTGCTGGTCAGAACGGACAGCACGATAATGGAAATGAAAGCCCGGGCCAGGCTTCCGGAAACGGGTCGTTTAACGGTCACAGAACAGCTTCCTGAAAAAAATTGATCTGCCACAGGTTCACTGGAGATAGTTCGGCTTCCTGGGCATTTGTACATTGCCTGATAGCGCCGCCGTGGGTAAATACAATATTCCTATAAAGAATAAGGTTATTGAACCAAAAACAGGTGTCGTTATGAATCGTTTTATTATGGCCAACAGCCAGCAGCGTATAGGGTGCCGTGCCTGCGAAGTGGCCTGCGTGATGGCGCACAACGATGAACAACACGTGCTGAGCGAACGCCATTTTCATCCCCGCATCACTGTCCTGAAATCTGGCGCGAAGAGCACGCCTGTAACCTGCCACCATTGCGAGAATGCGCCCTGCGCGCAGAGCTGCCCTAACGGGGCCATCAGCAAATGCGATGACAGCGTACAGGTGAATCAACAAAAATGCATTGGCTGTAAAGCCTGCGTGGTTGCCTGTCCGTTCGGCACGATGGAGATCGTTGTTACGCCTCTCGACAAGGGCAACGTAAAAGCCTCGGCACATAAATGCGATCTTTGCCACACGCGCCCACAGGGCCCGGCCTGCATCGAAAATTGTCCGGCACAGGTGCTTACCCTGGCGACGCCCGCCGTACTGAATAACCTGGCGAAAACCCGCCGCCAGCGCACCGCCCGTCAGGAGGCGCAGCCCTGGCACGGCGAGGCGGTAAGGCCAGACCTGCCGCACACCCGCCTTGAGCAGATGAGAAACACACCGCGACGCGGGGAGCCGGATAAACTCGCCGCGAGTGCACGCGTCAGCCATTTTCAGGAGATCTACCTGCCGTTTCGGGCAGAGCAGGCCGCGCGTGAGGCATCGCGCTGCCTGAAGTGCGGCGAACACAGCATTTGTGAATGGACCTGTCCGCTGCACAACCATATCCCCCAGTGGATTGAACGCGTTAAAGCGGGGGATATCGCCGGGGCGGTTGAGCTTTCACACCAGACCAACTGTTTACCTGAAATTACCGGCCGCGTCTGCCCGCAGGACCGATTATGTGAAGGCGCCTGCACCGTGCGTGATATCTCGGGCGCGGTGACCATTGGCAACATCGAGCGCTATATCTCTGACCAGGCGCTGGCGATGGGCTGGAAGCCGGATCTGAGCGGCGTGACGCCGGTTGATAAACGTGTGGCGGTGATCGGCGCGGGGCCTGCGGGGCTTGCCTGTGCCGACGTGCTGGCGCGCAGCGGTGTCAGCGTCACGGTCTATGACCGGCACCCGGAGATTGGCGGCTTGCTGACGTTTGGTATCCCGGCCTTTAAGCTCGATAAATCGCTGCTCGCACGGCGCAGGGAGATATTCACGGCCATGGGGATCCAGTTCGTTCTGAACTGCGACGTCGGACAGGATGTGCCGCTGTCACAGCTGCAACGCGAATACGATGCACTGTTTATTGGTGTGGGAACCTATCGTTCCATGAAAGCGGGTATCGCGCATGAAGATGCGCCCGGCGTCTATGACGCGTTACCTTTCCTGGTGGCAAACACCCGCCACGTGATGGGGCTTGAGGCAACAACCAAAGAGCCATTTATCGATACCCGGGGGCTGAACGTGGTGGTGCTCGGCGGGGGCGATACCGCCATGGACTGTGTCCGCACCGCGTTACGTCACGGTGCGGCGAAGGTAACCTGCGCCTACCGCCGGGATGAAGCCAATATGCCGGGCTCGAAAAAAGAGGTGAAGAATGCGAAGGAAGA
The DNA here is from genome assembly GCF_047530935.1 of Enterobacter sp. 03-F-07-AD-ECC. Classification (NCBI taxonomy): domain Bacteria; kingdom Pseudomonadati; phylum Pseudomonadota; class Gammaproteobacteria; order Enterobacterales; family Enterobacteriaceae; genus Enterobacter; species Enterobacter sp. 03-F-07-AD-ECC. The sequence continues at coordinate 334,722 of NZ_JBLKBZ010000002.1, read as the reverse complement.
GGGCGCCGCGTTTGAGTTTAACGTTCAGCCCGTGGAGTTAACTCTGGAACCTGACGGACAGGTCAACGGCATTCGCATGCTGCGTACCGAACTCGGCGAACCGGATGTTCAGGGCCGTCGTCGGCCGGTACCGATAGCGGGGAGCGAATTTGTGATGCCTGCGGATGCGGTGATCATGGCATTTGGTTTCAATCCACACGAGATGCCGTGGCTGCAGGCGCAGGGCGTGGAGACGGATAGCTGGGGACGAATTATCGCCTCGGTGGAGAGCCGCTATCGCTATCAGACCTCTAACCCGCAAATTTTCGCAGGCGGTGACGCCGTACGCGGCGCAGATTTAGTGGTCACCGCCATGGCGGAAGGGCGACATGCTGCGCAGGGTATCCTCGACTGGCTGGGCGTCAGCGCGTTAAAAACGCATTAAATCGGGTGGGCGACAAAGCGGGGTTCACGGCGTAATATAGGCAGACTCATTGTGTCGTGGAGCCCGTATGACCCTGAAAATTGACGTTATCAAAGACAAAATCCTTTCTGATAATTACTTTGTCCTGCGTAACATCACCTATGATTTAACGCGTAATAACGGGGACGTGATCCGCCACAAACGTGAGGTTTACGACCGCGGCAATGGGGCAACCATTCTGCTTTATAATCGTGAAAAGCAGAGCGTGGTACTGATCCGCCAGTTCAGGGTGGCGACGTGGGTCAATGGCAATCCGGACGGACGGCTGATTGAAACCTGCGCAGGTCTGCTGGATGACGATGAGCCGGAAGTGTGTATCCGCAAAGAAGCCATCGAGGAGACAGGCTTTGAAGTGGGTGAGGTGAAAAAAGTTTTCGAACTGTTTATGTCACCCGGCGGCGTGACGGAAATCGTCCATTTCTTTATTGCCGAATACAGCGATGCGCATCGTATCCATCAGGGCGGTGGGGTGGAAGATGAAGATATCGAGGTGCTGGAGATACCGTTTGTCCAGGCGCTGGAGATGATCCGTTCCGGGAAAATTAAAGATGGTAAAGCTGTAATATTACTGCAGTATTTACAAACAACCGGGCTGATGGATCCCTCTTTCGAACGGATGTAGTTTGTTTTTCGGATAAATCTATCCGATAAATCCGATTGAGCAACCCCGGCGGGAACACGAAGATACTGCCCAGTTAAGCGTTTTCGTTCCGGGATTGTGCCATTCATGCGCTACTGCGTTTTTATTTTTTTCCTGATTTGTGTGCTCCCCGCACCGCGGGTGTGGGCTGCGCCTGCACAGCAATCATTCTCAGACTGGCAGGTGACCTGCAATAACCAGAATTTTTGCCTGGCACGCAACACCGGTGAACACCGTGGTCTGGTGATGACGCTTAGCCGCAGCGCTGGCGCGAAAACCGATGCCTCGTTACGTATCGATCTCGGCGGTCTTTCAGACCCGTCTGTCAAAGAGCCTGCAATTGCGCCGCGCCTGCTGCTTGATGGGGTGCCCGTGACACTGGAGCGTCAGCACTGGCAGTTAACGCCATGGCATCTGAAAACGGACGATGCTGCGACCATCACTGCATTTCTTAAGCATATCCAGGAAGGGAAAGCGCTAACCCTGCGTGATGGCAAGCAGGCGATCTCCCTCAGTGGCCTGAAAGCGGCGCTGTTGTTTATCGATGCGCAGCAAAAGCGCGTCGGCAGTGAAACCGCCTGGATTAAAAAAGGTGACGATCCGCCGTTAAGCGTGCCGCCCGCACCGGCCCTGAAAAAGGTGGCGGTTGTGAATCCCACCCCGACACCGCTCTCCCACAGCGAACTGAACGATCTGCTGGATTATGGTACCTGGCGGATGAATAACAGCCAGTGCTCGCTCGACCCCAACCGTCGGGAAGTGCGCGTCACTGCGCTTACCGATGACAAAGCGCTGCTGATCGTCAGTTGCGAAGCGGGGGCCTATAACACCGTCGATCTGGCCTGGCTGGTATCACGTAAAAAACCGTTTTCTTCCCGTAGCGTCAGGCTGCGTCTGCCGTTTACGCCGTCCAGCGGCAGCAGTGAAATGGAGTTAATGAACGCTCGCTTTGATGAGAAAACGCGTGAGTTGACCACCCTGGCGTTAGGGCGGGGGATTGCCGACTGCGGTATCCAGACGCGCTGGCGCTTTGACGGCCAGCGCTTCCGTCTGGTGCGTTATGCCGAGGAGCCCAGCTGCGATAACTGGAATGGGCCAGATGCCTGGCCCACGTTGTGGATCACACGCTAGTTTTGCCCGGTAAGCGTAGCGTCACCGGGCACGCAGGCCGCACTAAAGCACGCTTAACGCCTTCTCAACGACGTTCTCAACGGTAAAACCGAAATACGGGAACAGCTTGTCGGCTGGCGCCGATTCACCGTATCCCCGCATGCCGACAATGGCCCCTTTCAGCCCGACATATTTGTACCAGTAGTCGGCAATGCCCGCCTCAACCGCCACGCGGGCCGTCACGCTGGATGGCAGGACCGATTCACGATACGCCTCATCCTGCGCGTCAAAGATGTCGGTTGAAGGCAGGGAAACCACGCGCACCGCGTGACCTTCGGCAGTCAGCTTCTCCGCCGCTTTGACGGTAATCTCCACCTCGGAACCGGTGGCAATCAGGATCACATCCGGCTTGCCGCCGCTGTCCTTCAGAATGTAACCGCCGCGGGCAATGTCTTTCACCTGCTCCGGCGTGCGTTCAATCTGCGCCAGGTTCTGACGTGACAGGATCAGCGCCGTCGGTCCGTTATGGCGCTCTACTGCCAGCTTCCAGCCCACCGCGGCCTCGACCTGATCGCACGGACGCCAGGTGCTGAAGTTTGGCGTCAGGCGCAGGCTCGCCAGCTGTTCAACGGCCTGGTGGGTTGGCCCGTCTTCCCCAAGCCCGATGGAGTCATGGGTGTAAACCATAATCTGCCGCGCTTTCATCAGAGCCGCCATGCGTGCGGCGTTACGGGCGTATTCCACAAACATCAGGAAGGTGGCGGTGTAGGGGACAAATCCCCCGTGATGAGCGATACCGTTGGCAATGGCGGTCATGCCGAACTCGCGTACGCCATAGTGAATATAGTTTCCGGCGATATCCTCTTTCAGCGATGTCGAGCCAGACCAGATGGTCAGATTGCTGGGGGCCAGATCCGCCGAGCCGCCCAGCAGTTCAGGCAGGATTGGGCCAATCGCATTCAGGGTGTTTTGCGATGCCTTACGGGTGGCGATTTTGGCCGGGTTAGATTGCAGGTTTTCAATCAGCGCCTGCGTTTTCTCTTCCCAGTCCTCCGGTAGCCCTCCGCTCATGCGGCGGGTGAATTCGGCCGCCAGCTCCGGGTAGGCCTTTTTGTAGGCGGCAAATTTCTCGTTCCAGGCGTGCTGGGCTTTTTCACCCTCTTCACGGGCATCCCATGCGCGGTAAATCTCTTTCGGAATTTCGAACGGCGGATATTTCCAGCCCAGTTTCTGCCGGGTCAGCGCCACTTCCTCATCACCCAGCGCCGCACCGTGCGCCTCTTCTTTACCTGCTTTGTTCGGCGAACCAAAGCCGATAACCGTGCGGCAAATAATCAGCGACGGTTTGTCCTTCACGCTTTGCGCTTCCTGAATCGCTTTTTTCACCGCCTCGGGATCGTGGCCGTCAATTTCATGCACCACATGCCAGTGGTAGGCCTCAAACCGTTTTGCCGTGTCGTCGGTAAACCAGCCCTCGGTTTCCCCGTCTATGGATATGCCGTTGTGGTCATAGAAGCCAATCAGCTTGCCCAGCCCCAGCGTGCCCGCGAGCGAACAGACCTCATGGGAGATCCCCTCCATCAGACAACCGTCACCCATAAAGACGTACGTGTAGTGATCGACGATGTCATGCCCCGGCTGGTTAAACTGCGCACCCAGCGTGCGTTCCGCGATGGCCAGCCCAACGGCGTTGGCTAAACCCTGTCCCAGCGGCCCGGTAGTGGTTTCCACCCCAGGCGTATAGCCAATCTCCGGGTGGCCGGGGGTTTTCGAATGCAGCTGGCGGAAGTTTTTCAGCTCTTCGAGCGGCAGATCGTAGCCGGACAAATGCAGCAGGCTGTAGAGCAGCATCGACGCGTGGCCGTTAGAGAGAATAAAACGGTCGCGATCGTACCAGGTGGGGTCGTTAGGGTTGTGCTTCAGGAAGTCATTCCACAACACTTCGGCAATATCTGCCATGCCCATAGGTGCGCCAGGGTGGCCGGAATTGGCTTTTTGCACGGCATCCATGCTGAGGGCGCGAATGGCATTGGCTAACTCTTTACGGGACATAGTTCACTCCGTGGCAAGGTTAAAGTTTGGCGGCGAGAAGATCTTCAAGTTTGCGCTGGTCGACGGCGAACTGGCGGATGCCGTCCGCCAGTTTTTCCACGGCCATTGGGTCCTGATTGTGCTCCCAGCGGAATTCCGCTTCGGTCATGGCTTTCGGTTTGGGCAGTACGGTGGAGGTCGGCACCAGTTTACGGATCACCGTCTCTTCTTTGTCCTGCAGCTTTTTCAGCAGGTCAGGGGAGATGGTCAGGCGGTCACACCCTGCCAGCGCCAGGATCTGCTCGGTGCGGCGGAAGCTGGCCCCCATTACGATGGTCTCGTAGCGGTGCTGCTTGTAATAGTCGTAGATATTACGTACCGACTTCACGCCCGGGTCTTCCTCCACCACGTACGGATCCATCGGCTGTTTTGCCTGATACCAGTCGTAGATGCGCCCGACGAATGGTGAGATCAGGAATACGCCCGCTTCGGCACAGGCGCGCGCCTGCGCAAACGAGAACAGCAGCGTCAGGTTGCAGTGGATCCCCTCTTTTTCCAGCACTTCCGCCGCGCGGATGCCTTCCCAGGTGGAGGCGAGCTTAATCAGAATGCGTGATTTGTCGATCCCCTGCTCCTGGTAGAGTTCGACGAGGCGGCGGGCTTTATTGATGCTCTTCTCTTTATCGAAAGAGAGGCGGGCGTCGACTTCGGTGGAGACGCGCCCCGGGATGCTTTTCAGAATTTCCGCACCGAAATTAACCGCCAGCTTGTCACTGGCTTCGGCAACCTGTTGTTCCTGGGTTTTGCCGCGCTGTTTGCCATAGGCAATGGCGTCATCAATCAGATGACTGAAATGGGAAAGCCCTGCCGCTTTGAGCAGCAGCGACGGGTTGGTGGTTGCGTCTTCAGGCTGGTAGTGCCGAATCGACTCGATATCGCCGCTGTCTGCAACCACGGTCGTGAATTGTTTGATGCCGTCAAGTTGGTTCATAAGTCATGACTCCTTGAAAATAAAAGCGTTAGACGAGTGCGTTAGTTCACACTTCTGGAAAAATCATGATGGACTTAACAAAAAAGCATAGCAGACGGGGGAGGCATTGCTTTTGAGACGGGTAACATGGCTGTTATAAATTGATAACAATTTTTAATGTGTGATGGTGAGAGTTTGGCAGCCTTCAAAGTTTATGCGGCAGCCTGCGGCGATACTATCTGACCGATACGTAAAAGGAATAACAAGATGGACGATCAGTTAAAACAGAGTGCCCTCGATTTTCACGAGTTTCCTGTCCCGGGTAAAATTCAGGTCTCCCCGACAAAACCGCTGGCAACCCAGCGCGACCTGGCGCTGGCCTACTCGCCGGGCGTGGCGGCACCGTGTCTCGAAATTGAAAAAGATCCGCTCGCCGCTTACAAATATACCGCGCGCGGCAACCTGGTCGCCGTGATCTCTAACGGTACGGCGGTGCTGGGCCTGGGCAACATTGGTGCGCTGGCCGGTAAGCCTGTGATGGAAGGGAAGGGCGTTCTGTTCAAGAAATTCGCCGGTATCGACGTGTTTGATATCGAAGTGGACGAACACGATCCCGATAAATTCATCAACGTCGTGGCGGCGCTGGAGCCGACCTTTGGCGGTATTAACCTCGAAGACATCAAAGCGCCGGAATGTTTCTACATTGAGCAGAAACTGCGTGAACGTATGAACATTCCCGTGTTCCATGATGACCAGCACGGGACGGCGATTATCAGCACCGCCGCCATTCTTAACGGCCTGCGCGTGGTGGAGAAAAATCTCTCTGACGTGCGCATGGTAGTTTCCGGCGCGGGTGCGGCGGCCATTGCCTGTATGAACCTGCTGGTGGCGCTCGGGATGCAGAAACACAACATTGTGGTCTGCGACTCCAAAGGCGTGATCTACAAAGACCGCGAACCGAACATGGCGGAAACCAAAGCAGCCTACGCGGTGGACGACGACGGCAAGCGTACGCTTGAGGATGTCATTGACGGCGCGGATATCTTCCTGGGCTGTTCAGGCCCGAAAGTGCTGACCCAGGAGATGGTGAAGAAGATGGCGCGTGCGCCAATGATTCTGGCGCTGGCGAACCCCGAGCCGGAAATCCTGCCGCCGCTGGCGAAAGCGGTGCGTGAAGATGCCATCATCTGTACCGGTCGCTCCGACTATCCGAACCAGGTGAACAACGTGCTCTGCTTCCCGTTCATCTTCCGTGGGGCGCTGGACGTAGGCGCGACGGCCATTAACGAAGAGATGAAGCTCGCGGCGGTGCACGCCATTGCGGAACTGGCACACGCCGAGCAGAGCGAAGTGGTCGCTTCAGCCTATGGCGATCAGGATCTGAGCTTTGGCCCGGACTACATCATTCCAAAACCGTTCGACCCGCGTCTGATTGTCAAAATCGCGCCAGCGGTTGCGAAAGCGGCGATGGACTCCGGCGTGGCGACGCGCCCGATAACCGATTTCGATGCTTACGTGGATAAGCTCACCGAGTTTGTCTACAAAACTAACCTGTTTATGAAGCCGATTTTCTCTCAGGCTCGTGCCGACGCGAAGCGGGTGGTGCTGGCGGAAGGGGAAGAGGCGCGCGTGCTCCATGCCACGCAGGAGCTGATCACCTTAGGGCTGGCGAAGCCGATCCTGATTGGCCGCCCGAGCGTTATCGAGATGCGTATCCAGAAGCTGGGCCTGCAGATCAAACCGGGTGTTGATTTTGAGATCGTCAACAATGAATCCGACCCGCGCTTTAAAGAGTACTGGAGCGAATACTACGCGATCATGAAACGTCGCGGGATCACTCAGGAGCAGGCGCAGCGGGCGGTGATCAGCAACACCACGGTGATTGGCGCAATCATGGTTCATCGCGGCGAGGCGGATGCGCTGATCTGCGGCACCATCGGTGATTACCATGAGCACTTCAGCGTGGTGCAGGAGATCTTCGGCTATCGCGACGGGGTGCACACGGCCGGTGCGATGAACGCGCTGCTGCTGCCAAGCGGTAACACCTTTATCGCCGATACCTACGTCAACGACGATCCAACCCCGGACGAGCTGGCGGAGATCACCGTGATGGCGGCTGAAACCGTGCGTCGCTTTGGTATCGAACCGAAGGTGGCGCTGCTGTCGCACTCTAACTTCGGCTCCTCTAAATCTGCGGCGGCCTGCAAAATGCGACAGACGCTGGAGCTGGTTCGCGAGCGCGCACCGGAGCTGATGATTGACGGTGAGATGCACGGCGACGCCGCGCTGGTGGAGAGCATCCGCAATGAACGTATGCCAGACAGCCCGCTGAAAGGCTCAGCGAATATCCTGATTATGCCAAACGTGGAAGCGGCGCGTATCAGCTACAACCTGCTGCGCGTCTCAAGCTCTGAAGGGGTGACCGTGGGGCCGGTGCTGATGGGTGTGGCAAAACCGGTGCATGTGTTAACGCCAATTGCCTCTGTACGCCGTATCGTGAATATGGTGGCGCTGGCGGTAGTTGAGGCGCAGACGCAGCCGCTGTAAGTGATGTTTGTCGGGTGGCGCGTTCGCTTACCCGACCTACGGGTTGACCAGGACGGATAAGCGCAGCGCCATCCGGCAGTTAAACCCAGTCCCGAACCTTAATAAACTCACTCAGGGCAGCCTCCGGGCTGCCTTCTTTTGGCTCGTAGCAGTACTCCCAGCGCACCAGCGGCGGCATTGACATCAGAATCGACTCCGTGCGCCCGCCGGTTTGCAGGCCAAACAGCGTCCCGCGATCCCACACCAGGTTAAACTCCACGTAGCGCCCGCGACGGTAAAGCTGGAACTCGCGTTCGCGCACGCCGTAGTCGGTGTTTTTACGCCGTTCAACAATGGGCAGATAAGCGTCGGTATAGCCTTCGCCCACCGCACGCATAAAGCTGAACGCGGTATCAAAATCAGGCGTGTTCAGATCGTCAAAGAACAGCCCGCCAATGCCGCGCTGTTCGTCGCGGTGTTTGAGGTAAAAGTAGTCGTCGCACCACTTTTTGTATTTCGGGTAAACGTCTTCGCCAAACGGCAGGCAGAGATCGCGTGCGGTCGTATGCCAGTGCACGGCATCCTCTTCAAAGCCGTAGTAGGGGGTCATGTCGAAACCGCCCCCGAACCACCAGACCGGATCGGCTCCCGGTTTTTCCGCAATGAAAAAACGCACGTTGGCGTGGCTGGTTGGCACAAACGGGTTGTGCGGGTGTACCACCAGCGAAACGCCCATCGCCTGGAAGCTGCGGCCCGCTAGTTCAGGACGATGCGCCGTTGCAGAAGCGGGCATGGCCTCCCCGTAAACGTGGGAAAAATTGACGCCCGCCTGTTCAAAAATACCGCCGTTACGCAACACGCGGCTACGCCCGCCGCCGCCGGCCTCGCGCTGCCAGTTATCTTCCTGAAAATTACCGCCATCTGCAGCGGCCAGTTTCTGGCAAATCTCATCCTGCAACTGCAGCAGGAAGGTTTTTACCCGCTTTGCATTCGGTTTCATTAACGTTTCCTGGAGTGCGCTTTTTGATTATCGAACCAGTTAAAGTAACTGATGATGCCGGAGGCGATGGCATTGGCGATTTTCTGACGAAACGCCGCAGTACCAAGCAGACGCTCTTCTTCCGGGTTAGTGATGAAAGAGGTCTCCACCAGCACGGACGGAATCGACGGTGATTTCAGCACCACAAACGCGGCCTGCTCCGTGCTCTTGCTGTGCAGACGGTGCACCGGCTTAATCCGTTTGAGGATATGCGAGCCCAGCGTCAGACTGTTTTTGATGGTATCGGTCTGCACGAGGTCGAACAGCACCTGCTGTAACAGGTGATCTTTATCGGTGGTCTTCTTCCCGGCGACTTCATCCGCACGGTTTTCACGGTCGGAGAGATATTTCGCCATGGCGCTACTGGCGCCGCGATTGGAGAGGGCAAACACCGACGCGCCCGCGGCGGAAGGGTTTGTAAAGCCATCCGCGTGAATGGACATAAAGAGATCGGCACCATGCTTATGGGCAATTTCCACGCGGTCATACAGCGGAATAAAGGTGTCGCCCGTGCGCGTCAGGCGGGCGTCAATGCCGTTGCTGCGTAAAATCGATCGCACATTTTTTGCAATTGCCAGCACGACGTGTTTTTCTTTTGACCCGTTTTTGCCAATGGCGCCGGTATCAATGCCGCCGTGACCCGGGTCGAGCATGACCAGACGCTTCGCGCCTGGTTTTTTGGCTTTGGGTTTGCTGTGTCCGTTACTGGTTTTAAGCGTGCTCTCTTCTTTTGCCTGAGCCTGCTGTGCGATGCCCGTTAACGTTAAGGCCGCCAGCCCCGCTTTGAGAACCTGACGACGCGATGTGAGTGCTTTTAATGGTTTGAATGTGCTCATGCGGCCTGAATAGTAAAAATTGCGGTCCTGGTGTTATATCGTATCGCGTTTAGCGTTACGACAGTCCTTATTGAGAATTGTTTTACTTTTCATTTCAATACGTGACAAAGTGACATTATGCCAAATTTTGGCGAGATTTTCCCCGGTTATTGGCTAAATGCCCTGTTCGCGCCATAATCACTGTTTTTAAACCCGAAAAGGCGGTTAATACCATGGAGATACGCGTTTTTCGCCAGGAAGATTTCGAAGAGGTGATCACCCTTTGGGAGCGCTGCGATTTGCTGCGTCCGTGGAACGATCCAGAGATGGACATTGAGCGTAAGCTGAATCACGACGTCAGTCTGTTTCTGGTGGCGGAAGTGAACGGCGAAGTGGTGGGCACGGTGATGGGCGGTTACGACGGCCATCGCGGCTCTGCTTATTATCTGGGCGTTCACCCGGAATACCGGGGGCGCGGCATTGCCAATGCGCTGCTCAATCGTCTTGAGAAAAAACTGATCGCTCGCGGTTGTCCAAAAATTCAGATCATGGTGCGCGAAGATAACGACGTGGTGCTGGGCATGTATGAACGTCTGGGCTATGAACACGCTGACGTGCTGAGCTTAGGTAAGCGTCTGATCGAAGATGAAGAGTATTGAGATCCACCCGGCAGATTACGACGCGCAGGGGCGTGTCAGGCTGCCTTTCTTATTCTGGTGCGTACTGCTGCTGCAGGCCCGCACCTGGGTGCTGTTTGTCATGGCCGCCGCGTCCCGCGGGCAGGGCGATACATTACTGACGCTCTTTTATCCCGATCACGACGCCTTTTGGCTCGGCCTGTTACCGGGCGTACCGGCGGTGGTGACGTTTTTGTGCAGCGGCCGACGACAGGCGATCCCACGGCTTTGGCGTGCGCTTCGCTGGCTGCTGATCCTGGCCCAGATTGCGCTGCTCTGCTGGCAGCCTGTGCTCTGGTGGTACGGTGAACCGCTTACGGGCATCGGCATTGCGCTGGTGGTTGCCGATATCGTGGCTCTGCTGTGGCTGCTGACTAACCCCCGCTTACGCGCCTGTTTTACGCATGAGTCAGATTAACGCGTCACTTTTTGCCGATGCTGCACTCCAACAAGCGTTGATTTAACACGTAAGGACGTTTCAATGAAATCGCTGCGTTTACTTTTATGCGCTCTCCCGCTGGCGTTAACCGGCTGTTCAACGCTCTCCTCCATTAACTGGTCGGCCGCTTATCCGTGGAACTGGTTTGGCTCTTCGCTGGAAGTGACCGAGCAGGGCGTGGGCAACATTACCGCCGCGACGGCGCTGGATCAGGACGCGCTTCAGGCGGCCCTGAGCAGCGACTATCGTCTGCGCAGCGGCATGAAAACTGAAAACGGCACTATCGTGCGTTACTTCGAAGCGCTGAAAGGAGACAAACTGGCGCTGGTGATTAACGGCGATAAAGGCACGGTAAACCGTATTGCCGTGCTGGACGATGCCATCCCGACGGCGAGCGGTGTAAAGGTTGGTACGCCGTTTAGCGATCTCTATAAACAGGCTTTCGGCAATTGCGCCAGCGCGCCTTCAGACGATGGCGTGGCGGTGCAATGTAAAGCACCGGACAGCCAGCACATCAGCTACCTCTTTACCGGAACCTGGAGCGGCCCTGAAGGCTTAATGCCGTCTGACGATACGCTGAAAAACTGGAAAGTGAGCAAAATTATCTGGCAGCAGTAATTTGCGCCTGAACAATCCGTCTCGCTGAAATCCGGGTATAATACCCGCCATCAATGCCACGTTGTCGTGGCATCTTTATTTCAGGAGGAGCGATGTCTCAGGTTCAGAGTGGCATTTTGCCAGAACATTGCCGCGCGGCGATTTGGATTGAAGCCAATGTGAAAGGGGATGTGGATGCCCTGCGTGCGGCCAGCAAAGTCTTTGTGGATAAACTGGCCACCTTCCAGGCCAAATTCCCGGATGCCCATCTGGGCGCTGTGGTGGCCTTTGGCAATAACGTCTGGCGTCAGCTGAGCGGCGGTGAAGGGGCGGAAGAGCTCAAAGACTTTATCCCTTACGGCAAAGGTCTGGCACCGGCAACCCAGTACGACGTGTTGATCCATATTCTCTCTCTGCGCCACGACGTGAACTTCTCCGTTGCTCAGGCGGCGGTAGCGGCGTTTGGTGACAGCATTGACGTTCAGGAAGAAGTCCACGGTTTCCGCTGGGTGGAAGAGCGCGACCTGAGCGGCTTTGTCGACGGGACGGAAAACCCGGCAGGTGAAGAGACGCGCCGTGAAGTGGCGGTCATCAAGGATGGCGTGGATGCCGGCGGCAGCTACGTATTTGTTCAGCGCTGGGAGCATAACCTTAAGCAGCTTAACCGCATGAGCGTGCAGGATCAGGAGATGATGATTGGTCGTACCAAAGAGGCCAACGAAGAGATCGACGGCGATGTACGCCCGGTGACCTCTCACCTGAGCCGCGTTGACCTCAAGGAAGACGGTAAAGGGCTGAAGATTGTTCGCCAGAGCCTGCCGTATGGCACCGCAAGCGGAACCCATGGCCTTTATTTCTGCGCCTACTGCGCGCGTCTGTACAATATTGAGCAACAGCTGCTGAGCATGTTCGGCGATACCGACGGCAAGCGTGACGCTATGCTGCGCTTCACCAAACCGGTCACCGGCGGCTACTACTTCGCGCCATCCATTGAGCGCCTGCTGGCGCTGTAATTCCCTTTCTCCCTCTCCCTTTGGGAGAGGGTTAGGGTGAGGGCAACAGGCCGCACCCTTATTCCCTTTTCTGCTTGTAAATCACCAAACGGTATATAAAACCGTTACTCCTTTCGACCTCGTTATAAATATTATGACAATAAGATAGTCATCACATTTATAAGGGTGCGCAATGGCCGTTACTGTACTGAAAAAAGGATCCCTGGCACTGGCAGGTTTACTGCTGGTGGCGCAGGCGCAGGCGACTGAGCTGTTGAACAGTTCATATGACGTCTCCCGCGAGCTGTTTGCCGCCCTTAACCCGCCGTTTGAGCAGCAGTGGGCGAAAGACAATAACGGCGACAAGCTGACCATTAAACAGTCTCACGCCGGTTCGTCCAAACAGGCGCTGGCGATCCTCCAGGGGTTGAAAGCGGACGTGGTGACCTATAACCAGGTGACCGATGTGCAGATCCTGCATGACAAAGGCAAGCTCATCCCGGCCGACTGGCAGAGCCGTCTACCAAACAACAGCTCGCCGTTCTACTCCACCATGGGCTTCCTGGTGCGTAAAGGCAATCCGAAGAATATCCACGACTGGAGCGATCTGGTTCGTTCTGACGTAAAGCTGATTTTCCCGAACCCTAAAACTTCCGGTAATGCGCGTTATACCTATCTGGCGGCGTGGGGTGCAGCGGACAAAGCAGACGGTAACGATAAAGCCAAAACCGAGCAGTTCATGACCCAGTTCCTGAAAAACGTCGAAGTGTTTGATACCGGCGGTCGCGGAGCAACCACGACTTTCGCAGAACGCGGTCTGGGCGATGTGCTGATTAGCTTTGAATCGGAAGTGAATAACATCCGTAAACAGTATGAAGCGCAGGGCTTTGAAGTCGTTATCCCGAAAACCAACATCCTGGCCGAGTTCCCGGTGGCGTGGGTGGATAAAAACGTGCAGGCAAACGGCACTGAGAAAGCGGCAAAAGCCTATCTCAACTACCTGTACAGCCCACAGGCGCAGACCATCATTACCGATTACTACTATCGCGTGAACAACCCTGACGTGATGAACAAACTGAAAGATAAATTCCCCCAGACCGCGCTGTTCCGTGTGGAGGATCATTTCGGCTCCTGGCCTGAGGTGATGAAAACGCATTTTGCCAGCGGCGGTGAATTAGACAAATTGCTGGCGGCGGGGCGTAAGTAATGTTTGCCCTCTCGACTAAACGCGTGCTGCCGGGGTTTACCTTAAGCCTCGGAACCAGCCTGCTGTTCGTCTGCCTGATTTTGTTGTTGCCGCTCAGCGCGCTGGTGATGCAGCTTGCGCAGATGAGCTGGTCCCAGTACTGGGAAGTGGTCACCAACCCACAGGTCGTTGCGGCCTATAAAGTGACGCTGCTGTCGGCGTTTGTGGCCTCGCTTTTTAACGGCGTGTTTGGCCTGCTGATGGCGTGGATATTAACCCGCTATCGTTTTCCGGGCCGCACGCTGCTCGACGCGTTAATGGATTTACCGTTCGCACTGCCGACGGCCGTTGCCGGTTTAACGCTGGCGTCACTTTTCTCTGTAAACGGTCTGTACGGCGAGTGGCTGGCGAAATTTGACATCAAAGTGACCTATACCTGGCTCGGTATCGCGGTGGCGATGGCCTTTACCAGTATTCCGTTCGTGGTGCGTACCGTACAGCCGGTGCTGGAAGAGTTAGGCCCGGAATATGAAGAAGCGGCAGAAACGCTGGGGGCTACGCGCTGGCAGAGCTTCCGTAAAGTTGTCCTGCCTGAGCTTTCTCCGGCGCTGATGGCGGGAGTGGCGCTGTCGTTTACCCGTAGCCTCGGCGAGTTCGGTGCGGTCATTTTTATCGCCGGTAATATTGCGTGGAAAACGGAAGTGACGTCGCTGATGATTTTTATCCGTTTGCAGGAGTTTGATTACCCGGCAGCGAGCGCCATTGCCTCGGTCATTCTTGCCGCATCGTTGCTGCTGCTCTACACAATCAACACTCTGCAAAGTCGCTTTGGTCGACGTGTGGTAGGTCACTGATGGCGGAAGTTACTCAATTGAAGCGATACGATGCGCCCCGCATCAACTGGGGTAAATGGTTTTTGATTGGTACGGGCGTGCTGGTTTCTGCTCTCATCCTCGTGGTACCGACAATCTATATTTTCGTGCAGGCGTTCAGCAAAGGGATTATGCCCGCGCTGGAAAACCTGGCGGACCCGGATATGCTGCACGCCATCTGGCTGACGGTGCTGATTGCGCTGATCACCGTGCCGGTCAACCTGGTATTCGGTACGCTGCTGGCCTGGCTGGTGACGCGCTTTACCTTCCCGGGGCGTCAGATGCTGCTGACGCTGCTGGATATCCCGTTCGCCGTCTCACCGGTGGTGGCGGGTCTGGTCTATCTGCTCTTTTACGGCTCTAACGGCCCGCTGGGTGGCTGGCTGGATGAGCACAACCTGCAGGTGATGTTTGCCTGGCCGGGTATGGTGCTGGTGACTATCTTTGTAACCTGTCCGTTTGTGGTACGCGAACTGGTACCGGTGATGTTAAGCCAGGGGAGCAACGAAGACGAAGCGGCTGTTCTGCTGGGCGCGTCAGGCTGGCAGATGTTCCGCCGCGTCACGCTGCCGAACATTCGCTGGGCACTGCTCTATGGGGTGGTGCTGACCAACGCCCGCGCAATTGGCGAGTTTGGGGCGGTGTCGGTTGTATCCGGTTCCATTCGAGGTGAAACCCTGTCGCTGCCGTTACAGATTGAACTGCTGCAGCAGGACTATAACACCATCGGCTCCTTTACCGCCGCAGCGTTGCTGACGCTGATGGCTATTTTGACCCTGTTTTTGAAGAGTGTGGTGCAGTGGCGTTTAGAAAATCAGGAAAAACGTCAGCATCAGGAGGGAAATCATGAGCATTGAGATTGCCAATATTAAGAAGTCTTTTGGTCGCACCCAGGTGCTGAATGATATCTCGCTGGATATCCCTTCCGGACAAATGGTGGCGCTGCTGGGGCCGTCTGGCTCGGGTAAAACCACGCTGCTGCGTATCATCGCCGGTCTTGAACATCAGACCAGCGGACATATCCGTTTTCACGGCACCGACGTGAGCCGCCTGCATGCCCGCGATCGTAAAGTCGGCTTCGTGTTCCAGCATTACGCGCTGTTTCGCCACATGACGGTGTTCGACAACATTGCGTTTGGCCTGACCGTGCTGCCGCGTCGCGAACGCCCGGATGCGGCTACCATCAAAGCGAAAGTGACCAAACTGCTGGAAATGGTGCAGCTGGCCCACCTGGCTGACCGTTTCCCGGCGCAGCTTTCGGGTGGCCAGAAACAGCGTGTCGCACTGGCGCGCGCGCTGGCCGTGGAGCCACAAATACTGCTGCTTGATGAGCCGTTTGGCGCGCTGGATGCGCAGGTGCGTAAAGAGCTGCGCCGCTGGCTGCGTCAGCTGCATGAAGAGCTGAAATTCACCAGCGTCTTCGTCACCCACGACCAGGAAGAGGCGATGGAAGTCGCGGACCGCGTGGTGGTCATGAGCCAGGGGAACATCGAGCAGGTGGACGAGCCAGAGCAGCTCTGGCGTGAACCTGCCACCCGTTTTGTCCTGGAGTTTATGGGCGAAGTTAACCGTCTGCAGGGCACCGTACGCGGCGGACAATTCCACGTCGGGGCACACCGCTGGCCGCTGGGATACACGCCTGCCCATCAGGGGCCGGTGGATCTGTTCCTGCGCCCGTGGGAAGTGGACGTCAGCCGTCGTACCAGCCTGGATTCACCGCTGCCGGTGCAGGTGCTGGAAGCTAGCCCTAAAGGTCACTACACACAAATGGTGGTACAACCGCTGGGCTGGTATACCGAGCCGCTGACGGTGGTGATGCGCGATGAAGAGGCGCCACACCGGGGTGAACGCCTGTTTGTGGGGCTGCAGCATGCCCGTATTTATCACGGTAACCAGCGCATCGAGACGCGCGAGGATATTGCTCTGGCGGAGTCAGCCTGATAGGTTATTAGGATGTTTATCGCCCGGTGGCGCTGCGCTGACCGGGCCTACAGCTAAAACTGCGTCTTGTAGGCCGGGTAAGCGAAGCGCCACCCGGCTTTTTTATTGAGTAAAAATCGTGAATACACTCGAACACACCATCGGCAACACTCCACTGGTCAAGCTTCAGCGCATGGGGCCTGACAACGGCAGCGAAATCTGGGTCAAACTCGAAGGCAATAACCCGGCGGGGTCAGTCAAAGACCGCGCGGCGCTGTCGATGATTGTCCAGGCTGAGAAGCGCGGTGAAATTAAGCCAGGCGACGTGCTCATTGAGGCCACAAGCGGGAATACCGGAATTGCGCTGGCGATGATTGCCGCGCTGAAAGGCTACCGCATGAAGCTGCTGATGCCGGACAACATGAGTCAGGAGCGCCGCGCCGCGATGCGGGCTTACGGTGCTGAACTGATACTGGTGACCAAAGAGCAGGGGATGGAGGGGGCGCGCGACCTGGCGCTGGCGATGGCTGAGCGCGGTGAAGGCAAACTGCTGGATCAGTTCAATAATCCGGATAATCCCTACGCCCACTACACAACCACTGGCCCGGAAATCTGGCAGCAAACCGACGGGCGTATCACCCATTTTGTCTCCAGCATGGGCACCACCGGCACCATCACCGGCGTGTCGCGTTTTCTGCGCGAGCAGGAAAAACCGGTCGCCATTGTCGGCCTGCAGCCGGAAGAGGGGAGCAGCATTCCGGGTATTCGTCGCTGGCCTGCGGAATACATGCCGGGCATTTTTAATGCTCAGCTGGTGGATCAGGTGCTGGATATTCATCAGCGCGAGGCGGAAAATACCATGCGCGAGCTGGCGGTACGCGAAGGCATCTTCTGCGGGGTCAGTTCGGGTGGCGCGGTAGCAGGCGCGATGCGTGTGGCGCAGGAGAACCCTGGTGCAGTGGTGGTGGCGATTATCTGCGACCGCGGCGATCGTTATCTGTCTACCGGCGTCTTTGGCGAAGAGAGTTATTCGCAGGGGGCGGGGATTTAAGCGTCATGGAGATGATTTTATTCCGGGATAAGACCCGGGCGCAGCAAACCGATATTGTCGCGGTGCAGTCGCAGGTGGTGTACGGCAGCGTGGGGAACAGCATTGCGGTACCCAATATTCGTACCCACCGGCTTAACGTGACCGCCGTGCCGACGGTGCTGTTCAGCAACACGCCGCACTATGACACCTTTTACGGCGGGGTGATCCCCGATGAGTGGTTCAGCGGCTACCTGAAGGCGCTGGAAGAGCGCGAGATCCTGCGCGAGCTTAAGGCGGTCACCACGGGCTACATGGGCAGCGCCAGCCAGATTGTTCTGCTGGCGCAGTGGCTGCAGACGATCAAAGTGCAACACCCGGAGCTGCTGGTGCTGGTTGACCCGGTGATCGGGGATATCGACAGCGGTATGTACGTTAAACCTGATATTCCTGAGGCGTATCGTGAGCATCTGCTGCCGCTGGCGCAGGGCATTACGCCCAACGTATTCGAACTGGAAGTGTTAAGCGGTAAACCGTGCCGCACGCCAGAGAGCGCCATCGCCGCCGCGCAGGGGCTGCTTTCCGATACGCTGAAATGGGTGGCGATAACCAGTGCGCCAGTGGCCGACGACCCGCAGAATATTCACGTCGTGCTGGTGAGTAAAGAGGGCGTTACCGTAAGCGCGCACCCGCGCGTCGAGACCGATCTGAAAGGAACGGGCGATCTGTTCTGTTCAGAACTGGTCAGCGGTATCGTGGGGGGAAAAACCGTTGCTGACGCCATACGCATGGCAGGCGATCGGGTGACTGACGTCATGATCTATACGCAGTCGAAAGGTTACGACGAGCTTATCCTCCCCGCATAAACAAAAATGGCGCCCGAAGGCGCCATTTTTCTGTGCGGCAAGAATTACTTCTTGATGCGGATAACCGGGGTTTCACCCACGGTGACGCTGCCAGACAGTTTGATCAGCTCTTTGATTTCGTCCATGTTGGAGATAACAACCGGCGTCAGGGTAGACTTGGCTTTTTCTTCCAGCAGTGGCAGATCGAATTCAATCACCGGGTCGCCAACTTTAACACGCTGGCCTTCTTCTGCGATACGTTTGAAGCCTTCGCCTTTCAGTTCAACGGTGTCGATACCGAAGTGAACGAACAGTTCGATACCGCTATCAGATTCGATAGAGAACGCATGGTTGGTTTCAAAAATTTTACCGATGGTGCCGTCAACTGGAGCAACCATTTTGTTGCCAGTTGGTTTGATAGCAATGCCATCACCAACGATTTTCTCAGCAAACACTACATCCGGCACGTCTTCGATGTTGACGATCTCGCCGGAGAGCGGAGCAACAATCTCAATAGTTCCGGAGTCTTTCTTATCATCAGAAACCAGAGATTTCAGTTTATCGAACAAACCCATGATCTTCTCCTAAGCAGTAATTTGGGCCGCATCTCGTGGATTAGCAGATTGTTTTTTCTTCAATGAACTTGTTAACCAGCGTCATTAACTCGTCCGTTGTCGGTTGAGCAAGAGCCTGCTCTGCTAACACCTTCGCATCTTCGAAGTTCGTGTTACGGATAATCTTCTTAATGCGCGGGATGGAAATGGCGCTCATAGAGAATTCGTCCAGACCCATACCCAGCAACAGAAGTGTAGCACGTTCGTCGCCTGCAAGCTCACCACACATGCCAGTCCATTTACCTTCTGCATGAGAAGCATCAATAACTTGCTTGATCAAGTTCAGTACGGACGGTGACATTGGCTGGTAGAGATGTGAAATCATATCATTACCACGGTCAACTGCCAGGGTGTACTGCGTTAAATCATTGGTGCCGATACTAAAGAAATCAACTTCTTTGGCTAAATGACGCGCAATGGTCGCGGCTGCTGGTGTTTCCACCATTACGCCGATCTCAATTGACTCGTCAAATGCTTTACCTTCGTCACGCAGTTCCTGTTTGTAGATCTCGATCTCTTTCTTCAGTGCACGCACTTCTTCAACAGAGATGATCATCGGGAACATAATGCGCAGCTTACCGAAAGCAGAGGCACGCAGAATCGCACGCACCTGGTCACGCAGGATCTCTTTACGATCCATGGCGATACGCACTGCACGCCAGCCCAGGAATGGGTTCTCTTCTTTCGGGAAGTTCATGTACGGCAGCTCTTTGTCGCCACCGATGTCCATGGTACGGACGATAACGGCCTGAGAGCCACAGGCTTCAGCCACCGCTTTGTACGCCGCAAACTGCTCTTCTTCAGTTGGCAGGGCGTCACGGTCCATGAACAGGAATTCAGTACGATACAGACCCACACCTTCCGCGCCGTTGCGCTCAGCGCCATCGACGTCGCGTACGGTACCGATGTTAGCGCACACTTCTACCTGATGGCCGTCCAGCGTGATGGCTGGCAGGTCTTTCAGTTTAGCGAGTTCCGCTTTCTCGGTGGCAACCTGCTCCTGAACGGTACGCAGTTGCTCGATCACATCGTTAGTTGGGTTGACGTAAACCACGTTATTTACGGCATCCAGAATCAGATAGTCGTCGTTTTTCACCTGAGTGGTGACGTTACCGGTACCCACGATGGCAGGCAGTTCCAGAGAACGCGCCATGATTGAGGTGTGGGAGGTACGGCCACCGGCGTCGGTGATGAAACCCAGCACCTTGTTCAGGTTCAGCTGTGCGGTTTCAGACGGGGTCAGATCAGCGGCAACCAGGATCACTTCGTCCTGAATCGCGCTCAGATCGATGATGGCCAGACCCAGGATGTTGCGCAGCAGGCGCTTACCGATGTCACGTACGTCAGCCGCACGCTCTTTCAGGTATTCATCGTCCAGCTCTTCCAGGGCAGATGCCTGACCTTCGATAACTTCATGCGCAGCCGCGTCGGCCGTCATGCCTTTATCTTTAATCAGGGCTATGATTTCCTGCTCCAGCTCCTCATCTTCGAGCAGCATGATGTGCCCTTCGAAGATAGCTTCTTTTTCTTCACCGAAAGTTTCGCCAGCTTTAGTTTTGATTGCTTCCAGTTGCGCAGATGCCTTGGCACGACCGCTCAGAAAACGTTCAACTTCCTGATCAACCTTGTCGGCAGAAATTTTTTTCCGGTCGATGACGATCTCGTCTTCTTTCAGCAGCAATGCTTTGCCGAAAGCGATACCCGGGGATGCTAAAATGCCTGAAATCATAACCCTACCTTACTTGTGACTGATATTTAAAAGAACCCGGAAACTTACTCGAGCTCAGCCATCAGTTTTACCAGATGCTCAACTGCTTTCTGCTCGTCTTCACCTTCAGCAGAGATAGTGACAACGGTGCCCTGAGTCAGGCCCAGAGTCTGCAGTTTGAACAGGCTTTTTGCGCTAGCGCTTTTGCCGTTGGAAGTCACAGTGATTTCAGAAGTGAAGCCTTTCGCTTCTTTAACAAACTGAGCAGCAGGGCGGGTGTGCAGACCGTTCGGAGCGGTAATGGTAACTTCTTGCTGGAACATTGTATTTCCCCAACTTATAGGTTTAGTGTTGTGGAACTAAAGTCTAGCCTGGCGACTGAACTTTAGCCTGTATTGTTAGCGCTGACGTTTCGATCGTCATTAAACATTATGCAGCGAAAGCAAGACTTGAACCAAATCATAAAATCGATTCAGCAAGGGTATTTCGTTCGCTGATTAATTTCACGCATCAAAATAATTGCTGGTTTAAATACCAGACCCAACGGGGTGAATCAATGCTAGGAGGGGTAAAACTTTGAAGCAGGCCACAAAAAAGCACCTAAAAAGGTGCTTTTTTACGCGTTATTAACATGCTGGCATTACTGTTGCAGTTCTTTCTCGGTAAACAGATCGGCAAACAGTGCAGTGCTTAAGTAACGCTCACCTGACGAAGGTAGGATAACCACAATATTCTTGTTGGTAAAGGACTCATCTTCCTGAAGTTTGAGCGCCGCCGCAACGGCCGCGCCGGAAGAGATACCGGCCAGAATACCTTCTTCATCCATCAGGCGGCGTGCCGTCGAGATGGCTTCTTCGTTCGTGATCGTGACGACTTTATCGATAAGCTTCAGATCCAGGTTACCCGGAATAAAGCCTGCGCCGATACCCTGAATCTTGTGCGGGCCCGGTTTGAGCTCTTCACCCGCCAGCGCCTGGGTGATAACCGGCGAGTCGGTCGGCTCAACGGCCACGGTGATCAGGTCTTTTTTACCTTTCGTGCCTTTAATATAGCGTGACACACCGGTCAGCGTACCGCCGGTACCCACGCCGGAGATAAACACATCAACCTGGCCATCGGTATCTTCCCAGATTTCAGGCCCGGTGGTTTTCTCGTGGATTTCCGGGTTTGCCGGGTTGCTGAACTGCTGAAGCAGCAGGTATTTCGCCGGATCGCTGGCAACAATCTCTTCGGCTTTCTGAATGGCACCTTTCATGCCTTTCGCGCCTTCGGTCAACACCAGGTTTGCGCCCAGCGCTTTTAGCAGCTTGCGGCGTTCGATGCTCATGGTTTCAGGCATGGTCAGCGTCAGCTTATAGCCACGCGCCGCAGCCACATAGGCCAGCGCAATACCGGTGTTGCCGCTGGTAGGCTCCACCAGCTCAACACCTGGCTTGAGCACGCCACGTTTTTCGGCATCCCAAATCATATTTGCACCGATACGGCATTTTACGCTGAAGCTCGGGTTACGGGATTCGACCTTCGCCAGAATGCGTCCATTACCGATACGGTTCAGTCGAACCAGGGGCGTATGACCGATAGTCAGCGAGTTGTCTTCATAAATCTTACTCATGGCCTGTCCTTAACTGTATGAAATTGGGATACCGACCCAGCATACCTGCTAAGCAGGTAGGGGGAAGTAAGGAATTCGCATATCTATATACTGCAAGGAAATAATGGGGATCAGTATGGAATAAGGGATAGCATAAGCCATCCCTTGTTTACACATTTTTGCATTACTTCCATAACGCGTGCTTAGCACGGTAGCAGTCGACCCACATTGCCGTTGCGCCGCACACCGCAACGGGCATGATGAAAAGATTAAGGAAGGGGATCAAGGTGAACAGGCTGGTAAGCGCGCCAAACTGCATATTGGCCACTTTCTGCGTGCGCAGCGCGGTGCGCATCTCTTTAAAGGGCACCTTGTGGTTATCAAACGGGTAGTCGCAGTACTGAATAGCCAGCATCCAGGCGCTGAACAGGAACCACAGCACGGGCGCAACCGTCTGGCCGATACCGGGCACCAGATAAAGGAGAAGCAGTACAATTGCACGGGGGAGATACCAGGCGAATTTTTGCCATTCGCGCTTCATGATGCGCGGAATATCTTTCATGATCCCCAGTACGCCCGTGTCCGGTGGCGTGGCACCTGTCAGACGCGCTTCGAGCTGTTCCGCCAGCAGGCCGTTAAACGGCGCCGCAATCCAGTTGGCGATCGTTGAGAAGAAATAGCCGAACACCAACAGCACAGAAATCACCGCGAGTGGCCACAGCAGATAGCTCAGCCACTGCAGCCAGTCAGGCACATAGCTCATCATGGCCGGGACCCAGCTTTCAAGCTTCGTGAAAAGCCACCAGAAGGCGCCGCCCATAAGAATAATGTTGATCAGCAAGGGCAGAATGACGAAACGTCGAATACCCGGCAGGGAGACCAGTTTCCAGCCCTGAGAAAAATACCAGACGCCGCTGCGTGGGGGAGAAGAAGATGTTGAAACCATAACCAGGCTGTACTCCTTTTTTCACAACCAGTGGAATTGCCCGCCTATATTATCCAGTTACGGACCAATGACCAGTTCGGAAATGTTCGAAAAAACAGCAAAAAGCACGATTTAGTTCATCTTTATGCTGTGAATGCTCTGCACACACTTGCACTTGACGTAAACGGCAAATACTCTTAGTGAGTAAATGTTTGCCGTGGTGGCAAGGTGTTAGAACAACAGAGAATATAATGATGCAGGATTTGCGTCTGATATTAATCATTGTTGGCGCGATCGCCATAATCGCTTTACTGGTACATGGTTTCTGGACCAGCCGTAAAGAGCGTTCTTCTATGTTTCGCGATCGCCCACTGAAGCGCATGAAGTCCAGTCGTGACGACGATGACAGTGAATATGACATCGACGATCGCGATGACGACGGCGTGGGTGAAGTTCGTGTTCATCGGGTCAATACTGCGCCCGGCGCGGCTCATGGGGAGCATGAAGCCCCCCGTACTGCGCAGCACCAGTATCAACCGCCGTATGCTTCTGCACAGCCGCGCCAGCCTGCGCCGCAGCCTGTGGAAGAGCCGGTGCGTCAGCCGCCGCAGCAGCCTGTTCAACAGCAGCCAGCTGCGCCGCAGCCGGTTCCACAGCAACCCGTGCAGCAGCCTGTACAACCGCAGCCTGCTCAGCCGGTACAGCAACCGCCGCAACAGCCTGTTCAGGCGCAGCCTGCACCACAGCCAGCCCCGGCACCGCAGGTTGAGCCAGAGCCCGTTGTAGAGCCAGAACCGGTTGTTGAAAAACCGCAGCGTAAAGAAGCGGTGATCATCATGAACGTGGCCGCCCATCACGGCAGCCATCTGAACGGTGACGTGCTGCTTAACAGTATTCAACAGGCTGGCTTCAAGTTTGGCGACATGAATATTTTCCATCGCCACCTGAGCCCGGACGGTAGCGGCCCGGCGCTGTTTAGCCTGGCCAACATGGTTAACCCTGGCACCTTCGACCCTGAAATGACGGGCGATTTCGTGACGCCGGGCGTGACGATCTTTATGCAGGTTCCGTCATACGGTGATGAACTGCAAAACTTTAAGCTGATGCTGCAGTCCGCTCAGCACATCGCTGACGAAGTGGGTGGTGTGGTGCTCGACGACCAGCGTCGCATGATGACGCCGCAGAAACTGCGCGAGTATCAGGACCGCATCCGCGAAGTTAAGGAAGCCAACGCGTAATCGACGCGTTTTCTTCAACTCCTCCTCAACCCCCGCCTGTCGGGGGTTTTTTCTCATTGATGGTGCGATATGGACTCAATCGAACAACAAATCACTGAACTGCGAACCACGCTTCGCCATCATGAATATCTTTATCATGTGATGGACGCACCGGAAGTGCCGGATGCGGAGTACGATCGCCTGATGCGTGAACTGCGCGATTTAGAGGCGCAGCACCCGGAGTTGATCACCCCGGACTCCCCAACCCAACGTGTCGGCGCTGAACCGCTAGGTGCGTTCAGCCAGGTACGTCATGAAGTGCCGATGCTCTCTCTGGATAACGTCTTCGATGAAGAGAGCTTTCTCGCCTTTAATAAGCGTGTGCAGGATCGACTCAAAAGCAGCGACGCCCTGACCTGGTGCTGTGAGCTGAAGCTGGATGGCCTGGCCGTCAGCATCCTCTACGAAAACGGCGTGCTGGTCCGTGCCGCAACGCGCGGTGATGGCACTACCGGGGAAGACATCACCACCAACGTGCGTACCATCCGCGCGATCCCGCTGAAGTTGCACGGCGACAATATTCCTGCTCGTCTGGAAGTGCGCGGTGAAGTTTTCCTGCCGCAGGCGGGCTTCGAGAAAATCAACGAAGAGGCGCGTCGCACCGGTGGGAAGGTATTTGCGAACCCGCGCAACGCGGCGGCAGGCTCTTTACGCCAGCTGGACCCGCGTATTACCGCGAAGCGACCGCTTACTTTCTTCTGCTATGGCGTCGGTATTCTGGAAGGAGGGGAGCTGCCGGACACCCACCTCGGGCGTTTGCTGCAGTTTAAAGCGTGGGGCTTGCCGGTCAGCAACCGCGTGCAGCTTTGCGACTCACCGGAGGCGGTTCTTGCGTTTTATCGCAAGGTTGAAGAAGACCGCCCGACGCTCGGTTTTGATATCGATGGTGTGGTGATCAAGGTTAACTCGCTTGCGCTTCAGGAGCAGCTAGGCTTTGTGGCGCGAGCACCACGCTGGGCTGTGGCGTTTAAATTCCCGGCCCAGGAGCAGATGACCTTTGTCCGCGATGTGGAGTTCCAGGTGGGTCGTACCGGAGCCATCACGCCGGTTGCGCGTCTGGAGCCAGTACACGTGGCCGGTGTGCTGGTGAGCAACGCCACGCTGCATAACGCGGATGAAATCGATCGTCTTGGCCTGCGTATTGGTGACAAAGTGGTGATTCGCCGGGCGGGAGATGTGATCCCGCAAGTGGTCAACGTGGTTCAGTCAGAACGCCCTGATGATACGCGCGCCATCGTGTTTCCGACGCATTGCCCGGTATGTGGCTCAGACGTAGAGCGTGTGGAAGGCGAAGCGGTGGCTCGCTGTACCGGGGGATTAATCTGTGGTGCGCAGCGTAAAGAGTCACTCAAGCACTTCGTTTCCCGACGGGCAATGGACGTTGACGGCATGGGCGACAAAATTATCGACCAGCTGGTTGAGAAAGAGTATGTCCATACGCCTGCGGATCTTTTCAAACTGACGGCGGGTAAGCTGACCGGTCTTGACCGCATGGGGCCGAAGTCGGCTCAGAATGTGGTGAATGCGCTGGAAGCCGCCAAAGAGACCACGTTTGCCCGTTTCCTCTATGCGCTTGGTATTCGTGAGGTTGGGGAAGCCACCGCAGCAGGTCTGGCGGCGTACTTTGGCACGCTGGACGCGCTGGAAAAAGCGAGCATTGAGGAGCTGCAAAAAGTGCCTGATGTCGGCATTGTGGTGGCCACGCACGTCTTTAACTTCTTTGCCGAAGAGAGCAACCGCGACGTCATCGGAAAACTGCTGGAGCAGGGCATTAAATGGCCTGCGCCAGTCGTCGTCAACGCCGAAGAGATCGACAGCCCGTTTGCCGGTAAAACGGTAGTACTGACCGGCAGTCTCAGCCAGCTTTCACGGGATGATGCGAAGGCGCGTCTGGTGGCGCTGGGGGCAAAAGTGGCGGGCAGCGTGTCGAAGAAAACGGATCTGGTGATCGCCGGGGAAGCCGCCGGTTCCAAGCTTGCAAAAGCGCAGGAGCTCGGGATTGAGGTAATCGATGAAGCAGAAATGATGCGTCTGTTGGGAGAGTAACGTGGAAAAAGAGCAGCTCGTCGAGATCGCCAATACAGAGATGCCGTTCGGTAAATATAAGGGCCGCAGGCTGATTGATTTGCCGGAAGAGTACCTTCTGTGGTTTGCCCGAAAGGATGAATTCCCGGCGGGACGACTGGGCGAGCTGATGGCCATCACGCTACTGATTAAAACCGAGGGGCTGACCCAGCTGGTTCAGCCCCTGAAACGTCCTTAAGCCTTCGCGGCGCGGGTCTCTTCCTGCGCCAGTTTTTCCGTCTGACGTTTATAACGACGCGCCAGTACTGCACAGACCATCAGCTGGATCTGATGGAAAATCATCAGCGGCAGTACCATCATCCCAATCACCGAGGTCGGGAACAGAATGTTGGCCATCGGGATGCCGTTTGCCAGGCTCTTCTTCGAGCCGCAGAACACAATGGTGATTTCGTCTGCTTTGTTGAAGCCGCACTTGCGTGCCACAAAGACGTTTACCGCAATGACAATCGCCAGCAGGACGATACTGACCACTACGATAAACAGCAGCGAGCCTGCGCCCACCTTATGCCAGATACCATTCACCACGGCTTCGCTGAAGGCGGAGTAAACCACCAGCAGGATCGACGTCTGATCGGTTTTTGAGATCCATTTCTTGTGCTTCGCCACAAACGCCCCCGTCCACGGACGAGAAAGATGACCAAGGACAAATGGCAGAAGCAGCTGCAGACAGATTTTCCCGACCTGCTCCAGATTACCGCCTGCACCGTGCATATTCATCAGCAGGCCAACCAGCAGCGGCGAGACGAAAATCCCTAACAGGCTTGATGCCGATGCCGAGCAGACAGCGGCCGCGACGTTGCCGCCTGCCAGCGAAGTAAAGGCAATGGCGGACTGGACGGTGGCTGGCAAAATACAGAGGTAGAGGAAACCGGTATAGAGCGCCGGGTCAACATTGACCGGAGCCCACCACGCAAACAGTACGCCGAGTATCGGGAACAGTATAAAGGTGCTGCACATGACCCACAGGTGCAGTCGCCAGTGGCTTCCCCCTGCGATAATGGCTTCGCGGGAGAGTTTGGCGCCGTGCATAAAGAACAGCAGCGCGATGGCCGCGGTGGTGAGTCCTTCAAAGAATGGCACAAAACCGCCGCGCGCGGGGAAGAAGGAGGCCAGTAAAACAGTGACGACCAAGGTAAGTGTAAACGGATCAAGAATACGAAATAGTTTCATAATGACTCCTGAAAACAGATGTCGCTATTGTGCTTTGTTCCCTTTGAGAAATAAAATTGATTTATTGCATCTATTCATGAATTAAACAGATGAATTATTCCTTACGTCAGCTTCGCGTTTTTGTCACCGTGGCCCATGCCCGCAGCTTCAGCCGGGCAGGGGAGATCATTGGCCTGAGCCAGTCGGCCGTCAGCCACAGTGTGAAAGAACTGGAACTCCAGACAGGTGTGCGTCTACTCGACCGCACCACGCGTGAAGTGGTATTAACCGAAGCCGGACAGCAGCTGGCGCTGCGACTGGAGCGGTTACTGGATGAACTGAACAGCACGCTCAGGGATGTCGGGAGACTGGGGCAGCAGCTTTCTGGCACCGTACGGGTGGCGGCGAGCCAGACGATTTCGGCGCATCTTATTCCGCAGTGTATTGCTGAGGGTAACCAGCGCTATCCGGATATCGATTTTGTGCTGCACGACAGGCCGCAACAGTGGGTACTGGAGAGCATCCGCCAGGGCGATGTGGATTTTGGCATCGTCATCGATCCCGGCCAGGTGAGTGACCTGGAGTGTGAGATTGTGCTTTCTGAGCCTTTTTTGTTGCTCTGTCGGGACGACGATCCGCTGGCAATGCTGCCTCATGTCAGCTGGCAGACGCTGCAGGGCGCGAAACTGGTTTTACAGGATTATGCATCGGGCAGCCGTCCGTTGATTGACTCCGCGCTGAATGCTCAGGGGGTAAAAGCAACCATCGTGCAGGAGATTGGTCACCCGGCTACGCTGTTTCCTATGGTTGAGGCAGGCATTGGGATCAGCGTATTGCCTGCCCTGGCGCTGCCGTTGCCACAGGGGAGCCGGCTGGCTGTAAGACGGTTGACCCCGGTGGTTGACAGAAAGCTGATGCTGGTTCGACGAAAAAATCGTTCTCTTTCGGGGGCGGCACAGGCTATCTGGGAAGTGGTGCGTATCCAGGCGCAACGGTTAACCGAAGCCCGCATACGCGACCCACTGTTTAATGCTGCAGATGATTAGATGTAAATATCGATCTGATTGACATCTGATGGGTTGTTTACGCCTTCCACTTTGCCCTGCTTCTGATCTTGTTTCTTCTGGGCCTCTTCCGCCTGCTGGCGCAATAGTTGTGCAAGCTGTGTCTGCAGCACTTTAAGCTGTGCCTGAATGAGCTCCTGCTGTTTTTTCTTCTCTTCCGGGCTGCCGGCACTCTCTGGCAGCTCTTTTAGCTGTTGAGTCAGTTTGGTGATTTGCTCCGTGATGCGGCTGATTTGGGCAGCAATATCGTTGCCACTGGAAGCACTCCCACCACTGTTACTGGTTTGAATAGGGTGGGTTGATGTCTGAATGGTCGTCATAGTCTTTCCTCTTACCATAAAACAGAGATATCGGCACCGATGGTGGGAGCTTGAGGAAAACTGCTATATCTGGCAGGGCGTTAGGCTGGCTGGAGCGGTCAGACTTATGATAAGAAGCTTCTGTTCGACAGGTTCGAATCATCTATATCGCAGATAGCAAAAAAGCGCCTTTAGGGCGCTTTTTTACATTGGTGGGTCGTGCAGGATTCGAACCTGCGACCAATTGATTAAAAGTCAACTGCTCTACCAACTGAGCTAACGACCCGAAATGGTGGGCGATGACGGGCTCGAACCGCCGACCCCCTCCGTGTAAAGGAGATGCTCTACCAACTGAGCTAATCGCCCAATCTCAATTCTTATCTACACTGCGAGTCTACGTGAAGTAGATGGTGGGTGATGACGGGCTCGAACCGCCGACCCCCTCCGTGTAAAGGAGATGCTCTACCAACTGAGCTAATCACCCCCGCTGTGTGGAGTCGCATTATAGGGAGAGTTGAAAATGAGTCAACGCATTTTCTAAAGTTTTTATTCGTTCGTCGTAAAATTAAACAAAACGATCGTGAAATGGGCTGTGGCGCATGATTTCTAAACAAAAAAAGCAAACTCGGTCACGATAAAGGGATCGACATTGAGGAATCGCCGCACAGTGATAGAATATTGCCTATCGTTTTTTCCCCAGGATTTGCCGATTGCCGGCATCTTTATAACGTAAGGCCATTTCATGAAAATCAAAACTCGCTTCGCGCCCAGCCCGACAGGCTACCTGCACGTCGGTGGTGCACGTACTGCTCTCTATTCCTGGCTTTTTGCACGCCACAACAAAGGTGAGTTCGTGCTGCGTATTGAAGACACCGATCTCGAGCGCTCCACGCCGGAAGCAATTGAAGCCATTATGGATGGGATGAACTGGCTGAATCTGCAGTGGGATGAAGGTCCTTACTTCCAGACCAAACGTTTTGACCGTTATAACGCGGTAATTGACGAGATGCTGGTCGCGGGTACGGCATACAAATGCTATTGCTCTAAAGAGCGCCTGGATGCGCTACGTGAAGAGCAGATGGCGAACGGCGAAAAGCCGCGTTACGACGGCCGCTGCCGCCATGACCACAGCGAGCATGCCGCTGATGAACCTTGCGTGGTGCGTTTTGCTAACCCACAGGACGGCTCTGTTATTTTTGACGACCAGATCCGTGGCCCAATCGAATTCAGCAACCAAGAGCTGGACGATCTGATCATCCGCCGTACCGACGGTTCTCCAACCTATAACTTCTGCGTGGTGGTTGACGACTGGGACATGGAAATCACCCACGTTATCCGTGGTGAAGACCACATCAACAATACCCCTCGTCAAATCAACATTCTGAAAGCGTTAAATGCCCCTGTTCCGGTCTATGCGCACGTTTCAATGATCAACGGTGACGACGGTAAAAAGCTGTCTAAACGTCACGGTGCGGTCAGCGTTATGCAGTATCGCGACGACGGCTATCTGCCGGAAGCGCTGCTGAACTACCTGGTGCGTCTGGGCTGGGCTCATGGTGATCAGGAAATTTTCAGCCGCGAAGAGATGATCGATCTGTTCTCTCTGAACTCTGTGAGCAAATCCGCCAGTGCATTTAACACTGACAAGCTGCTGTGGCTGAACTACCACTACATCAATACCATGCCGCCGGAATATGTGGCGACTTACCTGCAGTGGCACATTGAGCAGGCCAATATTGATACCCGTACTGGCCCTGAGCTGGCGGACCTGGTGAAACTGCTCGGCGAGCGTTGCAAGACGCTGAAAGAGATCGCCGAAAGCTGCCGCTATTTCTATGAAGAGTTTGATGAGTTCGATGCGGATGCCGCGAAGAAACATCTGCGTCCTGTTGCGCGTCAGCCGCTGGAAGTGGTACGTGACAAACTGGCGGCCCTCACTGAGTGGACCGCAGAGAATGTGCATCATGCGATTCAGGCTACCGCTGACGAACTGGAAGTCGGTATGGGTAAAGTAGGTATGCCACTGCGCGTAGCGGTGACCGGTGCGGGTCAGTCTCCGGCGCTGGATGTTACCGTTCACGCGATCGGTAAGTCTCGCAGCGTGGCGCGCATTAACAAGGCTCTGGGATTTATTGCTGAACGTGAAAACCAGCAGTAAAACAGCCTGAGATGCAAAAACGGCAGGGTAACCTGCCGTTTTTTTATGCGTGTAATTCAGCAATACCCAGGCGCGTAAGAAAACCGCTGATGCCTTCGCGTTTTAGCAACACGTGCAGTCGCTCCTGTTCCAGCTGCGTCATGTTTTCAAGCGTGTCGACAATCTGCACGAGCAGATTCGATGACGCAGGATCGCCATAGGGCATCGTTGCTTCTGCCAGGTGGTAAACCGCCTGACGGTTGCGAATGGCCGGGAGGTTCATGATATGCTCCTTCACCCGAGCATCAATGTGGATCAGCCGCGCCCGTCCCCCTTTCACGCCATTGATCCCTTCGGTTTTCCAGCCCTGCTGACGAATCCAGCGGTTAACGGTTTGCCGGGCAACACCCAGGCTGTTCGCCAGCTCTTCCGTGGTCATTTTGCTGCGTAATCTTTTCATATCAGTTATGGTCGCGAATCCCTAAACGTTGCAACAATCCGGTAATCCCTTCCCGCAGTAACAGCGATGTCATCTGCTTTTGCTCTTCCGGCGTCATTTCATTCGCCAGCGTCAGAAGTAATGTGTGCAGAGAACCGTTTTGCAACGCATTTTCCGGCATATCTGCGGTTTCCGTTGCCCGGCGCGCGCTGCGGATAAAGTCACGCACTTTCTCGTTCACATGTACCAGGCGCGCTTTCCCGCCCTGAACTCCCGGTTTTGGCGATGTAATCCAACCCTCTTTGCGTACCCATTTATTGATGGTCTGGCGGCTATAGCCAGTGAGGAGGGCTAACTCTTCTGGCGTCATTCGTTCCTTGATCATACAATTTCCTGAATATTTGTGGGGTCAATTAACGGTTCATTTTATAGCACCGTTTTAGGTGAAAACGTGACAGGCTTAACTCCTGACTGCGAGGCGGCTCGCAAAGTGGTTCATTTGCATGATTTTTCGGCGATTGAACGGCAGTGATTGATTTTGCCGTTGACACTCCGCAGCGGAATTCATATTATGCCGCCCGTCAACATGACAGCTTTACGATGGGGCTATAGCTCAGCTGGGAGAGCGCTTGCATGGCATGCAAGAGGTCAGCGGTTCGATCCCGCTTAGCTCCACCAAACTCTGAACCCAACAGAGTAGGGTAAGTAAAGTAACATGTGGGGCTATAGCTCAGCTGGGAGAGCGCTTGCATGGCATGCAAGAGGTCAGCGGTTCGATCCCGCTTAGCTCCACCAAAATTTGAACCCTCGTCGAAAGACGGGGGTTTTTTTATGTCTTTGTAACGACCTTCACCCTCTTTTGTTGCCAAATTAGCAGCATTCCTATACCTCGCCTCAATCCAAATCAATAAACGAGTCTATAAATGGACTTCAACTTGATTCGAGCAATTAATAAACCTATTATCCGTCCGGCCAATAATTTGCATGGTAAAACAGATTATCCAACTTAATGAATAGAAAAACTTACAATAATGTAAAGATATTTATGATTGCTCTGGCACTGTGTTTGATTACGGTGCCCTTTTCCCGTTATATCTCTCCACGCGCTATAGTAAATGGTCATGATGTTTATCTGGCATGGCTGCCGTTAAGCGTTATGCTGGCCGT
Organism: Enterobacter sp. 03-F-07-AD-ECC; assembly: GCF_047530935.1. Classification (NCBI taxonomy): domain Bacteria; kingdom Pseudomonadati; phylum Pseudomonadota; class Gammaproteobacteria; order Enterobacterales; family Enterobacteriaceae; genus Enterobacter; species Enterobacter sp. 03-F-07-AD-ECC. Next base: position 302,118 of record NZ_JBLKBZ010000002.1, on the reverse strand, counting down.
GATTTTGTTATTTGGGCGTCGGGCAATCATTCCCATTCTTTTAAGTTTCACTATTGCTAACATCTACAATATTAATTTAGCACCACTACAATATTTAGTATTATTGATCTGTCAGACGTTTTCTGTTTTTGCTGCCTGTGGCGTCCTGCGCCTTGTGCTGGGCAAGCGCTGGCGTCACTGCGTGCCGAACAAACACATTGGGCAACGTATATTCTGGCTGGGCTTTATGGTGCCGATAGGCATTAAAGGGTTGATGTATCTGGCTGGCTTTTTATTTGATTTTCCCGTGACTATCTCAACATTCTTTGGCGAAGGCACCGTAATTTATAACATCGTTGATATTCAAAGCTTGATATGCGCAGCATTGATTTTCACCATGATGTTCTATTATCCATTAAGAATGATAATTAATCCCCGCTATGTCAGAACCTTCTGGCTGCGGAGCGTGAAGCCAGTGTTTTTTCATAAAAAATCTTTGTATGTATTCATCTGGCTGGCTTTTTTAATTTTCACCCTTGCCGTGTTATGTGCGCCATTTGAGTCACCGGTTATTGCTGGCTATTTAATGCCAGTCATTTTTATTCTCTTTACGCTAGGTATCAGTCGCCTCAGCTATGCGCTCATCTCTTTACTGTGGGCTGCATCCGCTCTGCTGCTGTTGACCTATAACTACAACTTCCTTAATGGCGTCGAATCTGGGCATTCACTCTCCTTTATCCTGTCTGTGCTGATCTCTTTCGCTATCTGTCTGCTTTACATGTCGCGGCTCTACCAGCGAAGCAACTGGTTGAAGCAGGACTGGCAGGACAGGGCGCTGACCGACCCGCTGACCGGTTTACCGAATATTCGGGCGCTGGAAGAGTTTCTTCAGGCTCAGCCGGATGCAAAAATCTGCTGCCTGCGGATGGACAACCTGGAATTTTTAAGCCGCCACTACGGCATTCTCATGCGGGTGCATTGCAAACGTAGGGTAACCACCTCCCTGCAGCCGCTGTTGCAGAAAGATGAGAAGCTCTTCCAGTTGCCAGGCAGCGAGCTGGTCATTGTATTGCTGGGGCCTGAAACCGCTGAACGGCTGCAGCATATGGTCGATCAATTAAACAGCCGAAAAATTTACTGGAACAACACGGGGCTGGATATCGAGTTTGGCGCATCCTGGGGAATGGTTGAAAACGGCGAGAACTTGCACCATACGCTGGGCCAACTGAGCTGGCTGGCCGAGCAGTCATGCGGAGCGCATAACGTACTCGCGCTCACCAATAGCCTGGAGGCCGCGTCGGGGCAAACCACAGAACGGGTGCTGATGTTAGCGCGTATCAAACATGCCCTGGATGCCGGTCAGTTTCATTTATATGCCCAGCCAATCCAAAAAGCGGACGGCAGCGGTTATTACGAAATACTGGCGCGCATGGAAAGCGAGGGTGAGATTATCACGCCTGACCGCTTCATCCCGCTGATTGCCCAGTTTAACCTGAGCCACCGCTTTGATATGTGCGTGCTGGAAAAACTGCTGTTGTGGTTGCGCGATCATCCTGCGTCGCAGGGTGGCACTCGCTTTTCTGTCAATCTGATGCCTCTGACGCTGATGCAAAAAGAGGTGGCTACCGAGATTAGCGCGTTGTTCGAACACTATGGTATCGCGCCGCAGGACGTTGTCCTTGAGATCACGGAAGAGCAGGCCTTCTCGAACTCTGGCAGCAGTATCAAAAATCTTCAGCAGCTGCGGGATCGTGGGTTCCGTATCGCGATTGATGATTTTGGTACCGGCTATGCCAACTACGAACGACTCAGACGCCTTCAGGCGGATATCATTAAAATAGATGGCTGCTTTGTTAAAGATATCTGTACCGACGACATGGACGCGATGATTGTGCAGTCGATTTGTAATCTGGCAAAAACCAAATCACTGAGTGTGGTGGCAGAATATGTGGAGACGCCGGCGCAACGCGACATGCTGCTGCGTTTTGGTGTGGATTACCTGCAGGGATACCTGATAGGCAAACCGACGCCGCTTGACGCACTGCAGGCATAAAAAAACCGGGAGCCAGGCTCCCGGTTCTCATATAACGTGACGGGTTACAGTACCAGTGCTGCGATAGACGCTGACAGTACGCTCACCAGCGTTGAGCCGTAAACCAGTTTCAGACCGAAGCGAGAAACAACGTTACCCTGTTCTTCGTTCAGACCTTTAATCGCACCGGCGATGATACCGATGGACGAGAAGTTCGCGAAGGAAACCAGGAACACGGACAGGATGCCTTCCGCACGTGGAGAGAGCGTGCTGGCGATTTTCTGCAGATCCATCATTGCAACGAATTCGTTAGAAACCAGTTTGGTCGCCATGATACTGCCAACCTGCAGCGCTTCGTGAGCAGGGACACCCATCACCCATGCAACAGGGTAGAAGATGTAGCCCAGGATGCCCTGGAAGGAGATGCCCAGAACCGCGGCGAACAGGGCGTTCAGGGCAGAGATCAGGGCGATGAAGCCGATCAGCATCGCGGCAACAATAATCGCCACTTTAAAGCCCGCCAGAATATATTCACCCAGCATTTCGAAGAAGCTCTGACCTTCGTGCAGATTTGCCATCTGCAGGTTCTCTTCGCCTTCCTCAACACGGTATGGGTTGATCAGTGACAGCACGATAAAGGTACTGAACATATTCAGCACCAGAGCAGCAACCACATATTTTGGTTCCAGCATGGTCATATACGCGCCCACGATAGACATGGAAACGGTGGACATTGCTGTTGCGGCCATGGTGTACATACGGTTACGGGACATCTTGCCGAGAATATCTTTATACGCGATAAAGTTCTCTGACTGGCCCAGAATCAGGGAGCTAACGGCGTTGAATGATTCCAGCTTACCCATACCGTTAACTTTGGACAGTACGGTACCAATGGCGCGGATCACAATCGGCAGAACACGGATGTGTTGCAGAATACCAATCAGCGCAGAGATGAAGACGATTGGGCAAAGTACTTTCAGGAAGAAGAACGCCAGCCCTTCGTCGTTCATTTTACCGAAGACAAAGTTCGTCCCTTCGTTAGCGAATCCGAGCAGTTTTTCGAACATTTCGGAGAAGCCTTTTACGAAGCCAAGCCCCACGTTGGAGTTCAGGAAGAACCACGCGAGCAAAACTTCAATAACGAGAAGCTGAACAACAAAGCGAATGCGGATTTTTTTACGGTCATGGCTGACCAGCAACGCAAGCGCAGTAACGACAACGAGTGCCAGGACAAAGTGAAGGACGCGGTCCATATTTGCTCCAAATATGAGGCAGGTTTAATTTTCGTGCACATTCTATGTAACAACCGAAAAGAAAACGAGATCAAGGACACACTATAGTTACATCCTGTGACGAGTCTCAAAAATAGTGATCCACAATACATTTTTGTTATGTTAGGTAAATGAGTGAAAAGTTAAGTTTGTGTGCTAGTCTTCACAAAAGAGCGCGCGATTTCGGTTTCTGTTAGAGCGCCCCCGCTTACCCGCCTGTCTATCGTTCAAAGCTATCAGAGAAATCACTGCAACCGTTACAAATGATCTTGATAATCATTCTCATTTTGATAGCATTAAACATAGCAAAGGCTATATTTCAGAGGCAGAAATGACAAACAGTCGCGTAGAGGGTAGCAGTGGCAGAGCAGCGCGCAAGTTGCGGTTCGCATTAATGGGACCTGCGTTCATCGCTGCCATTGGCTATATCGATCCAGGCAATTTTGCGACCAATATTCAGGCCGGGGCCAGCTTTGGCTATAAGCTTCTGTGGGTGGTTGTCTGGGCTAACCTGATGGCTATGCTGATTCAGATGCTTTCCGCGAAACTGGGTATTGCCACCGGTAAAAACCTGGCGGAACAGATCCGTGATCATTACCCGCGCCCGGTGGTATGGTTGTACTGGATCCAGGCGGAAATCATTGCGATGGCAACCGATCTCGCCGAATTCATTGGTGCGGCAATTGGTTTCAAGCTGATCCTTGGCGTATCACTGCTGCAGGGGGCGGTGCTTACCGGCATTGCCACCTTCCTTATTCTGATGCTGCAGCGTCGGGGGCAAAAACCGCTGGAAAAAGTCATCGGCGGCCTGCTGCTGTTTGTCGCTGCGGCCTATATTGTCGAACTGATTTTCTCGCAGCCTAACCTGGCGCAGCTCGGTAAAGGGATGGTGATCCCAAGCCTGCCAACCTCTGAAGCGGTGTTCCTCGCTGCCGGGGTGCTGGGGGCGACCATCATGCCACATGTGATTTACCTTCACTCCTCGTTAACCCAGCACCTGCACGGGGGGACGCGCAAAGAACGCTATTCCGCAACCAAATGGGATGTGGCTATCGCCATGACGATTGCCGGTTTTGTGAATCTGGCGATGATGGCTACCGCTGCCGCAGCGTTCCACTTTAACGGTCACACCGGCATTGCCGATCTCGATCAGGCCTATCTGACGCTGGAGCCGTTACTGAGCCATGCGGCTGCGACCATATTTGGCTTAAGCCTGGTGGCGGCAGGTCTCTCCTCTACGGTGGTGGGAACACTGGCCGGGCAGGTGGTCATGCAGGGGTTCGTCCGTTTCCATATACCGCTGTGGGTACGTCGCACCGTCACAATGTTGCCGTCATTTGTGGTGATCCTGATGGGGCTGGATCCAACACGCATTCTGGTCATGAGCCAGGTGCTGCTGAGCTTCGGGATCGCACTTGCGCTGGTGCCGCTGCTGATCTTTACCAGCAACAAACATCTGATGGGCGAACTGGTTAACACCACGCTGGTGAAACGGACCGGATGGGTCATCGTGGTTGTGGTAGTGGCGCTGAACCTGTGGTTACTGATAGGCACGGCATTGGGGTTATAAAAGAAAAAGGAGCCGGGAGGCTCCTTTTTTATGATTAGTGTCGACCGTGGCCGTGGCCGTGGCCATGTCCACCGCGACCTTTACCGCCGCGATCCCAGCCGCCACGGCGGTCATCACGGTCGTTCCAGCCTTCGCGATAACCACGCTCGTAGGCGTTGTTTTTGTACCAGCCGCGGTGCAAACCATTATCATGTTTCCACCAGCGGTCGCCGCGCCACTCATAGTGACGGTGCCAGTAGTCACGGTCGCGCCAGTAGCCACCGTCCCAGTATCTGCCGTAGTCGTCACGATCGCCAATTTGTAATTTTACTGATGGCAACAGGGTGATTTCGCCAGCAGTGGCGACCAGCGGGGCCGAAGCCAGTAATACCGCTGCAAGAATCAGTGACCTGAACATACTCTTCTCCTTCACGATCGGGGCCTTAGGGGGCCTGTTAACGCAATTTTACGAGTTAGAAAAGCCTCGTTTCATCGCCTCAACTCCGAATTCAGACGTGATAGCACTTTTTGCTAAAACAGGATTTATTTTGAGCTATTCAGGATCCCGTCAATGGTGGCCAGCTCTTCCGCCGTGAAATGGCGGTTCTCCAGCATGCCCACTGCATCGTCTATTTGCCCGGTTTTACTGGCGCCAATCAGTACGGAAGTTACCGCCTCGTGGCGTAAAATCCAGGCCAGCGCCATCTGAGACAGCTTCTGTCCCCGGCTTTCTGCCAGCGCGTTCAGTCTTCTGACTTTTTCCAGTTTCTCCTGGGTTATCTGATCCGGGTTCAGGAACTTACTCCCGCTCGCGGCACGGGAGTCCGCCGGAATGCCGTTCAGATAACGATCGGTCAGTTGACCACCCGCCAGCGGCGAGAACGGAATGCAGCCGACACCTTTTTCCTGCAAAACGTCCAGCAAGCCCGCTTCCGGCGCACGTTCAAACATTGAATATTTAGGCTGATGGATCAGACACGGCGTGCCGAGGTCATGGAGTATGTCGATAGCCTGCCGTGCAAGCTCTGCCGGGTAATTGGACAAACCGACATACAGGGCTTTCCCCTGACGCACCAGATGGTCAAGCGCTTTCATTGTCTCCTGCAGCGGCGTTTCCGGGTCTGGACGGTGGTGGTAGAAGATATCGACATACTCCAGCCCCATACGTTTCAGACTTTGATTCAGGCTTGCGATGAGATATTTGCGCGATCCCCAGTCACCGTAAGGGCCGTCCCACATGGTATAACCCGCTTTCGTCGAGATGATCAGTTCATCGCGCCACGGCAGAAAATCTTCCTGCAAAATGCGGCCGAAATTGCGCTCGGCGGAACCGGGAGGCGGACCATAGTTATTGGCAAGGTCGAAGTGTGTAATACCAAGATCAAACGCGCGCTGTAAAAGTTGACGGCTGTTTTCGATAAGCGTGGCGTCACCGAAGTTGTGCCAGAGCCCAAGAGAGACGGCGGGTAATTTAACGCCACTTTGCCCACAGCGACGATACAGCATTGTCTGATAACGGTTTTTATCTGGCTGATAGTGCATTCTCATGACCTCTGGCGCTAAAAAGTAAGAACAGTGTATGCGTTTACACTGATGCGAAAAAACAGAGCATAGCGCAGCCTTTTTTGTAAAGCATTCTTTCCATACTCTTCTTTCTGCCATTTCTGGACAGCCATCACGCTTATTTAATACTCAAAGTGAGGTCAACGTCAGAAGGACACCTGTTATGCGAACCCCGTACTGCGTCGCCGATTACCTGCTGGACCGTCTCACAGATTGTGGTGCCGATCATCTGTTTGGCGTGCCGGGCGACTATAACCTGCAGTTTCTCGATCATGTCATCGACAGCCCGGATATCTGTTGGGTGGGCTGTGCCAATGAGCTAAACGCATCTTATGCCGCTGACGGATATGCCCGATGTAAGGGCTTTGCCGCGCTGCTGACAACATTTGGCGTAGGGGAATTAAGTGCCATGAACGGCATGGCCGGCAGCTTTGCCGAGCATGTTCCGGTGTTACACATTGTGGGGGCACCGGGCACGGCCTCACAGCAAAAAGGGGAGCTGCTGCACCACACGCTGGGTGATGGTGAGTTCCGCCACTTCTACCATATGAGTGAACCGATCACGGTCGCGCAGGCGATCCTGACCGAACAAAATGCCTGCTACGAAATCGACAGAGTGTTAACAACCATGCTGCGGGAGCGACGTCCAGGCTACCTGATGCTGCCTGCTGATGTGGCTAAAAAATCAGCCACGCCGCCTGTAAACGCTCTCACGTTTAAGACCGCGCATGCCGATAACGCCTGCCTGAAAGCGTTCCGAGACGCCGCCGAGAGCAGGCTGAAAACAAGCAAGCGTACCGCGCTGTTGGCCGATTTCCTGGTCATGCGCCACGGCATGAAACATGCCCTGCAGAAATGGGTGAAAGAGGTGCCCATTGCCCACGCCACCATGCTGATGGGCAAGGGCATTTTTGACGAACGCCAGCCCGGTTTTTATGGCACGTACAGTGGTTCGGCAAGCGTCGGGGCGGTAAAAGAGGCCATCGAAGGGGCGGATACGGTACTGTGCATTGGCACGCGTTTTACTGATACCCTGACGGCGGGGTTTACCCATCAGCTGACGCAGGCGCAAACGATAGAAGTGCAGCCCCATGCCGCACGGGTGGGGGATGTCTGGTTTACCGGTATCCCTATGTCTGACGCGATCGAGACGCTGGTGGCTCTCTGCAAACAGTATGTCCACGATACCCTGGTGCCAGTCTCTCACAGCGGTATCGCCTTCCCGCAATCCGAGGGCTCGCTCACTCAGGAGAATTTCTGGAGCACCCTGCAAACCTTTATTCGCCCGGGTGACATTATTCTTGCCGACCAGGGGACGTCAGCCTTTGGTGCGATCGATCTGCGTCTGCCGGCAGACGTGAATTTTATCGTCCAGCCGCTGTGGGGCTCCATTGGCTACACCCTGGCCGCGGCGTATGGTGCCCAAACCGCCTGTCCAGACCGGCGCGTCATTGTGCTCACGGGGGATGGCGCCGCGCAGTTGACCATTCAGGAACTGGGCTCGATGCTGCGTGATAAACAGCACCCCATTATCCTGGTGCTCAACAATGAAGGGTACACCGTAGAGAGGGCCATTCACGGACCGGAACAGCGCTATAACGACATTGCCTTATGGAACTGGACGCAAATTCCGCAGGCTCTGAGCCTGGATCCTCAGGCACAGTGCTGGCGGGTCAGTGAAGCGGAACAGCTGGCGGAGGTGCTCGAAAAAGTGGCACACCACGAGCGACTATCACTGATTGAAGTGATGCTACCCAAAGCGGATATCCCGCCGCTGTTAGGGGCGATTACCAAAGCGCTGGAAGCGCGTAACAACGCCTGATCACTTATCGTTACGCCAGGCCATCATCATCGGTTTGCCCGCCAGCAGGAGCCAGGCGGGCAACATCACAATGCAAAGTAACGGGATGAGAGTAGTATCCGGAACCACCACCGCGGCCATAAACAGGCTCAGCCAGGCATCACGTGTCACCACCAATACCAGCCCCAGAATTGAGCAAGAGACGGTAATCGCCGCCGGAACCGCATCCACATGTTCATGCAGCATCAGCCCCAACGCGACGCCAACAAAGACCGCCGGGAAGATCCGGCCGCCACGGAAACCGCACGCTGCCGCCACCACCAGCGCAGCCAGCTTTATGAGCGCAAACAGCAGATAATCGGACACGCTAAACACCTGACTGAAGGCCAGCTGTTGCATCTCATCCAGACCTTTAAACAGCGTTACCTTACCGCCGATGGCTCCTAAAATGCCGAGGATCAATCCGCCGACCCCGAGGATAAGCACCGGATGTTTGAGCTTATGCACCAGCCGGTGCAGACGCGGCAGACACCATACGGCGATCATCCCCAGCGCAATGGCAATAGCGACCACAACCGCACCGCTGAAGATATCGGCTATCTGCATCTGGCCGTAGTGGGGAAGGGAGAGCGAGAAGTGTGGATTGAAAAACAGACTGGTGGTGAGCGCACCAGCCGCAGCAGCCATCAGTGGCGCAAAGAGTTTATCCCAGAGCGGCACGTCGTTATTGCTGGAGAGCGTCTGCGAGAAAATCAGCGCGGCCGCGACCGGCGTGCCGAAGAGCGCGCCAATGGTGCCGGCCGATGCCAGAATCGTCCAGTCCAGGGCCCCGACGCGAGGTAAAATGCGTGAACCGAGATACACCGCCAGACCGATGTTGACCGCCATGATCGGGTGTTCCGGCCCCAGACTAACGCCGCCCGCCAGACCGATAATCAACGCGATAATAAGTCCTGGCAGCGCTGCAGGTGCGACCGGAGCACCAATCAGCGGTTCCAGCGCCGGATCAGGCCCGGCGTGCCCTGGGCTAAAGCGGATCACCAGACCCACCGCAACCCCCGTCAGGGTCAGCATCATAATGATCCATGCCGGCGAATCAACGCTGATACCCACCTGAGCCGGAAGCGCAGTCCATAACATCGTTTGCAGCACCGAGGCGACTTTCATCACGACGATAAGCACCAGGCTTGAGACAATACCAATAATTAAGGCCGGGATTGCCAGCAACAGCATGGTTCTGGCTCGCGGGTGGAGCATGATAATTTCCTTGTACAAAAAGGTATTACGTTACTTTGCACAATCAGCATTGTGGCAATAGTGCAAAAGGTGCTGAAACGGTAAAGTTATTCTGTGACGAAGATCGATAATCCCGGGGCATTCACCTTCCGGTCGTTGTTGTTATCACGCCTTGAATTTACAGTGTTCCAAAGATTTATTCTGACTTTAGCGGAGCAGTAGAAGAATGACAAAGTATGCTTTGGTAGGAGATGTGGGCGGCACTAACGCGCGCCTGGCATTATGCGATGTAAGTAGCGGTGAAATTTCCCAGGCGAAAACCTATTCAGGGCTGGATTACCCCAGCCTTGAGGCCGTTGTACGCGTCTATCTGGAAGAGCACAAGGTCAGCGTTGACGATGGCTGTATCGCGATTGCCTGCCCGATTACCGGCGACTGGGTCGCGATGACCAACCATACCTGGGCATTTTCCATCGCCGAGATGAAAAAGAACCTCGGCTTTGCACATCTGGAAATCATCAACGACTTTACTGCGGTGTCGATGGCCATCCCGATGCTGAAGCCAGAGCACCTGACTCAGTTTGGCGGTACTGCACCGGTAGAAGGCAAGCCGATTGCCGTTTACGGTGCCGGCACGGGGCTGGGCGTTTCGCATCTGGTTCATGTTGATAAGCGCTGGGTGAGTCTGCCGGGTGAAGGTGGCCACGTGGACTTTGCACCGAACAGCGAAGAAGAGGGCATTATTCTGGAAGAGCTACGCGCTGAGATCGGCCACGTGTCGGCTGAGCGCGTGCTTTCCGGCCCGGGGCTGGTAAACCTGTATCGTGCCATTGTGAAGTCTGACGGCCGTCTGCCGGAAAATCTGCAGCCGAAAGACGTGACCGAGCGCGCACTGGCAGACAGCTGCATCGACTGCCGTCGCGCACTGTCGCTGTTCTGCGTGATAATGGGGCGTTTTGGTGGCAACCTGGCGCTTACGCTCGGCACCTTTGGTGGTGTTTACATTGCCGGTGGCATTGTGCCGCGCTTCCTGGAGTTCTTCAAAGCGTCAGGCTTCCGCGGCGGGTTTGAAGACAAAGGACGTTTTAAAAGCTACGTGCAAGACATTCCTGTTTATCTGATTGTGCACGACAACCCGGGTTTACTTGGCTCGGGCGCCCACCTGCGTCAGGTGCTCGGCCAGATCCTCTAAAACCCAGCCCCTCTCTTGCGGGAGAGGGGATTTACAGGTGCATTAACTGGCGGAACTCTTTGACCTTGCTGCGGCTCACTGGCACCTGAAAATCAAGATCCTTCAGGCGCAAAATGTATGTATTGTTAAACCACGGCTCGATCTCGCGGATCTTGTTTAAATTCACACAAAACGAGCGGTGACAGCGGAAGAAATGCGCTGTCGGCAGCTTGCTGCAAAACTCGGTAATGTTCATCGCCATCACGTACGATTCCCGCCGCGTATAGACAAACGTCATCTTTTCATGGGCTTCGGCATAGTAGATATCGTTAACCGGCGTCACGATGATACGTTCATCCTTCACCAGGTTAATCGTGTCATTCTCACGTACTGCGGGACTTGCGGTGACAGGGGCGTTCTGCTGTTGCCACGCGGCCTCCAGCTTTTGCAGCATGGTGACGATGCGCGACTCCTGGTAAGGCTTAAGGATATAGTCAAACGCCTCCAGCTCGAAGGCTTCAACCGCATGCTCCTTCCAGGCGGTGACGAAAACAATAAACGGCTTATGGGCAAACTGATTGATGTTTTGCGCCAGTAATACGCCATCCAGTGACGGAATGTTGATATCAAGAAAAATGGCGTCAACGCGGTTATGCTGCAAAAACTTCAGCACGTCCAGACCATCGTCAAACGTGCCCACGATCTCCATCTGACTGTGCGTTTTGATGAGCCAGCTCAGCTCCTGTTGAGCCAGAAACTCATCTTCTACAATGATCACTTTCACGGGTTACTCCGGCCTAAGGCAACAGGGATGTAGACGCATGAACGGGAGAGCGTTCATTCGGAATATAAAAGGCGATCTCGGTGCCCGGTTCAAGGCGCTGAATATGCAGCCCGTCGCCGTACAGCAGTTTGACCCGGTGGTGGACATTCAGCAGCCCAATCTTATTCCCCGGCATCTCGTTGGCCTCAACGCGCTCAATGACTTTAGGATCAATTCCGTGGCCGGTATCACGCACGGCAATCCGCACGCGGTTGCCGCTTTCGGTCACGCTGATGGTCACCACCCCTTTCCCTTTACACGGCTGAATCCCGTGGACGATAGCGTTCTCAACCAGCGGCTGGATCAGCAGGCTTGGGATCACACAGTTGACCTCTTCATCAATATCGTAAATGACGGTGAGTTTGTCACCAAAGCGCGCCTGCTCAATCGCAATGTAATCCTTGATCTGATAAAGCTCTTTTTTAATGTCGATCTGCTCGTCATCTTTTAGCTCAATGTTGTAACGCAGATAGCGTGACAGATTGAAAATCAGCTGACGCGCGGTATCCGGATTAAGTCGAATGGACGAGGAGATCGCATTCAGCGCGTTAAACAGAAAATGAGGATTAATTTTACTCTGCAGCGCGCGCAGCTCTGCCTTATTTGCCATCTCGCGCAGCTGTTCCGCGCGGGAGACCTCCAGCTGGGTAGAGATAATCTGCGACAGCCCGATGGCCATCTCCTGCAGGGAGGAGGTGATCTGGTGCGCGTGGCAGTAGTAAATTTTCAGGGTTCCCGTCACCACGCCTTTCTCCCACAGCGGGATCACCAGCATGGAGTGAATTTCTGGGGTTCTGTGGGCTTCATCATTGTTTTTAATGATGATTTTACCGTAATTGATCGCCTGCCTGGTGGTGGGGCTGATGGTGTCATCGCTGTCCTGATAGTTATTCTCACCCACGCCAACATAGGCCAGGACGTGGTCGATATTGGTAATGGCCACGGCATCGGCATGAATATCGCGACGGATGATATCGCAGACCTGACGTAAGGATTCGGCGTTAACATGGCGGAAGAGCGGCAGCGTTTTGTTGGCGATATCCAGCGCCAGCTTGGCCTGACGTGCGGCGCTGGCCTCTTTTTCCCCTTCAACGCTTTGCACCAGCAGCACGATAAAACCGATACAGACGCTGCCGAGGATCATCGGAATACCGATTTTAGAGACAATATCCAGCCCCAGCGCAATGGTGGGAGCCCAGACGACCACCAGAACCATGGTCAGCGTTTCGCACAGCATGCCCGCGATGATCCCGGCGCGCCAGTGCTGCTTTTTCGGTATTTTGCGGTTAATCCAGCCGGAAAGGACGCCGGCGATGATGCTGGTGATAAAACACGGCACCGCCGTCACGCCGCCGATATCTATCAGGTAACGATGTGTCCCGGCAATGAGACCCGTAATAATGCCCACCCAGGGGCCAAACAAGATCCCACCGGACATCACGGCGATAACACGCACGTTGACCAGCGACCCTTCTACCGGCACCCCGGACCAGGTGCTGAACAGCGCGAAAAGTGAAAAGATGGCGGTAACGGCCAGCAGCTCTTTTGCCGAGTGGGCGGACTTGTGCAAAAGCTCGCGGAACAGGCGAATACGAATGAGGAAAAACAGGCAAATCAGCATTAATGCCGCACGGTCAAAAACCGCCAGCAGCATATCGAATATTTCGTGCACGAGTCGACCAGCGAAAAGAGGAAAGCCCAATGATAAAAAACCTGACGCCTGTTGACCAGCTATCCGTCGTGTTTATCAAATGAGGAAAAACCATAATCTTCAAAGGGGATTGAGGGTGACTTCCTGAAGATGCCAGTTTTTTAACTCCTGGAGAGCGACAAGGTAACAGCTTTGATATCATCATGTTAAACACTGGGTATTAAAATTGCGCAATTAGCAGGAACGCTTCCGCTTTCAGTACCTGAAGGTTCCCGTTTTTAATGCGACATCTTTTTTTTGCTTAACCCCTCGACAGCATGTTTTTTTTCAGGTTATTTTCTAAACACGCCACATAAGTGGCAGCGTCGCTCGGACGGTCCGGGCGCTAACGTTAATCTGAGGAATCTATGGCTGAATTCAGTCCTGAACGCCGTTTTACGCGTATCGATCGTCTCCCCCCTTATGTTTTCAATATCACTGCTGAACTGAAGATGGCTGCGCGTCGTCGCGGCGAAGATATTATCGATTTCAGCATGGGTAACCCTGACGGCCCAACGCCTGCGCATATTGTTGAGAAGCTCTGCACGGTCGCCCAGCGCCCGGATACGCACGGTTACTCCACCTCTCGCGGCATTCCTCGATTACGTCGCGCGATCTCTCGCTGGTACCAGGATCGCTATCAGGTTGATATCGATCCGGAAAGTGAAGCCATTGTCACCATTGGCTCGAAAGAGGGGCTGGCGCACCTGATGCTGGCTACGCTGGATCATGGTGATACGGTGCTGGTGCCTAATCCAAGCTACCCCATCCATATTTACGGCGCGGTGATTGCCGGCGCGCAGGTTCGCTCTGTGCCGCTGGTGGAAGGGGTCGATTTCTTTAACGAGCTGGAACGTGCGATTCGTGAAAGCTATCCGAAACCGAAGATGATGATCCTCGGCTTCCCGTCTAACCCTACGGCGCAGTGCGTAGAACTCGACTTCTTTGAGAAAGTCGTCGCACTGGCGAAGCGTTACGATGTGCTGGTGGTACACGACTTAGCCTACGCCGATATTGTGTATGACGGCTGGAAAGCGCCTTCCATCATGCAGGTTCCGGGCGCACGTGATGTGGCGGTGGAGTTCTTTACCCTGTCGAAAAGCTACAACATGGCGGGGTGGCGTATTGGCTTTATGGTGGGTAACAAAACGCTGGTGAGTGCACTGGCGCGTATTAAGAGTTACCACGATTACGGCACCTTTACCCCACTGCAGGTGGCCGCTATCGCCGCGCTGGAAGGCGATCAGCAGTGTGTTCATGATATTGCCGCCCAGTATAAACGCCGTCGCGATGTGCTGGTGAAAGGGCTGCATGAGGCTGGCTGGATGGTGGAAATGCCGAAAGCGTCAATGTATGTCTGGGCAAAAATCCCTGAGCCTTACGCGGCGATGGGGTCACTGGAGTTTGCCAAAAAGCTGTTGCAGGACGCGAAGGTCTGCGTCTCGCCGGGCATTGGCTTCGGTGATTATGGCGATACCCATGTACGGTTCGCGCTGATTGAAAACAGCGACCGTATTCGCCAGGCGGTGAGGGGCATTAAGAGTATGTTCCGCGCCGACGGGCTTCTCGCATCAAAGAGTGCCGCTGAACAGCACGAATCTTAATGACATAAAAAAACAGGAGCCAACGGCTCCTGTTTTTTTGACTGCATGTTCTTCGCTAGATCATCAGGGCGAAGGTTCCGGCCCACACTAAAACAATCACCGAAATGCCCATAAAGAAATATTTCACGTTTCATCGCTCCGCGTATCTTCTGGTACGCACTTAAAAACAGAGTCCACCTGATTATAGAGAACTGACATTTGCCTGCGACGGAAATGAGAATTATCCCGTTACGATGCAAACTCCAGCTCAGAATTCTGTGCTTTCCTGTTGCCAGACGGCGCTAATGTACGCCTAAAAATGAGGGGTGACAAGAGGCATTTTTTTAAATACTTTCCGTAACTTACGGGTGTCGTGGAACGGCGACAGTTTGATTTCAGAGCGCAATAAATCCACGTTGAGCGACGGCAAGAAAAGACAATTACTCAGGGTGATTACAGGTGATTGAAAAGGTTAGTTTCTTAGCGAAACTAACCTTTCTCCACATTAAATATAGAGAGACGCTTCGCCATGCGGCCGCGTTTTGAAACGGCGATGCATCCACAGATACTGCTCCGGCGCGCGCATAATTTCGGTCTCGATAACTTTATTGATGAACGCTGCGGCTTCGCATTCATTTTCCGGATAGTTTGCCATCTCCGGTGAGATGTGCAGACGATAGCCAGATTTATCAACCTTTCTCACCATTGTCACGGTCAGCATTGCGGCGCCTGACAGACGCGAAATCACGAACGTGCCGTTGGTGGTGGCGACATTTTTAACCGCAAAGAAGGGCGCAAAACTGCTGCCTTTACGTCCGTAGTCCTGATCGGGTGCAAACCAGACGGCTTCGCCTTTCTTCAGGGCGCCGACCATACCGCGCAGATTGTTACGGCTGATCATCGCCTTATTGGAACGCATGCGACCACGGGTTTGTACCCACTCCATCAGCGGACTGTTGTGCGGGCGGTAGGTGGCCATCATCGGCTGACAAAGCCCCATTACTCGGCCGCCCAGCTCCAGCGACATAAAGTGGACACCAACTACCATCACGCCACGGTTTTGCATTTGCGCGCGTTTCAGGTTTTCGAGACCTTCCACGTCAAACCATTTGCGGACGCGCTCATCAGGCCAGAACCAGGCCATGCCGGTTTCAAGCAACGCCATGCCGATAGATTTAAAGTTCTCGGCAATCAGTGTTTCGCGCTGCTGCGCATTATACTGGGGAAAGCACAGTTCGAGATTTTTACGGGCAATAGATTCACGACGTTTGAGGAAGTGGCGGGACGCGCTGCCGAGCCTGGAGCCCAGTACGCGGATCACAGGATAAGGAAGTTGAACCAGAAGCCAGAGTACGCCAAGACCAAACCATGTAAACCAGTAACGCGGGTGTAAAAACGCACGTTTGAAGTGGGATTGAGACAAAATAGTGAACCTATGTAAAGCCTTTGAAAGTAACGCATAAAGCGATACCACGTGCCAATTAGACCGTTGGACAAGGTCATGGTTGCAGGCTTTACCGATCTTTACGGCGTTGCCTGACCACTGCTGACGTTGGGTGGGCGGCGTAATGTAGCACCGTTATACGATATGTGCTATTACTCGTTTTTGATTAAAAAAGCGGCACCTGGAAAGGGTGTTGATTTTGTTGCTGTTGTTGATTATCACGCATGCCAGACGGTGAATCCGTGCGCTCATTCCCGTCGGACAAGCTAACGATCTCCCCTGGAGGGTGTAAATGGAAACCTATTTACAAACCGTAAGGGATGAGTGGATTCAGTTAATCAATGAAACGGATCCCCTCGTTCATCAACTTACTGCGCAACTGGCCAGCGATCATGCTTCTGGTCTGATTACGGAGTTTTATCGTGTGGTCCTGGCCGACCCTCATGCAGCGGAGTTTCTGACCACTGAGCAGGTTGAAAGGCAGCTGCAGGAAGCGCTGCGTCGTTGGCTTGTTGATGTTCTCTCCTGCCGGGTTGAACAGGTTGATGAACAGATGCGGGCTCAGCAGCGCGCCGCCGATGTTCACGCCCGAATAGGTATATCGGTAGACCTGGTTGAGATGGGTTTCCGGATCCTGAAAAAGCTGTTGTTACCTCTTATTAATGCCACACCACACCCTTCTGAGACCAAGTTAAGCATCTATCACTACGCCATTAACAGTATTGATCTGGCAATGGAGGTGATGTCGCGCGCCTATGTCTTCAGCGAGAACAATGCGGCAAAAGAGGACGAGAACTATCGAATCTTCTCGCTGATGGAAAATGCGGAAGTTGAGAAGGAGCGGCAGACCGCCGCATTGCTGACGTGGGAACTGTCGCTGCTTTATAAAGTGATGCTGGACTCCAGCATCGACAATAGCCGGCCGCTCGGGCAGTCCGACTTTGGGCTGTGGTTCAGTCATAAGGGACGTCACTACTTCAGTGGTATTGCCGAAGCAGGGCATATCTCTCGTCTTATCCAGGAGTTCGACGCGGCTTTTCATGACGTTCGTCAGACAGACGATGCCCTTCACGACAGACTGCGGCAGGTGCAATTTTTGCGGCTGACGCGAACGACCTTCTCGCAAATCGTGACCCTGCTGCATGAGCTGTTTGATGAGGTAGCCCGGCACGAGGTGGGCGTGGATGTGCTCACGCGTCTGCTTAACCGTCGCTTCCTGCCAACCATTTTTAAACGTGAAATTACCCAGGCAAGTCGTTCTGGTACGCCGCTGTCGGTGTTGCTTATTGATGTCGATAAGTTCAAGCAAATCAACGATACCTGGGGGCACAACACGGGAGATGAAATATTAAGAAAGGTTGCCGGGGCGTTTTATGACAACGTTCGCACCTGTGACTATGTCTTCCGCTATGGCGGAGATGAGTTTTTGATTGTGCTAACGGAAATCACCGAAGCCGATACCCTGCGCATTGCCGAGCGGATCCGCCGACGCGTGGAAAAAATTAAGGTTCATTCCCCGACAGGCGAGCCAATACCGTTGTCGCTTTCGATTGGGGCGGCCATGTTTAATGGTCATCCTGACTACGAACGTCTGATTCAGGCTGCGGATGAGGCGTTGTATGGGGCAAAACGACGGGGGCGAAACTGCGTGGAGTTATGGAAAGCGCAGTGACGTTTACTATCAAAGTGTCCCCTGCAGGAATCGAACCTGCAACTAGCCCTTAGGAGGGGCTCGTTATATCCATTTAACTAAGGGGACGAGGCGGCACGAGTATACCGTTATTTACACTTTGCGTTAAGCGCATTGCCGCCCGACTGCTCAAAGAGTCACCATTCAGGCCGATTTATTTGCCGATTTTTCATCATTTTCCTGCGCTTTCAGCTCGGCTTTACGCTTATTAGACATGTCGTTACGGATCTGGGCATGACTCAACAGCGCAAAAATAAAGGTTCCGCCGCAGATGTTGCCCGCAAGCGTGGGTAGTGCAAATGGCCAGAAGAAATCGGTCCAGTGAAGCGTGCCGTTAAACACCAGATAGAGGATTTCTACAGTACCCACCACGATATGGGTGGTGTCGGCCAGCGCAATCAGCCACGTCATTAATATGATTACCACAATTTTGGCACTGCCTGCGGAAGGGAACATCCAGACCATTGTCGCGATAATCCAGCCAGAGATAATGGCGTTAGAGAACATCTCCACGGGCGTGTTTTTCATCACATCCATACCGATTTTCACAAACGCATCCCGGGTGGGTTCATCAAATATCGGCATATATTCAAACGCCCAGGCGGCGATACCCGTGCCGATGAGGTTGCCCAGCAGGACCACGCTC
This sequence comes from Enterobacter sp. 03-F-07-AD-ECC, assembly GCF_047530935.1. Taxonomy (NCBI): domain Bacteria; kingdom Pseudomonadati; phylum Pseudomonadota; class Gammaproteobacteria; order Enterobacterales; family Enterobacteriaceae; genus Enterobacter; species Enterobacter sp. 03-F-07-AD-ECC. The sequence continues at coordinate 283,640 of NZ_JBLKBZ010000002.1, read as the reverse complement.
CACAGACGCATCAGTAAGCCAAAGTTACCCAGAGTCGGGTTTTGCATGACAGGCAGAACGGCGGTGACCGTGTTTTCAGTAAAAAGCTGCTGGCGGGCCATAATGACGATGATAAAGCCGAAGGTGTAGCCCAGGTTCTCCAGCAAAAAGCCACCGGGTACACCTTCAAGCTGCACATGGAAAATGCCCTTCGCAAGTAGCGATGCCCCCATGGAGAGGCCTGCCGCGATAGCGGACCACAGCAGGGCCATGGCATCGCGCTCCATCTCCTTTTCTCCATCCTGACGGATATGTTCATGGATCGCCATAGCACGGGAGGGAAGGCGATCTTCATCAATTTCTATCTCTTCACCGCGCTCTTTTTCCTCGCTCTCAATTTCAAGTTCTTCATTGCTCTCGCCAATTTTCTCTTCGCCCACGTCTTTCATAACCGCTCCAGTTGGATGTTCTTTCTTTTAAGCGTAGCGGCTTTTAACAAAATGCCCGTGGGGATGCTCTTAAAGTGAGGGTAATGGCAACAAAGGTGAGACATCTCATTCAAAGCCATTATAAAATTGCCAGCGAAACGAATTCTAAAAGCCAGGCTATGCTGAGATCAGAGTGACGGTGGTTACTGCCCGTAATTGTGCTCATAGACATCGGTAAACGTGCTGATACAATCACTTGCACGTTTACAGACGGAGCATCAAATGCTCCGTTACGGATGGCAATCAACGATAGCCATACTGAACAGGGAGAATTTTATGAAACTTCGGCTGTCGGCGCTTGCGCTGGGCGCGACGATGCTTGTGGGCTGCGCCAGCTCCGGGGAGCAAACGGGACGCTCCGATCCTCTCGAAGGATTTAACCGCTCAATGTATAGCTTCAACTATAACGTGCTGGATCCGTATGTGGTTCGCCCGGTGGCGGTTGCATGGCGTGATTATGTTCCCCAGCCTGCGCGTAACGGGTTGAGCAATTTCACCAGTAACCTTGAAGAGCCAGCGGTGATGGTCAACTACTTCCTGCAAGGCGATCCGTATCAGGGGATGGTGCACTTTACTCGCTTCTTCCTTAACTCCCTGCTGGGGATGGGGGGCTTTATCGATGTCGCCGGCATGGCGAACCCGAAACTGCAGCGTGAACAGCCGCACCGCTTCGGGAGTACGCTGGGTCATTATGGCGTCGGTTACGGCCCGTACGTTCATCTGCCGTTCTATGGCAGCTTTACCGTGCGTGATGATGGCGGTGATATGGTGGATACGCTGTATCCGGTTCTTTCGTGGCTGACCTGGCCGCTGTCGATTGGTAAATGGACGGTAGAAGGGATTGAAACACGTGCGCAACTGCTCGATTCCGACGGTCTGCTGCGTCAGTCTTCCGATCCATACATCATGGTGCGTGAAGCTTACTTCCAGAATCATGACTTTATTGCCAATGGTGGCAAGCTGAAGCCGGAAGAGAATCCAAACGCGAAGGCAATCGAGAACGAATTAAAAGATATCGATTCGGAATAAATAAAAAAGGTGAGCGATGCTCACCTTTTTTGATCCCTGCGCGAATTAGAACGCGTAGTTGAAGTTCAGGCCATACAGCCAGGCTTTACCTTCGGAAGAGAACTCATACGGACCTTCCTTGAAGCTGACTTTTTGACCGTGCATATACGAAACACCCGCATCGACAGAGGCATCTTTGTTGAATGCATAGGTCGCACCGGCGCTCAGCCAGAAGCGGTCCTGATCCGGAATGGAGATAGAACGTTTGTCAGCCGGAACCGGGCTATCATCGAAGGCAATACCGGTACGGAACGTCCAGTTGTCATCCATATAGTAGGTGGTACCCAGTGCGATGCGGTAGGCATCACGGAAGCTTTCATCTTTATAGAACAGCGTGTCGCCTTTGCTGTTGGTCGCTTTCAGCTCCTGGAACTGGCTCCAGCTGGTGTAGGTCAGGCTATAGTGAATCGCCCACTGTGGTGCCACGCGGTTATAACCGGACAATTCCCACATTTCCGGTAAGTGCAGACTCAGAGAACCGCCAGTGGTACGGCCATCGGTGCCCATTGGCAGGCCGAAGGTGCCGAGGATCTGGTTATAAGCAGAAGGCAGGCTGCTCTTGTAGTCGCCGTCAAAGTCGATTTTCACTTCGGAACGGTAGGTGAAACCGTAACGGTTGTTTTTATCGAGTTCATAAAGGATACCGGCGTTCCAGCCAAAGCCCCACTCGTCACCCTTCAGATACGCGATCTGGGTGTCTGCCGGGATCCCTGCAACCTGTTGTGCCAGAGGCGGCGGCAGTGCGCCGGAGCCCGCAACGATTTTGCCGAGATCGCCCGCGTAACGTTCGATTTTCGCTTTAGCATAAACGGCATCAAAGCCAACGCCGAAGCTCCAGTTTCTGTTCAGACGGTAAGCACCGCTCAGGTTCAGGTTCAGAGTCTCAAGGTCGGTCTTACCGCCATAGGCTCCTGCTGCGTAGTCGTTATTAAACTCGGTCGCTAAACCATAGTTAGAGGTTACGGAAGCACCCCAGCCAAACTGGTCGTTGATTGGCGCAACGAAGTGCAGGTTTGGCACCCATGCCGTTGGTGCGATGTTATCGGAATTCAGGCTGGCTCCGCTCGGGGAACGGCCCGTAATATCCACACCCGGATCAACAAAGATGGCGCCCGCTGAGAACGTTGGGCGATCAAACATCATGATCAGCGCAGGGTTACGACTGGCGTTACCTGCATCATCAGCAATTGCACCTTCCCCGGAATACGCACGGCCAAGGCCAGAGGAAGAAAATTCGTTTAACTGGAAGCCCGCTGACCAGGCGGACGTAGAGACGATTGCCACTGCGACTGCCAGCGCAGTCTTGTTGAACAGGGTTTTCTGGCTCATGACCATAACCTCATTGAGTTATTTTTATTCAATAATTGTTACATACCGTAACAGGAGCGCGAAGTGTAGGGTCTGAGGTATGACTTACAAATCAGACCAGTGGCCAGAGTATAGGTCTGACCAGCTAGAATGTTGCAAGTTTGTTTATTAATATTTTCAAACATGTTTCTTGAAACGAGATCTGGTTGGCAAAAATGTGACCATCACGACTCACCCAAAAGGGCGAATTTTGTTTTAGATCATTTTTTAGTGTGATATTGGTCACTTATCCCGTTTTGCGCCATTAACGGCTGGAGAGCGTCTGCATCGGGGCGTAAAATATCAGCATCGTGTTTGTCTCGCGTCCTGCGCGAATACAGAGGAAATTGAGATATGAGTAAATGCAGTGCTGATGAAACCCCGGTTTGCTGCTGTATGGATGTTGGTACCATCATGGACAACTCCGATTGCACCGCCTCTTACAGCCGCGTGTTCACCAACCGTGCCGAAGCGGAAGAAACCCTGGCGGCGCTGAGCAAGCGCGCGCGCGACGTAGAATCCGATCCGTGTGAAATCAAGTCCACCTTCACGGAAGTGGACGGCGGCGTGAAGCTGGATATCGACTTTGTCTTCGCCTGCGAAGCTGAAACGCTGATTTTCCAACTCGGTCTGCGTTAATCTCCGCGGCCTGATGCCCTCTCCTACGGGTGAGGGTGCAAACACTCAAAACGGTAACCTCTGGGTTACCGTTTTGTTTTTACCTCGGGGCATTTTCTTTTTTCTTCTCTGTGTTTTAGTTCGCATTTTTTCGTTTCCCCAATTGGCTGAATGTAAAAAAATGGTTAAGACTATTTATCAGGTCAGACCACTTTATGTTTGCAAAATTTTTACAGGGGAATGTTATGAGTCAGGCATTACCGCTTATCACCCGACAAGGTGACCGCATTGCCATTGTCAGTGGATTGCGTACGCCGTTTGCGCGTCAGGCGACAGCGTTTCACGGCATACCGGCCGTCGATCTGGGGAAAATGGTGGTGGGGGAGATGCTGGCTCGCAGCGAAATACCGCCTGATGTCATTGAGCAGCTGATTTTTGGCCAGGTTGTTCAGATGCCAGAAGCTCCCAACATTGCACGAGAAATTGTCCTTGGCACCGGAATGAACGTGCATACGGATGCTTACAGCGTCAGCCGTGCGTGTGCAACCAGCTTTCAGGCGGTGGCAAACGTGGCCGAAAGCCTGATGGCGGGCACCATCCGCGCCGGGATCGCCGGCGGGGCAGACTCATCCTCCGTGCTGCCGATAGGGGTCAGTAAAAAGCTGGCCCGCATTCTGGTGGATGCAAATAAAGCGCGCACCACCGGGCAAAAACTCAAGCTCTTCTCGCGTTTACGCCTTCGTGACCTGATGCCTGTTCCACCTGCGGTGGCTGAATACTCCACCGGCCTGCGCATGGGCGACACCGCCGAGCAGATGGCCAAAACCTACGGCATTACCCGGGAGCAGCAGGATGCGCTGGCTCACCGTTCCCATCAGCTGGCGGCGAAAGCCTGGTCGGAAGGCAAGCTGAACGACGAGGTGATGACCGCGTATATCCCGCCTTACCGCGAACCGCTGGTGGAAGATAACAACATTCGTGGCACTTCGACGCTGGCGGACTACGCCAGACTGCGTCCGGCATTCGACCGCAAACACGGCACCGTTACGGCCGCCAACAGTACTCCGCTGACGGATGGTGCTGCCGCGGTGATCCTGATGACCGAATCGCGAGCCAAAGAGCTTGGCCTTACCCCGCTCGGTTATCTGCGCAGCTACGCGTTCACGGCGATCGACGTCTGGCAGGACATGCTGTTAGGCCCGGCCTGGTCCACGCCGCTGGCACTGGATCGCGCAGGGTTGACCCTCGCTGATTTAACGCTGATTGATATGCACGAGGCCTTTGCCGCACAAACCCTGGCCAACGTCCAGCTACTGGCCAGCGAACGTTTTGCTCGCGATGTGCTTGGCCGCGCCCATGCCACCGGAGAAGTGGATCAAAGCAAATTTAACGTACTGGGCGGCTCTATCGCCTACGGTCATCCGTTTGCGGCGACGGGGGCGAGGATGATCACCCAAACATTACATGAGTTACGTCGCCGTGGCGGCGGTTTTGGCCTCGTCACCGCCTGCGCGGCGGGCGGTCTTGGGGCAGCAATGGTTCTGGAGGCTGAATAATGGCAATGGCATCTGCATTTAATCTGACGGTTCGCCTCGATAACGTGGCTGTGATTACCATTGATGTCCCCGACGAAAAGATGAATACCCTGAAGGCGGAATTTGGCGTTCAGGTGCGCGAGATGTTAAAGCAGATCCGCGAGAACAAAGCGATTCGCGGCCTGGTGTTTATCTCGGCAAAGCCAGACAACTTTATTGCCGGGGCCGATATCAACATGATCGCCCGGGCGCAAAGCGCGCAGGAGGCGGAAGATCTGGCGCGCCAGGGGCAGCAGGTGATGGCGGAGATCCATTCGCTGCCGATCCCGGCGATCGCCGCGATCCACGGTGCATGCCTGGGCGGTGGGCTGGAGCTGGCGCTGGCCTGTCACAGTCGTATTTGTACTGACGACGCGAAAACCGTTCTTGGGTTGCCGGAAGTACAGCTTGGGCTGCTTCCCGGCTCCGGTGGAACGCAGCGTCTGCCGCGGCTGGTTGGCGTTAGTACAGCGCTGGAAATGATCTTAACCGGCAAACAGCTGCGCGCCCGTCAGGCGCTGAAAGCGGGGCTGGTTGATGACGTCGTTCCGCATTCTATTTTGCTGGAAGCCGCCGTAGAGCTGGCGCTGGAGGGACGTCAGGCAAGACGTGTTCTGCCGGTGCGTGAGCGCGTCCTGGCCGGGCCGCTGGGGCGGGCGCTGCTGTTTAGCATGGTGGGCAAGAAAACCGAACAAAAGACCAAAGGCAACTATCCGGCGGCGAAGCGCATTCTTGAGGTGATTGAAACCGGGCTGTCGCAGGGCAGCAGCAGCGGTTATGCCGCAGAGGCAAAAGCCTTTGGTGAACTGGCGATGACGCCGCAATCGCAGGCGTTGCGCAGCATCTTCTTTGCCAGCACTGACGTTAAAAAAGATCCGGGCAGTGACGCTGAACCTGCGCCGCTCAACGCCGTTGGCGTCCTCGGGGGCGGACTGATGGGCGGTGGTATTGCGTTTGTCACAGCCAGCAAAGCCAAATTGCCCGTACGTATCAAAGACATCAACCCGAAAGGGATTAACCACGCGCTGCAGTACAGCTGGCAGAACCTTGATCGGAAGGTTAAACGCCGCCATATCAAGGCAAGCGAGCGGGATAAAACCGTGGCCATGATCAGCGGCACTACGGACTACCGTGGTTTTGCCCATCGCGATCTGGTGATTGAAGCGGTGTTTGAAGACCTGGCGCTTAAGCAGCAGATGGTTGCGGACGTTGAGCAACATTGTGCGCCGCACACGATTTTCGCCTCGAACACCTCTTCATTACCGATCGGTGATATCGCAGCGAAAGCCGCGCGTCCTGAGCAGGTGATTGGCCTGCACTTTTTTAGTCCGGTTGAAAAAATGCCGCTGGTTGAAGTTATTCCACACGCGTCAACCAGCCCGCAGACTGTCTCTACGGTAGTGAAACTGGCGAAAAAGCAGGGCAAAACCCCGATCGTCGTGGCGGATAAAGCGGGATTCTACGTCAACCGCATTCTGGCGCCGTATATCAACGAAGCGATGCGCCTGCTGGTGGAAGGGGAGAAGATCGAACACGTCGACGAGGCGCTGGTCAAGTTTGGTTTCCCCGTTGGCCCAATCCAACTTTTGGATGAGGTAGGAATAGACACTGGCACTAAAATTATACCTGTGCTGGAGGCCGCATATGGCGAGCGTTTTAGCCCGCCTGCAAACATTGTTTCTGCAATTTTGAAGGACGATCGCAAAGGCAGAAAAAATGAACGCGGTTTCTATCTTTACGGTGCAAAAGGGCGTAAAAGCAAGAAACAGGTCGACCCTTCGGTCTATGGGCTTATCCCAACAACCGGACAGGCGAAACTGTCTGCCGTTCAGTGTGCTGAACGCTGTGTGATGATGATGCTTAATGAAGCCGCACGCTGTTTTGGCGAGCAGGTGATTAAAAGCGCACGCGATGGCGATATTGGCGCCGTATTTGGTATTGGTTTCCCGCCGTTCCTTGGCGGCCCGTTCCGTTATATGGACACCCTCGGAGCGGGTGAAGTGGTTGCGATTCTGCAACGTCTTGCCACGCAGTATGGTCCCCGGTTTACACCCTGTGACGAATTATTGCAGATGGCGGAACGGGGCCAGACATTTTGGCCAGCAAGGGAAACTGTCCTCGTAAGTTGAGGTCAAAGAAGGGTAAATCCGGCGGTGAATGAATCTGATTTGGCGATTTTGTAAACAGAGATTGACTATACTTACGCCATTGAGGTAAAAAACAGCGTTTCATTCACCGAATGGATCAGGCACAATGCCCGGCCATCGGGTTTTCTACCTCAAGCATTAATCGCGGGTAGTTAACGCCGGTGATTCTGGTTAACAAAAGCGGTGCAATATGCAAGTTTTTATCATGCGTCACGGCGACGCGGCACTCGATGCCGCCAGTGACTCAGTACGTCCTTTAACCGTCTGCGGCTGCGACGAATCTCGTCAGATGGCGAACTGGCTTAAAGGTCAAAAAGTGGACATTGAACGCGTTCTGGTGAGTCCGTTCCTGCGTGCTGAACAGACGCTGGATGTGGTAGGGGAGTGTATGAACCTGCCGACCAGCGTGGATGTTCTCCCTGAACTCACGCCGTGTGGTGATGTCGGCCTTGTCAGTGCTTACCTGCAGGCGCTGTGCAATGAAGGTGTCGCTTCTGCACTGGTCATTTCCCACCTGCCACTGGTTGGCTATCTGGTATCTGAACTGTGCCCGGGCGAGACGCCACCAATGTTTACAACCTCCGCCATTGCCAACGTCACCCTCGACGAAACCGGCAAAGGGGTCTTCAACTGGCAAATGAGTCCATGCAATCTCCGGATGGCGAAAGCAATCTGAGGTGACGTGCGATAAGGCGGGAGCCACTATGCCTCCCGCCATGTTCTCAGGGCAATTCTGGCGGTTGCCACTCTTCAACTTCAATCAACACCAGCAAGGCGGCATCTCCGCCGTACTCTTTGGGCGCCTGATGAAACGCCATCACGTGTGGATGCTGAGCCAGCCACAGCGGCGTTTGTTGCTTAAGAACATGTTTACCGTGGCCGTGCATCACGCAGGCACAAAACACATGTTCGCGGCGACAGGCGGCAATCAACGCCCCCAGCTCCTGTTTCGCCTGCATCTGCGTCAAACCATGCAAATCGAGAAACAGCTCGGGTGAATAATCTCCCCGGCGTAATTTTTTCAGCTCAAAGTGGCTGACATCTTCGCGAACGTACTTGACCGCACCCTGCGTGTTAAGCAGCGGCTGAAACTCATCGGAAAAATAGTGGCTATTATCCGCCTGCTCCTGCAATAGCCTTTTGACCGGCACTTCGCTGACTTTTTTGCGCATCGGCCGGTGGACAATGGTGTCCTGCTTGATTTGACGCGTACCAGTCATGAGCTGACGGAAGAGCGCCTGATCCTCCTCGCTGAGCGATGTTTTCTTTTTCATTCGTCGTTCTCATCTCGTATTTCCGATAGTGTACCCGACTAAACGCATTTTTTAACCTCAAGCGGTACGCGTCATTGCTGATTTATCGCCGTCTTCATGGCAAACTAGCCGCCGAAAATTATGCGAGCATGCCCTGGAGGAAAGAGTGGATAAAATTTTTGTCGATGAAGCAGTAAACGAGCTGCATACCATACAGGACATGTTGCGCTGGTCGGTTAGCCGCTTCAGCGCCGCCAATATCTGGTACGGACACGGCACGGATAACCCGTGGGATGAAGCTGTTCAACTGGTGCTGCCTTCTCTCTACCTGCCGCTCGATATTCCGGAAGACATGCGCACCGCGCGTCTGACCTCCAGCGAAAAGCACCGCATCGTTGAGCGTGTGATCCGCCGCGTGAACGAGCGTATTCCGGTAGCCTATCTGACCAACAAAGCCTGGTTCTGCGGTCACGAATTCTATGTTGATGAACGCGTGCTGGTGCCGCGCTCGCCAATTGGTGAGCTGATCAACAACCACTTCGAAGGGCTGATTAACCGTCAACCACAGCACATTCTGGATATGTGTACCGGCAGCGGCTGCATTGCCATTGCCTGCGCTTATGCCTTCCCGGAAGCGGAAGTGGACGCGGTGGACATCTCCACCGACGCACTGGCGGTAACCGAGCACAACATTGAAGAACACGGGCTTATCCACCATGTTACGCCTATCCGCTCCGATCTGTTCCGTGACCTGCCGACGCTGCAGTACGATCTTATCGTAACCAACCCGCCGTACGTAGATGCGGAAGATATGTCCGATCTGCCAAACGAATACCGTCACGAGCCAGAATTGGGTCTGGCATCGGGTTCTGACGGCCTGAAGCTGACCCGTCGCATTCTGGCCTGCGCACCGGATTATCTGACCGACGACGGTGTTCTGATTTGTGAAGTGGGCAACAGCATGGTACATCTGATAGAGCAGTACCCGGATGTGCCGTTCACCTGGCTTGAGTTCGACAACGGCGGTGACGGCGTCTTTATGCTGACCAAAGCGCAGTTGCTCGACGCGCGCGAACATTTCAGCATCTACAAAGATTAATCCAGCGGGCTTCGGCCCGTTTCACAACGCTCACACACAAATAACGACATCGGAGCCGTGATGGCAGGAAACAGTATTGGACAAATATTCCGCGTGACCACCTTTGGTGAGTCGCACGGGCTGGCACTGGGCTGTATCGTTGACGGCGTACCGCCAGGCATCGAACTCACCGAAGCCGATTTACAGCACGACCTTGACCGTCGTCGTCCGGGCACCTCTCGCTACACCACGCAGCGTCGCGAGCCGGACCAGGTCAAAATACTCTCAGGCGTTTTTGAAGGCCGCACCACCGGGACCAGTATTGGTCTGCTGATTGAAAACACCGACCAACGTTCTCAGGACTACGGTGCCATCAAGGATGTGTTCCGTCCAGGCCACGCTGACTACACCTACGAACAAAAGTACGGTTTTCGCGACTATCGCGGCGGTGGACGCTCCTCCGCCCGTGAAACCGCGATGCGCGTCGCCGCAGGGGCGATTGCCAAGAAATACCTGCAGCAGAAATTTGGCATCGTGATCCGCGGGTGCCTGACCCAGATGGGTGACATTCCGCTGGCCATTAAAGACTGGGAGCAGGTTGAACAAAACCCGTTCTTCTGTGCTGATGTTGAGAAGCTGGAGGCGCTGGACGAGCTGATGCGTGGCCTGAAAAAAGAGGGCGATTCTATCGGTGCAAAAGTGACCGTGGTGGCTGACGGCGTACCGCCAGGCTGGGGTGAGCCTGTATTTGACCGTCTGGACGCGGACATTGCCCACGCGCTGATGAGCATCAACGCGGTGAAGGGCGTCGAAATTGGCGACGGTTTTGACGTGGTTCAGCTTCGCGGCAGCCAGAACCGTGACGAAATTACAAAAGAGGGCTTCCAGAGCAATCATGCGGGTGGCATTCTCGGCGGCATCAGCAGCGGGCAGCAAATTATTGCCAATATCGCGCTGAAGCCAACGTCCAGCATTACCGTGCCGGGCCACACGATTAACCGCTCTGGTGAAGAAGTTGAGATGATCACCAAAGGACGTCACGATCCGTGTGTCGGGATCCGCGCGGTGCCGATCGCAGAAGCCATGCTGGCAATCGTGTTGATGGATCACTTCCTGCGCCAGCGTGCGCAGAATGCGGATGTGACGACCACCATTCCACGCTGGTAACTATGAAAAAAACCGCAATTGCTCTGCTGGCGCTACTCGCCAGTGGGGCCAGTCTGGCCGCCACGCCATGGCAAAAAATCACTCACCCGGTGGCGGGAAGCGCGCAGTCGATTGGTGCGTTCTCCAATGGCTGTATCGTTGGTGCGCAGGAACTTCCTCTGCAGTCGGATACTTATCAGGTGATGCGTACCGACCAGCGTCGTTACTTCGGCCACCCGGATCTGGTGCTGTTTATCCAGCGTCTGGGTAACCAGGTGCATAACCTGGGGCTGGGTACGATGCTGATTGGCGATATGGGTATGCCTGCTGGCGGTCGTTTCAACGGTGGGCACGCCAGTCACCAGACCGGGCTGGATGTGGATATTTTCCTGCAGTTGCCTAAAACGCGCTGGACCTCGGCCCAACTGCTGAAGCCGCAGGCGCTGGATCTGGTGGCGCGCGACGGCAAAAGCGTTGTGCCATCGCTGTGGACACCGGATGTTTTCAGCCTGATTAAGCTGGCAGCGAAGGACAACGAGGTCACGCGGATCTTCGTTAACCCGGCCATCAAGCAGCAGCTCTGCCTGGATGAGGGAACCGATCGCGACTGGCTGCGCAAAGTGCGTCCGTGGTTCCAGCATCGTGCGCATATGCACGTACGTCTGCGCTGCCCGGCAAACAGTCTGGAATGTGAAGATCAGCCGCTACCACCGCCAGGCGATGGCTGCGGTGCGGAACTGCAAAGCTGGTTTGAACCGGCAAAACCTGGAACCTCTAAGCCTGAGAAGAAGACACCGCCTCCGTTGCCGCCTTCCTGCCAGGCGCTACTGGATGAGCATGTACTTTAATGGATAATTTCGTCGACCTGTTTATGGTGTCACCGCTGCTGCTGGTGGTGCTGTTCTTTGTGGCAATGCTGGCCGGTTTTATCGATGCCCTCGCGGGCGGTGGCGGGTTGCTTACCGTTCCGGCGCTGCTGGCGGCGGGCATGAGCCCGGCTCAGGCGCTTGCCACCAACAAGCTTCAGGCCTGCGGCGGGTCCCTTTCCGCGTCGCTCTATTTTATTCGCCGTAAGGTGGTTAATCTTGCCGACCAGAAGCTCAATATTCTGATGACCTTCATCGGCTCAACCTCCGGTGCGCTGTTGGTTCAGCACGTACAGTCTGACATTCTGCGTCAGATCCTGCCGGTGCTGGTCATCTGTATTGGCCTCTACTTTCTGCTGATGCCTAAGCTTGGTGAAGAGGACAGGCAGCGTCGGCTGCATGGTCTGCCGTTCGCGCTTATCGCAGGCGGCTGCGTCGGGTTTTACGATGGCTTCTTTGGCCCAGGCGCCGGGTCGTTCTATGCCCTGGCGTTTGTCACGCTGGCCGGATTTAACCTCGCCAAATCTACCGCCCACGCTAAAGTGCTGAATGCCACCTCGAACGTCGGCGGCCTGCTGCTGTTTATCATCGGCGGCAAGGTTATCTGGGCAACCGGGTTTGTGATGATGGCGGGGCAGTTTTTAGGCGCGCGCGCGGGCTCGCGTCTGGTATTAAGCAAAGGACAGAAGCTGATTCGCCCGATGATCGTCATCGTATCGGCGGTGATGAGCGCCAAGCTTCTTTATGACAGCCATGGACAGGAGATCCTCACCTGGCTGGGGATGAACGCATGAACAGTACGCATAACTATGAACAGCTGATTGAGATTTTTGACGGCTGTTTTGCTGATGATTTTAATACCCGTCTGATTAAAGGCGACGACGAACCGATCTATCTTCCTGCTGATGCAGAGGTGCCCTATAACCGCATCGTGTTTGCGCATGGTTTTTACGCCAGTGGCCTGCATGAGATTTCACACTGGTGCATTGCGGGAAAAGCGCGTCGCGAGCTGGTGGACTTTGGTTACTGGTACTGTCCGGACGGACGTGACGCGGCCACGCAGGGTCAGTTTGAAGATGTGGAAGTCAAACCGCAGGCGCTGGAGTGGCTGTTCTGCGTGGCGGCGGGTTTCCCGTTCAACGTCAGCTGTGACAATCTCGAAGGGGATTTCGAGCCAGACCGTATTCTCTTCCAGCGCCGCGTACATGCGCAGGTGATGGAGTATCTTGAGAAAGGCATCCCGGAACGCCCGGCACGCCTGATCAAGGCTTTACAGAATTATTACCATACGCCGGAGATCACGGCGGAATGCTTCCCGTGGCCGGAAGATCTTTAACAGAGGAAAGAAGATGATCGCAGAATTTGAATCACGCATTCTGGCGTTAATTGATGACATGGTGGAACACGCCAGTGATGATGAGCTGTTCGCCAGCGGTTATCTGCGTGGTCACCTGACGCTGGCCGTTGCCGAGCTGGAAGCCGGGGACGATCACTCTGCCGAGGCCATTCATGATGAAGTGAGCCGCAGCCTGGAAAAAGCCATCCAGGCGGGCGAGCTTTCTCCCCGCGACCAGTCTCTGGTGCTGGGTATGTGGGACAACCTGTTCCAGCAGGCGAAAGCGAAGTAAGCGTTTCACCTCCCTCTCCCGGTGGGAGAGGGCACCCTACTTAACCTGCTTCCCCTTCAGCAATTTCCGCACCCACAAACGATTCGGATTCAGCCCCGCGAGCGTGGTGCTGTCCAGCGGAATGGGCTCATCGCTCATTTGCGCGGCTAACGCTTCCGCCAGCAGCGGTGCAGAACATAACCCGCGCGATCCCAGTCCGCCCAGCATAAACAGCTCCGGATAGACCGGTGAGACCACTGCCGTCTCCTTGTGTTCAGCCAGATCCTGATACGCCTCAAGCGTTGCCTCATAGTCCGGTACATTTCCCGCCATGGGCAGATGATCGCGGGTGGCGCAGCGTACGCCGCAGCGCGCTTCGCCCCCGCTGACGTCAACCTCTCTCGCCCACGCCGCGTCCGGGAAGCAGTCAATCAGGCGCTGGCGGTTCTGCTGCTGATCTTCCTCGCGGTAATGCGTGTCTGTTTCACCGCGATGGTAACTGGCACCAATGCAGTGATGAGCGTTAGACGGATTTTGCGGCGTCAGGTAGCCGTCATAGCACAGCACCTGGCGCAGTTGGCTCAGTGCAGGCGCGGTCGGAATATGGCTCACCTGGCCGCCAACCGGATAAACGGGCAATGTCTCTGTCTGGACAAACTGATTGATGTGATGTCCGTTTGCCAGCACAACGCTGGCATGCGTGGCCTCTTTGCCATCGGCAAAGCGCAGGGTCCAGTGGGCTGTCCGGCTAAGCGATGCAACCTTATGAGCATAATGCACCGTCAGCCCGCGTGACTGTGCCAGGGTTATCGCCGCAGTGGTCAGTTCGGCAGGGCACAGCCAGCCGCCGAGCGGATACTGAATACCGCCGCAGCCCGTCTCAACGCCGGTGGTGTCTGTCACCGTTTGCGCACTTACCGCGCGGGCAATCTCTTCCGGCAGGCCCAGCGACAGCATCTGCGCGATTTTTTGCTGGCTCTTTTCATCCCAGCCGAGCTGCGTCACGCCGCACCAGTCATGATCGAACGCCACCGGAAGGGTGTCGTATACGCGACGGGCAAAGGTAAAGGCCGCGGGGAAAAACTGGAACAGCGCCGGGTCGTGCGCGCTTAAAAGCGGATAAAGGGCTCCCTGACGGTTGCCGGAGGCGCCGTTTGCCGGAGCCGGGTCAGCACAGTAGAGCGTCACCTGCCAGCCGCGGTGTAAAAGCGCGAGCGAAAGCAGAGCGCTGGCAATCCCTCCGCCGATTATCGCCACCTCACGGGAGGCGCTGGCGCGGCGTGCAAACCAGGGCGCCCGGGCGGGGATCGCCAGCGTCTGCTCCATCGTCCCGACCAGCATGTCGCGCTTGCGGCCAAACCCTTTGGTTTTTCGCATCGTAAAGCCTGCTTCCTGTAAGCCGCGGCGGACAAACCCCGCCGAGGTAAAGGTCGCGAGCGTTGCGCCAGGCCGCGCCAGACGCCCCATGGCGCTAAACAGATGCTGACTCCACATCTCCGGGTTTTTGGCTGGCGCAAACCCGTCAAGGAACCACGCGTCCACCTTCTGGTTCATCGAATCATCAAGCTTATCGGTCAGTTCGTTGATATCGCCGAGCCATAAGTCCAGCGTGACGCGTCCACCGTCCAGCAGCAGACGATGGCAACCGCCGATGGCGGGCGGCCACTGCGCCTGAAGCTGTTCAGCCCACGGGGCAAGCTCCGGCCAGCGCTGGTGCGCCAGGTGCAGGTCGTGCGCGGTGAGTGGAAATTTTTCGAAACTGATGAAATGTAATCTTTGTAGCGTAGCCTCAGGATGGGCAGCGTGAAACTGGTCGAAAGCCTGCCAGAGGGTCAAAAAATTCAGCCCGGTACCGAACCCGCTCTCTGCGACGACAAACAGACTGCGCGGATGGGCGGGAAAGCGTGCGCTGAGCTGATTTCCGTCGAGGAAAACATAGCGGGTTTCTTCCAGTCCGTTATCATTAGAAAAATAGACGTCATCAAAATCTCGGGAAACAGGTGTACCCTCAGCGTTGAATTCGAGGTTGGCGGGTTGTATAGCGTTTTGTTTCACGTAAGTTACTCGTCTGACAGGCAGTGGCACGATCTTAACGATGTGAGTCCATCGGTGCAAATTTCCGCAGAAAATGTCTGATCGGACTTGTTCGGCGTACAAGTGTACGCTATTGTGCGACTCGAAACTTACTATAGTGCGACTTACAGAGGTATTGAATGAAACGTGCAGTGATTACTGGCCTGGGCATTGTTTCCAGCATCGGTAATAACCAGCAGGAAGTCCTGGCATCTCTGCGTGAAGGACGCTCCGGGATCACTTTCTCTGAAGAGTTTAAAGATTCAGGTATGCGTAGCCACGTATGGGGTAACGTCAAACTGGACACCACCGGTTTGATTGACCGTAAAGTGGTTCGTTTCATGAACGATGCCTCTATTTATGCTTATCTCTCCATGCAGGAAGCGATCAAAGATTCGGGCCTGAGCGAAGAGGTTTACCAGAACAACCCGCGCGTGGGTCTGATTGCCGGTTCCGGTGGTTCATCCAAAGCGCAGGTATTCGGTGCTGACGCCATGCGTAGCCCGCGTGGTCTGAAAGCAGTAGGTCCGTACGTGGTAACCAAAGCCATGGGTTCTGCGGTCTCCGCGTGCCTGGCAACCCCATTCAAAATTCACGGTGTGAACTACTCCATCAGCTCTGCATGTGCGACGTCCGCACACTGCATCGGTAATGCTGTTGAGCAGATCCAACTGGGTAAACAGGACATCGTATTTGCTGGCGGCGGCGAAGAGCTGGGCTGGGAAATGGCTTGTGAATTCGACGCAATGGGTGCCCTGTCTACCAAATACAATGAAACCCCGGCTAAAGCATCCCGTACCTATGATGCGCACCGTGACGGTTTTGTTATCGCAGGCGGCGGCGGTATGGTTGTGGTTGAAGAGCTGGAACACGCTCTGGCACGTGGCGCGCACATCTACGCTGAGATCGTGGGCTACGGTGCAACGTCTGACGGCGCTGACATGGTTGCTCCATCCGGCGAAGGCGCGGTGCGCTGCATGAAGATGGCGATGCACGGCGTTGATACCCCAATCGACTACCTGAACTCCCACGGGACTTCTACGCCGGTAGGCGATGTGAAAGAACTGGGTGCGATCCGTGAAGTCTTCGGAGACAACAGCCCGGCAATCTCCGCGACCAAAGCCATGACCGGTCACTCTCTGGGTGCAGCTGGCGTGCAGGAAGCAATCTACTCTCTGCTGATGCTGGAAAATGGCTTTATCGCGCCAAGCATCAACATCGAAGAGATGGACGAGCAGGCAGCGGGCCTGAACATCGTGACCGAAACCACCGAACGTGAGCTGACGACCGTAATGTCCAACAGCTTCGGTTTTGGCGGCACCAACGCCACGCTGGTGATGCGCAAGCTGAAAGCGTAAGCGTTTGAAGGTATAGTAGAAGGGAGCCGCGAGGCTCCCTTTTTTTATGCCTGAACACGGAGTTACGCATGAAGGCCGTTATCCCTGAGAAGAGTACCCCTTCCGGGAACCTTTCCCTTTTCCGTATCGCCTTTGCGGTATTTCTGACCTACATGACCGTTGGCCTGCCGCTGCCTGTTATCCCGCTGTTTGTTCACCAGGAGCTGGGCTACGGCAATACCCTGGTTGGCATCGCCGTGGGTATTCAGTTTTTAGCTACCGTATTAACCCGCGGCTACGCCGGGCGTCTGGCGGACCAGCACGGTGCCAAACGCTCAGCGCTGCAGGGCATGTTTGCCTGCGGGCTGGCGGGCGCAGCGTGGCTGCTTGCCGCGCTTCTGCCGGTCGACGCGGCGTATAAATTTGCCCTGCTGGTGGTGGGACGTTTGATTCTCGGCTTTGGTGAAAGCCAGCTGCTGACCGGCACCCTGACCTGGGGAATGGGGCTGGTAGGCCCAGCGCGCTCGGGCAAAGTGATGTCCTGGAACGGTATGGCTATCTATGGCGCACTCGCGGCAGGTGCGCCGCTGGGGCTGTTGATCCACAGCCAGTTCGGTTTTGCCGCGCTGGCGGCCACCACCATGCTGTTACCGCTGCTGGCATGGGCATTTAACGGCTCGGTGCGCAAAGTACCTGCCCATAAAGGTGAGCGTCCTTCCCTGTGGAGCGTAATAGGTCAAATCTGGCAGCCGGGGCTGGGGCTGGCGCTTCAGGGCGTGGGCTTCGCGGTGATTGGGACATTCGTTTCGCTGTACTTTATGAGCCGCGGCTGGGCGATGGCGGGCTTTACGCTAACCGCCTTTGGTGGCGCGTTTGTCCTGATGCGCGTGCTGTTCGGCTGGATGCCGGATCGCTTTGGTGGCGTGAAGGTGGCCGTGGCGTCGCTGGTGATTGAGACCCTCGGTTTGCTGCTGCTGTGGTATGCCCCTGTGGCCTCCGTTGCCCTTCTCGGGGCGGCACTGACCGGCTGCGGCTGTTCCCTGATCTTCCCGGCGCTGGGGGTTGAGGTGGTAAAACGCGTCGCGCCACAGGTGCGCGGTACGGCGTTGGGCGGTTATGCGGCGTTTCAGGACATCTCATACGGTGTCACCGGACCGCTGGCGGGGCTCCTGGCCACGTCGTTTGGTTATCCCTCTGTCTTCCTGGCGGGAGCCGTTTCAGCGGTGGTGGGGATTGTTGTGACGCTGGTGGCGTTTCGCAGGTCTTGAGCCGTTGTTGCCGGGTGGCGGCTTCGCCTTACCCGGCCTACGGTTCGGGTCGTTGTAGGCCCGGTAAGCGCAGCGCCACCGGGCAAAACATCAGGCAACCAGCCAGAAAATCGCCAGCGCAATCAGTAACGCAATAAACAGCAATCCCGGACGCGCAGAGAGGGTTCTGAAGGTCTCCACCACCGGCGCAAACAGCGGGCTGTAGATCGGTTGAATATCCCTGACTTCCGGCACACCGCCTTCGCGCTCGGCGCGGCGAATAAAGATCTGATTCAGCAAATCTTGTACCTGCGCGGTGGTCAGTACCGTTTGCGGCGTGGCCTGCCAGGTCTGCTGGGCGTAATCCCTAATCACCTCAAATTCATGCGGCTCCAGCGGCTGCTTCAGTGCCGCCTGTAGCGTATGCAGGGTAGGGGTACTTTGGGTGCTCAGCGTCTGGCGAGCCTGTAGCCAGGTGACCAGATGCGTAAACTGTTTGGCCGGGATCAGCTCGCCCGCTTTCACGCCGGAAAGCTCCAGCATCGACTGCCAGATAAGCTTCGTTGATTCGCCGGTGGCGGCGGCCAGCCTGGTCACCATCTGGTTCAGCGTATTGTGTTCAGCAGGCAGCAGCGGACGCTCGGTTGACGGACGCTGTTGCGGTTGCGGGATGGTCAGCTGATTGGTTTGCAGCAGCGTCAGCACGGTTTTCAGCTGCTCTGGCGTTAGCTGGCTCAGGGCGGTCTGGCCAAACTGCTGTCGAATGAAATCACTGACTGCCTGACGGTTGTTGCCCTGGCTCAACAGCTCGGTCAGTTGTGCAACTATCTGGCGAGTGGTGTGATTTTGCTGTGCGGCGGTAATACGCTGATTCAGATTTTGCTCGGCCGCAGGGAAGTGGCGCGACTGCAACGGTGCATCGTTCCGGACGCCTAAATCATGCTTTACCCCGGCCCAGACTTCCGCATTTTGCTGTGAAGTGAGCGCGATCAGGCGCGTGATCAGGCGCTCCAGCACGGTGCGCTGTTGCGTGGAAAGCGGTTGTTCACCTGCAACGTTTGGCGTGACAGGGCCTTCACCCGGAGGGCGTGGTGGCGTACCTGAAATAGGCTGCATCGTCAAAAATCCTTAAAGTCAAAACTCAGCGTAAACCCGGCATGCATATATGCCTGGCGGCCAGATTATGGCACACTTGGCAGGTTTTCTTCCTCTCAAACAGGTACTCAGACGTGAAAATCCTCGTTGATGAAAATATGCCTTACGCCCGCGAGCTCTTTAGCCGCCTTGGTAATGTTAAGGCTGTCCCTGGTCGACCCATTCCGGTAAACGAGCTGGATGATGCCGATGCCCTGATGGTGCGCTCGGTGACCAAAGTAAATGAGGCGTTGCTCTCCGGCAAAGCGATTAAATTCGTCGGAACCGCAACGGCCGGGACGGATCATGTGGATGACAAATGGCTTACGCAGGCGGGGATCGGATTTTCCGCCGCGCCTGGCTGTAACGCCATTGCGGTAGTGGAATACGTTTTCTCTTCTCTGCTGATGCTGGCAGAGCGCGACGGTTTTGCGCTGAAAGACCGCACCGTAGGCATTGTCGGGGTGGGCAACGTGGGAGGACGCCTGCAAAAACGCCTTGAGGCGTTAGGCATTCGCACCCTGCTGTGTGATCCGCCGCGTAAAGACAACGGTGATGAAGGCGACTTCCGCCCCCTGGATGAGCTGGTTGAAGCATGTGACGTCATCTCCTTCCATACGCCCCTCTTCAAAGAGGGGGCCTATAAGACGCTCCATCTTGCTGACGAGGCGCTGATCCGTCGTCTGAAGGCTGGCACTATTCTGATAAACGCCTGTCGTGGCCCGGTCGTCGATAACGCCGCGCTGCTGAAATGTCTGGAAGAGGGGCAGGATCTCAGCGTGGTGCTGGACGTCTGGGAGCCGGAGCCCGATCTCAACGTTGCGCTGCTGAACAAGGTCGACGTTGCAACCGCGCATATAGCGGGTTATACGCTCGAAGGAAAGGCCCGTGGCACCACCCAGGTCTTTGAGGCCTATAGCGCCTTTATTGGCCGTCCGCAGCAGGTGGCGCTGGACACTTTACTCCCCGCGCCTGAATTTGGCCGCATTACCCTGCATGGCCCGCTCGATCAGGCAACGCTGAAAAGGCTGGTGCATTTGGTGTATGATGTGCGCCGCGACGATGCGCTGCTGCGTAAAGTGGCGGGGATCCCGGGGGAGTTTGACAAGCTGCGCAAGAATTACGTTGAGCGCCGTGAATGGTCTTCTCTGTATGTCATGTGCGATGACGCGTCGGCGGCAGCGCTGCTGCATAAACTGGGTTTTAACGCCGTTCATCACCCGGCGCATTAATGTCTTCTTAACGCTCCCTGTTGGATACTCCGACAGGGACGCTTTTTTATTTCTGGAGTAAACCACCATGTCTGAAGGCTGGAACATTGCCATTTTAGGTGCCACGGGTGCCGTGGGTGAAGCCCTGCTCGAAACCCTTGCTGAGCGTCAGTTCCCGGTGGGTGATATCTATGCACTGGCGCGCACTGACAGCGCCGGTGAGCATCTGCGTTTTGGCGGCAAATCCGTCATGGTTCAGGATGCCGCCGAATTCGACTGGACGCAGGCGCAGCTGGCCTTTTTTGCGGCAGGTGCTGAAGCCACCGCGTCGTACATTGAAGACGCGACGAATTCTGGCTGTCTGGTGATCGATCTGAGCGGCCTGTTCTCGATGGAGCCGGATGTCCCGCTGGTGGTGCCGGACGTGAACCCGTTTGTCCTGGCCGACTACCGTAACCGCAATATCATTGCGGTTCCCAATAGCCTGACCAGCCAGTTGCTGACCGCTCTTAAACCTTTAATCGACGATGGCGGTCTGTCGCGTATCACCGTGACCAGCCTGCTTTCCGCTTCTGCGCAAGGCAAAAAGGCCGTCGACGCGCTGGCCGGACAGAGTGCGAAGCTCCTGAACGGCATCCCGATTGACGAAGACGATTTCTTCGGCCGTCAGCTGGCATTCAATATGCTGCCGCTGCTGCCGGATCGTGAAGGCTCCGTGCGCGAAGAGCGCCGTATCGTCGACGAAGCACGCAAAATTCTGCAGGACGAGGGGCTGATGATCTCCGCAAACGTCGTGCAGTCGCCGGTCTTTTACGGTCATGCGCAGATGGTAGGTTTCGAAGCCCTGCGTCCGCTGGCCGCAGAAGAAGCGCGTGATGCGTTCGGCCGCGGTGAAGACATTGTGCTCTCCGAAGAGAGTGAATTCCCGACGCAGGTTGGCGATGCCACCGGCAGCGCACACCTCTCGGTGGGCTGCGTACGGAATGATTACGGTATGCCGGAGCAGGTTCAGTTCTGGTCCGTAGCCGATAACGTGCGCTTCGGCGGCGCGCTGATGGCGGTCAAAATCGCTGAAAAACTGGTGCAGGAGTATCTGTACTGATGTCAGACGTGGAACAAAAGCCGGTTCATAAAGTCGCCCTCGGTATCGAGTACGACGGCAGTAAATATTATGGCTGGCAGCGTCAAAATGAGGTGCGCAGTGTCCAGGAAAAACTGGAGAAAGCGCTCTCTCAGGTGGCGAACGAACCGATTAACGTCCTGTGTGCAGGACGCACTGACGCCGGTGTCCACGGAACGGGGCAGGTGGTTCACTTTGAAACCACCGCCGTGCGCAAGGACGCTGCCTGGACGTTGGGTGTAAATGCGAATTTACCTGGTGACATTGCAGTGCGCTGGGTGAAAGCTGTGCCGGATGATTTTCATGCGCGTTTCAGCGCCACTGCGCGCCGTTATCGCTATGTCATCTACAATCAGCGTCTTCGTCCGGCGGTGTTAAGCCAGGGCGTGACGCATTTTTATGAACCGCTGGATGCAGAACGTATGCATCGTGCGGCGCAGTGTCTGATTGGTGAAAATGACTTTACCTCGTTTCGTGCGGTGCAGTGTCAGTCCCGCACGCCGTGGCGTAACGTCATGCACATAAACGTCAGCCGTTTTGGCGCGTATGTGGTGGTGGATATCAAAGCCAATGCCTTTGTACATCATATGGTGCGGAATATTGTGGGCAGCCTGATGGAAGTGGGTGCCGGACACCAGCCGGAGAGCTGGATTGCAGAACTGCTGGCAGCGAAGGACAGAACGCTTGCCGCAGCAACGGCGAAAGCGGAAGGGCTGTATCTGGTCTCGGTGGACTATCCGGACCGGTTTGACCTGCCAAAACCGCCAATGGGCCCGCTGTTTCTGGCGGACTAAACAAAGGTGCAATTAAGGCTTAGACAATATGGACGTAATACGTTTTCTGATTGATTTCATTCTGCATATTGATGTTCACCTGGCGGAACTGGTCGCGCAGTATGGCGTCTGGGTGTATGCCATTCTGTTCCTCATTCTGTTCTGTGAAACCGGTCTGGTAGTCACGCCGTTTCTGCCGGGGGATTCGTTGCTGTTCGTCGCGGGGGCATTATCTGCGCTGCCTGGCAACGATTTGAATGTGCACGTAATGGTGGTACTGATGGTGATCGCCGCAATTGTCGGTGACGCGGTCAACTACACCATTGGACGGGTCTTCGGTGAGCGCTTATTCAGCAATCCGGACTCAAAAATTTTCCGTCGTAGCTATTTAGATAAAACCCACGCGTTTTATGAGCGCCACGGTGGAAAAACCATTATCCTTGCGCGTTTTGTGCCTATTGTGCGTACATTTGCGCCATTTGTGGCGGGAATGGGGCACATGTCCTATCGTCATTTTGCGGCATACAACGTCATTGGCGCGCTGCTGTGGGTGCTGCTCTTTACCTATGCAGGCTACCTGTTTGGCGATCTCCCTGTGGTTCAGGAAAACCTTAAGTTACTGATTGTAGCGATTATTGTGCTTTCTGTTTTACCGGGTGTTATCGAAATTATTCGTCACAAGCGCGCGGCAGCAAAGCAAGCGAAGTAAATGCACGCAGGCGGTTCGACCACTTTTTTATCCAAAGTTTCGGGCTGTTATGTTTTAATGTGCAACATTCATGGTCTGTTGGAGGCAAAAATGGCATTATTCGCCTCTTACAGCAAAACTGGCATACGACCAGGTTCAGGCAGAAAGGTTATCAATGAGCTGGATTGAACGAATTAAAAGCAACATTACCCCAACGCGTAAAGCGAGCATTCCTGAAGGGGTATGGACGAAGTGTGATAGCTGTGGTCAGGTTCTGTATCGCGCAGAACTGGAACGCAATCTTGAGGTGTGTCCGAAGTGTGACCACCACATGCGCATGACGGCGCGTAATCGCCTGCACAGCCTGCTGGACGAAGGTTCTCTGGTAGAACTGGGCAGCGAACTGGAGCCAAAAGATGTGCTCAAGTTCCGTGATTCCAAAAAATATAAAGATCGTCTGGCCTCTGCACAGAAAGAGACCGGCGAGAAAGACGCGCTGGTCGTGATGAAAGGCACCCTGCACGAGATGCCGGTAGTGGCCGCCGCGTTTGAGTTCTCCTTCATGGGTGGCTCAATGGGTTCCGTGGTCGGTGCGCGCTTTGTGCGTGCTGTTGAGCAGGCGCTGGAAGACAACTGCCCGCTGATCTGCTTCTCCGCCTCTGGCGGTGCACGTATGCAAGAAGCGCTGATGTCCCTGATGCAGATGGCGAAAACCTCTGCTGCGCTGGCTAAAATGCAGGAGCGCGGTCTGCCGTACATCTCTGTACTGACCGACCCAACCATGGGTGGCGTCTCTGCAAGCTTTGCGATGCTGGGCGATCTGAACATCGCTGAGCCAAAAGCGCTGATCGGCTTTGCTGGTCCTCGCGTTATTGAGCAGACCGTACGTGAAAAACTGCCGCCGGGCTTCCAGCGCAGTGAGTTCCTCATTGAGAAAGGCGCGATTGACATGATCGTCCGCCGCCCGGAAATGCGCCTGAAACTGGCGAGCATCCTGGCGAAGCTGATGAATCTGCCGGCGCCGAACCCGGATGAGCCGCGCGAAGGCGTGGTAGTACCGGATCAGGAACCCGAGGCCTGATAACTGAAAAGGGCAGGGCCGGTTGGCGCTGCCCTTTTGCTTTATAAACTGTTAATGACAACCGGGCATCATGGAAAATAAAAGCATTCCCCAAGCCACGTCGCCCCTGGCCACGTGGCTTTCTTATCTGGAAAACCTGCACAGTAAAACCATTGATATGGGGCTTGAACGCGTAAGCCAGGTTGCTGCGCGTCTCGATGTGCTGAAACCTGCGCCGTTTGTTTTTACCGTCGCCGGAACCAACGGTAAAGGCACCACCTGCCGTACGCTGGAAGCTGTCCTGATGGCTGCCGGTTACAAGGTTGGTGTCTACAGCTCTCCGCACCTGGTACGTTATACCGAGCGGGTTCGCGTACAAAACAGTGAACTGCCAGAGTCTGCGCATACGGCGTCGTTCGCAGAAATTGAAGCGGCGCGCGGTGAGATTTCATTAACCTATTTCGAATACGGCACTCTGTCGGCGCTGTGGCTGTTTAAACAGGCGCAACTGGATGTGGTGATTCTGGAAGTGGGCCTCGGCGGGCGTCTGGATGCCACCAATATGGTGGATGCCGATGTGGCGGTGGTCACCAGCATTGCCCTGGATCATACCGACTGGCTGGGCCCCGATCGCGAAAGTATTGGCCGTGAGAAGGCCGGTATTTTCCGCACGAATAAGCCCGCGGTGGTTGGCGAGCCGGATATGCCGCACACCATTGCCGACGTGGCAAAAGAGAAGGGCGCTCACCTGCTGCGCCGGGGTGTGGACTGGCAGTATGAGGTTCAGAACAACGGCTGGCGCTATCGCGATGCGCAGGGAACGCTGGAAAATCTGCCCCTGCCGCAGGTACCGCAACCTAATGCCGCCACCGCCCTGGCGGCACTGCGCGCAAGCGGGCTGGCGGTGAGCGAACAGGCCATCCGCGACGGTATTCAGAATGCGATTTTGCCCGGACGTTTTCAGATTGTCAGCGACGCTCCGCGGCTGATACTGGATGTCGCACATAACCCGCATGCTGCGGCGTATCTCGCCGCGCGTCTCAAATCGTTACCAAAAACCGGGCGCGTGCTGGCGGTTATCGGTATGCTTCATGATAAAGATATCGGCGGTACGCTGGCCTGCATGGAGAGTGTGGTCGATAGCTGGTATTGTGCTCCTCTGGAGGGGCCGCGCGGTGCGACGGCTGAGCAGTTGCTGGAACATCTCGGCAAAGGCGTAATCTACAATAGCGTGGCTCAGGCCTGGCAAGCCGCGATGGCGGATGCTAAACCAGAAGATACCGTGCTGGTGTGTGGCTCGTTCCACACGGTGGCACATGTCATGGAAGTGATGGACGCGGGGAGAACCGGTGGCGAGTAAGTTTCAGAACCGTTTAACAGGAACCATTGTGCTGGTCGCGCTCGGGGTGATTATCCTCCCGGGTCTGCTCGACGGGCAGAAAAAGCATTACCAGGATGAATTTGCAGCCATTCCGCTGGTGCCGAAGCCGGGCGATCGCGACGAACCGGATATGCTGCCTGCGGCGACCCAGGCGCTGCCTGCTCAGCCGCCGGAAGGGGCGGCTGAAGAAGTGCGTGCCGGGGATGCGGCCGCGCCGTCCCTCGATCCGTCTCGTCTGGCGGCGAATAACAACATCGAAATCGATCCGGTGCCGGTAGAGCAGCCGAAACCGGTTGAAAAACCGAAGCCGGTGGAAAAAACACAGCCGAAACCGCAGCGGGATAAAGCAGCAGAACAGCTGGCCGCGGCTTCAGAGACGCCGCCTGCGGCAAAACCGGCCCAGCAAGAGGCTGCACCGACGGGTAAAGCCTACGTTGTGCAGTTGGGTGCGCTGAAAAATGCCGATAAGGTCAATGAGGTAGTGGGTAAGCTGCGCAGTGCGGGTTATCGCGTTTACACTTCACCTTCCACGCCGGTGCAGGGTAAAATCACCCGTATCCTTGTGGGGCCAGAAGCGTCTAAGGATAAGCTCAAAGGCTCGCTCGGTGAGCTGAAGCAGATCTCTGGCCTGAGCGGTGTGGTGATGAACTACAGCGCGAACTGATAAGGTTCCCCTCACCCCGGCCCTCTTCCCAAAGGGGGGAGGGGGAGGGGGAGTGGCAGACGTCCAAAGAGACGTAATAAGCCAACGGCGTTGAACATTTTTTCAGCGCCTTTTTTATTTACGCGCGGGAAGGAAATCCCTACGCAAACGTTTTCTTTTTCTGTTAGAATTCGCCCCGAACTGGATGACAGGGCGTTAAATCGTGGGACACATATGGTCTGGATTGATTACGCCATCATTGCGGTGATTGGTTTTTCCTGTCTGGTTAGCCTGATCCGTGGCTTTGTTCGTGAAGCGTTATCGCTGGTGACTTGGGGTTGTGCTTTCTTTGTTGCCAGTCATTACTACACTTACCTGTCTGTCTGGTTCACGGGCTTTGAAGATGAACTGGTCCGAAATGGAATCGCCATCGCGGTGATGTTTATCGCGACGCTGATTGTCGGCGCTATCGTAAATTACGTGATAGGTCAGCTGGTCGAGAAAACCGGTCTGTCAGGAACGGACAGGGTGCTCGGGATCTGTTTCGGGGCATTACGAGGCGTGCTGATTGTGGCCGCGATACTGTTCTTCCTGGATACCTTTACCGGGTTCTCCAAAAGTGAAGACTGGCAGAAATCGCAGCTCATTCCAGAGTTCAGCTTCATCATCAGGTGGTTCTTTGACTATCTGCAAAGCTCGTCGAGTTTCTTGCCCAGAGTGTAACCCGCTCTGAGATGTGGCTTAACGAGGAAAAGACGAATGTGCGGTATTGTCGGTATCGCCGGTTTCATGCCGGTAAACCAGTCGATTTATGACGCGTTAACGGTGCTTCAGCACCGTGGGCAGGATGCTGCGGGTATCATCACCATTGATGCAAACAACTGCTTCCGTTTACGTAAGGCGAATGGCCTGGTAAACGATGTGTTTGAAGCCCGCCATATGCAGCGTCTGCAAGGTAATATGGGGATCGGTCACGTTCGTTATCCTACTGCTGGCAGTTCCAGCGCCTCTGAGGCACAGCCTTTCTACGTCAACTCACCGTATGGCATCACGCTTGCTCACAACGGCAACCTGACCAACGCGCATGAGCTGCGTAAAAAGCTGTTTGAAGAGAAACGTCGCCACATTAACACCACCTCTGATTCAGAAATCCTGCTCAACGTGTTCGCGAGCGAGCTGGATAATTTCCGCCACTATCCGCTGGAAGCAGACAATATCTTTGCCGCCGTTGCTGCGACAAACCGCCAGATCCGCGGTGCCTATGCCTGCGTGGCGATGATTATTGGTCACGGAATGGTCGCCTTCCGCGATCCAAACGGTATCCGCCCGCTGGTGCTTGGTAAGCGTGACCTGGGTGATGGCCGTACCGAATATATGGTTGCCTCTGAAAGCGTGGCGCTGGACACCCTGGGCTTCGAATTCCTGCGTGATGTAGCCCCTGGCGAAGCGGTCTATATCACTGAGAAGGGCCAGCTGTTTACCCGCCAGTGTGCAGACAACCCGGTCAGCAACCCGTGCCTGTTCGAATACGTGTATTTCGCCCGTCCGGACTCGTTTATCGATAAGATCTCCGTCTACAGCGCCCGCGTGAATATGGGTACCAAGCTGGGTGAGAAGATTGCCCGCGAGTGGGACGATCTGGACATCGACGTGGTCATTCCTATCCCGGAAACGTCCTGCGATATCGCGCTGGAAATCGCCCGCATTCTGGATAAGCCATACCGTCAGGGCTTCGTGAAGAACCGCTACGTTGGCCGTACCTTTATCATGCCGGGTCAGCAGCTGCGCCGTAAGTCCGTGCGTCGTAAACTGAACGCTAACCGCGCTGAGTTCCGTGACAAGAACGTGCTGCTGGTGGATGACTCCATTGTACGTGGCACCACCTCAGAGCAGATTATCGAGATGGCGCGTGAAGCCGGTGCGAAGAAAGTGTATCTGGCCTCTGCGGCACCGGAGATTCGCTTCCCGAACGTGTATGGCATTGATATGCCTACCGCGAACGAGCTGATTGCCCACGGCCGTGAAGTGGACGAGATTCGCCAGATCATCGGGGCCGATGGCCTGATTTTCCAGGATCTGAACGATCTTATCGACGCGGTGCGCGCCGAGAACCCGGATATTCAGCAGTTTGAATGTTCTGTGTTTAACGGGGTTTACGTCACCAAAGATGTTGATCAGCAGTATCTGGACTATCTCGATTCGCTGCGCAACGACGATGCGAAAGCCGTCCAGCTGCAAAACGATCTCGAAAGCTTAGAGATGCACAACGAAGGTTAATTGTGCAGGCAGGTGAGGGCCTTCGCCCTCACTTGCAACTCCCCGCAAAATCCTGCACAGTCTGCCCTGAAATCAGTAAGGGCGAAAATCATGAAACGACTCATTGTTGGGCTTAGCGGCGCCAGTGGCGCGATCTACGGCGTGCGTCTGTTGCAGGTGCTGCGTGACGTGGCGGAAGTCGAAACCCATCTGGTGATGAGCCAGGCTGCGCGTCAGACCCTCTCCCTCGAAACCGATCTCTCCCTGCGCGATGTCCAGGCGCTGGCGGATGTGGTACACGATGCCCGCGATATCGCTGCCAGCATCTCCTCCGGCTCGTTTAAAACCGCGGGCATGGTGATATTGCCTTGTTCAATTAAGACCCTCTCCGGCATCGTTAACAGCTATACCGACACGCTGGTGACGCGTGCGGCAGACGTGGTGCTGAAGGAGCGTCGCCCTCTGGTGCTTTGCGTGCGCGAAACGCCGCTGCATCTGGGGCATCTGCGTTTAATGACCCAGGCCGCTGAACTGGGCGCGGTGATCATGCCGCCGGTGCCGGCGTTTTATCATCGTCCGGCCTCGCTCGATGACGTGATTAATCAGACAGTGAACCGCGTGCTGGATCAGTTTGATATCGACCTGCCCGAAGACCTCTTCACCCGCTGGCAGGGCGCCTGATTCTGTGCACAAACAGCGTGCATGAACAGAGACGATGCCCTGTTTCAGGGCAAAATTGCAACGGCGATCATATCCTCGACATTTAATTCGTTTTTTCCCTTTTTCTCTTTCCGGTTCGTTCGGCAGACCTGCTATCTTTCACCATTAAGGCAATATCGCAACGTTTTATTAACATATTTAACGTCGAAGTTTTGACCCGACGGCAATGTGGCATAAGACCTGCAAGAGAAGCCTGCAACACAACACACAACACAATACATAATAAAATCACGGTACTTGAGGGTAAATGTATGAAGAAGACGGTTCTGGCTCTGTCTTTGCTGGTGGGGTTAAGTGCAGCCGCAGGTAGCTACGCAGCGCTTCCACAGACAGTGCGTATCGGTACAGACGCAACCTACGCGCCATTCTCTTCCAAGGATGCGAAAGGCGATTTCGTAGGGTTTGATATCGATCTGGGTAATGAGATGTGCAAACGCATTGCGGTGAAATGCACATGGGTGGGCAGCGACTTTGACGCGTTAATTCCGTCGCTGAAAGCCAAGAAAATCGACGCCATTATCTCTTCTCTTTCCATCACCGAAAAACGTCAGCAGGAGATTGCCTTCTCTGACAAGCTCTACGCCGCGGATTCCCGTCTGATTGCGGCAAAAGGCTCCCCCATTCAGCCAACCATTGACTCCCTGAAAGGCAAGCATGTCGGCGTGCTGCAGGGGTCGACTCAGGAAGGTTATGCCAATGCAAACTGGCGTGAGAAGGGCGTTGACGTGGTGGCTTACCAGAACCAGGATCTGATTTATTCTGACCTGGCGGCCGGTCGTCTGGATGCGGCATTCCAGGATGAGGTTGCCGCAAGTGAAGGCTTCCTGAAACAGCCGGCAGGTAAAGACTACGCCTTTGCTGGCCCGTCCGTGAAAGACAAAAAATACTTTGGTGACGGCACCGGTATTGGCCTGCGTAAAGATGATACCGAGCTGAAAGCCGCCTTCGACAAAGCGTTTGCAGAACTGCGCAAAGACGGTACCTACGACAAACTGGCGAAGAAATACTTCGACTTCAACGTCTACGGTGATTGATACTCGATGATTGTGCACTGTTATGGTGCATTGCGGGTGTGATTGATCCAATATGGTGCGCTTCGTGCACCGTATTGGATCGCTGTGTGCATACTTACGCATTTATCATGCAAAAAATCTCGCCTGAAAGGCATTAATCTTTGCCTGATGGCGTGGATTGATGGCACATTAGCACCACCCCGTCGTCGTAAAAATCACGTAAGAAGACAGTTTGTTGAGGACAGATATGAAAAAACTCGTGTTGTCGTTATCTCTGGTGCTGGCCTTTTCCAGCGCTACCGCGGCGTTCGCAGCAATTCCGCAGAAAATTCGTATTGGTACCGACCCTACCTATGCCCCGTTCGAATCTAAGAATTCGAAGGGTGAACTGGTCGGTTTTGACATTGATCTGGCCAATGAGCTGTGCAAACGCATCAAAGCGCAGTGTACCTACGTTGAGAACCCGCTGGATGCGCTGATCCCTTCGCTGAAAGCCAAAAAAATTGACGTTATCATGTCCTCACTTTCCATCACTGAAAAACGTCAGCAGGAGATTGCCTTCACCGACAAACTCTATGCGGCAGATTCTCGTCTGGTGGTGGCTAAATCGTCTGACATCCAGCCAACCCTCGAATCACTGAAAGGCAAACGCGTGGGCGTGCTGCAGGGCACTACCCAGGAAACCTACGGTAATGAACACTGGGCACCGAAGGGGATTGAAATCGTCTCTTATCAGGGCCAGGAAAATATCTACGCTGATCTGACGGCAGGCCGTATCGACGCCGCTTTCCAGGATGAAGTCGCCGCGAGCGAAGGCTTCCTGAAGACGCCGGTAGGTAAAGATTACAAATTTGGCGGCCCATCCATTAAAGATGTGAAGTTGTTTGGTGTCGGCACCGGTATGGGTCTGCGTAAAGAAGACAACGAGCTGCGCGAAGCGCTGAACAAAGCATTCGCTGAAATGCGCGCTGATGGCACGTACGACAAACTGGCGAAAAAGTACTTCGATTTTAATGTTTACGGCGGCTAATCGCCCCGTCAAATAACGTGCGGCCCCTCCCGCTCAGGGAGGGGATAAGACACGGTCCATCACTCACGATACGACAGGGCTCGCGGTATGCTGTACGGATTTTCTGGCGTTATTTTACAGGGCGCGCTTGTCACCCTTGAGCTGGCTATCAGCTCCGTGGTGCTGGCGGTGCTGATAGGTCTGGCAGGCGCAGGGGCGAAGCTTTCGGCAAACAAACCGCTGGCGCTGATTTTTGAAGGTTATACCACGCTGATTCGCGGCGTTCCCGATCTGGTGCTGATGCTGCTTATCTTTTACGGGCTGCAGATCGCGCTTAACAGCGTGACGGACGCCATGGGAATGGGACAGATCGATATCGACCCGATGGTGGCCGGTATTATCACTCTCGGTTTTATCTACGGCGCGTACTTTACCGAAACTTTCCGCGGCGCTTATATGGCGGTACCGAAAGGACACATAGAAGCGGCGACCGCCTACGGTTTTACCTCCTCCCAGACGTTTCGCCGGATTATGTTCCCGGCCATGATGCGCTACGCGCTTCCGGGCATTGGCAACAACTGGCAGGTTATCCTCAAGGCCACGGCGCTGGTCTCTCTGCTGGGTCTGGAAGATGTGGTTAAGGCCACGCAGCTTGCCGGTAAAAGTACCTGGGAGCCGTTCTACTTTGCGGTGGTGTGTGGCGTGATCTATCTGGTCTTTACGACCGTCTCCAATGGTGTGCTGCTTCTGCTCGAACGTCGCTACTCCGTGGGTGTGAAGAGGGCTGACCTGTGATTGAGATTATTCAGGAATACTGGAAATCGCTGCTGTGGACGGACGGCTATCGCTTCACCGGCGTGGCCATTACGCTGTGGCTGCTGATCTCTTCGGTGGTGATGGGTGGCATTCTGGCGGTGTTTCTTGCCATTGGCCGCGTGTCGAACAATAAATTTATTCAGTTCCCGATCTGGTTGTTTACCTACGTATTCCGCGGTACACCGCTGTACGTACAGCTGCTGGTGTTCTATTCGGGCATGTATACGCTGGAGATTGTGAAAGGTACCGAGATGCTGAACGCCTTCTTCCGCAGCGGCCTGAACTGTACGGTGCTGGCGTTGACGCTCAACACCTGCGCCTACACCACCGAGATTTTCGCCGGGGCTATCCGCTCCGTTCCTTACGGAGAAATCGAAGCGGCGCGCGCGTACGGCTTCTCGTCGGTGAAACTGTACCGCTGCATTATTCTGCCGTCGGCGCTGCGTATCGCATTGCCAGCCTACAGTAACGAAGTGATTTTAATGCTCCACTCCACCGCGCTGGCCTTTACCGCCACGGTGCCCGACCTGCTTAAAATCGCCCGCGATATTAACTCTGCGACCTATCAGCCGTTTACCGCGTTTGGCATTGCGGCAGTGCTCTATTTGATTATTTCATACGTCCTGATTAGCCTGTTCCGTAAGGCAGAAAAGCGCTGGTTGCAGCATATAAAACCCTCTTCGACGCACTGAGAATGATGATGGCTGAGAACAAATTAAACGTAATTGATTTGCACAAACGCTACGGCGAACATGAAGTGCTGAAAGGGGTGTCGCTGCAGGCAAATGCAGGCGACGTGATCAGTATTATCGGATCATCTGGCTCGGGGAAAAGTACCTTCCTGCGCTGCATCAACTTCCTCGAAAAGCCGAGTGAAGGCTCAATTGTGGTGAGCGGGCAGAATATCAATCTGACCCGGGATAAAGACGGCCAGCTGAAAGTGGCAGATAAGAACCAGCTGCGCCTGCTGCGCACGCGGCTGACAATGGTATTCCAGCACTTCAACCTCTGGAGCCACATGACGGTGCTGGAGAATGTGATGGAAGCGCCGGTTCAGGTGCTGGGTTTAAGCAAGCAGGAGGCCCGTGAGCGCGCGGTGAAATACCTGGCGAAAGTGGGTATCGATGAGCGACAGCAGATAAAGTACCCGGTGCATCTCTCTGGTGGTCAGCAGCAGCGTGTCTCTATCGCCCGCGCGCTGGCGATGGAGCCTGAAGTATTGCTGTTCGACGAACCGACCTCAGCACTTGACCCGGAACTGGTTGGCGAAGTACTGCGCATCATGCAAAAGCTGGCGGAAGAGGGTAAAACCATGGTAGTGGTAACGCACGAGATGGGCTTTGCCCGCAACGTCTCGAACCACGTGATCTTCCTGCATCAGGGGAAAATCGAAGAGCAGGGACATCCGGATGCGGTGCTGGCGAATCCGCAAAGCCCGCGTTTGCAGCAGTTCCTGAAGGGCTCTTTGAAGTAGGTTTTGCCTTTCTCCCTCTCCCACAGGGAGAGGGCCGCGGTGCAGCCCAATCGCCCGGTGGCGCTTCGCTTACCGGGCCTACAAGCTGGGTTTTCTCCCTCCCCTGTGGGAGAGGGCCGGGGTGAGGGCATCAGACCGCACCGCACTCCAGCCGATACACCCAGTCGTCATACCGTACGCCGTCAATCTCGTACGCCTTCTCCAGCACCTGCGTACGCACAAACCCCGCTTTCTCCAGCACCCGCACCGACCCGCCGTTGTCCGCCAGTACGTAGGCGTTAATCGCTTTCACGCCGGTCTGGTTAAACGCATATTCACATACCGCGCGCAACGCCTCACTGGCGATACCTTTCCCCTGCGCGGCAGGCACAACCGTATAGCCAATATCAGCCTCTTCACGATTCTCTGGGCTGATCTGCAGGCCGATATCGCCCAGCGGCGTGTCATCATCATGAAAACGAATCACAAAAACGTGCGCCGCCGTTAAGCGCGCAGCAAATACGCGCCGGGTCTCTTTTTCCGGCGCGATGGCGGCCATGTAACGCATGATATTGCGATCTTCCCGCAACGAGCGGAAGAAGGCCCAGTCAGTGGGTTCGAAAGGGGTGAGGTGAAGCCGGGGTGTGGTAATGGTTGCCATTGTTACGCCATTTCATCGGGACATGGCGTACAAATGTAACATATTCATCCCACCACATCCCTCAACGCCTCTTCTAAGTCATACCAGCGAAACGCAAACCCGGCCGCTTCCAGCCGTTTAGGCAGCGCGCGCTGCCCGCCCAGCACCAGCACGGACGCTTCACCCATCATCAGGCGAATCACCGTTGCGGGCACGCGCAAAATTGCCGGGCGATGCAGAGCATGGCCCAGCGCGTGGGCAAACTGCTCGTTACGCACCGGGTACGGCGCAACCATATTGAACGGCCCACGCAGATCGTTATCCAGCAGCCAGAGAATACCGTTGACCATATCGTCGATGTGGATCCACGGCAGATACTGACGGCCATTACCGATGGGGCCGCCCAGTCCGAGCCGGAACGGAGGAAGCATTTTCGCCAGAATGCCGCCTTTCGGCGCGAGAACGACGCCGGTACGCAGCAGGCACACGCGGGTATTATCGCTCTGGGCAGCACAGGCAATACGTTCCCACTGAGCGCAGAGCTTATGGGTAAACTCGTTGTGCGGCGGCTCTTCTTCGGTCACGACCACCTCACCGAGATCGCCGTAATAGCCTACCGCAGAACCGGAAATCAGTACCGATGGCGGGGTATGGCTGTTACGGATGAGCTCGACCAGCTTTTCGGTGATGTTCCAGCGGCTGCTGCATAACAGCTGTTTTTGCTCTTCCGTCCAGCGTTTGTCGGCGATGGGTTCACCGGCCAGGTTGATGACGGCGTCAAAGCCGTCCAGATTCTGCCGGTCAGCCAGATTTTTCCAGATGTCGATACCGGCACCCAGCACCTGGCGCGCTTTCTCAGGGCTGCGCGTTACCACGGTAATGTCGTGATGTAACGCCTGCAGGCGCGCAATGAGATGACGGCCAATCAGGCCTGTACCGCCGGTCAGCAGAATCTTCATACAACCTCCAGGTTTACGCCCGGCGCTGCCAGCTTAACGTCATGGAGACGGAGTCGGCATAACGCAGGGCGTGAAGTTTATCGATCTCTACTTCAGCATAAGTGACCCAGTGATGTTCGCGTGCGATGTCGAGCACATCCTGAGTTAATTTTTCCAGCAGAGAGAAGCGGTTATTTTCCACGTACTGAATGATGCTTTTCGTAATCGTGCGATAGTTCAGCGCGTCATTGATGTCTTCACTGCCTCTCGCTTTGTCTGCCGGATAGTGGATAACCACATTAATCACGATATCCTGACGGTTGGCGATCTCCTCGTCTTTGATACCGATAAAAGTACGTAAGCGTAAATTTTTTATACGAATAATAGCGTCATGCTGCGACATTGCAGGTCTTCTCCGTGTCAGTATTTCCTCCCCATAATACATGAGAGCCTGACACGCGCCCAACCGGGCGCAGGCCTAAATCTCCTGGATTTTTTTCATCGCACGCTCGGTCGCCGGGCGGGTGCGGATACGTTCAAACCAGTTGTTAACCGCCGGGTAAGAGGCTAAATCAATACGGTGACGTTCATGGGTATTCACCCACGGCCAGCAGGCGATATCGGCGATACTGTAATGATCGCCCCCGAGCCACGGTGATTTTTCCAGCCGACGGTTCAGTACGCCGTACAGCCGCTGCGTTTCCACCTGATAGCGCTCTATCGCATACGGGATGGGTTGTGGCGCGTAAGCGGTAAAGTGGTGGTTCTGCCCCAGCATCGGGCCCAGGCCGCTTGTCTGCCAGAACAGCCACTGTAGCGTGTGGTGACGCTCGCGCAGTTCCTCGCTCAGCAGTTTGCCGGTTTTCTCCGCCAGATAGATCAAAATCTCCCCGGATTCAAACAGGCTCAACGGTTTGCCGCCATCAGCTGGCAGGTTATCGATGATGGCCGGGATTTTGTTGTTCGGTGAGATGGCCAGAAAGAGAGGCCTGAACTGATCGCC
Organism: Enterobacter sp. 03-F-07-AD-ECC; assembly: GCF_047530935.1. Taxonomy (NCBI): domain Bacteria; kingdom Pseudomonadati; phylum Pseudomonadota; class Gammaproteobacteria; order Enterobacterales; family Enterobacteriaceae; genus Enterobacter; species Enterobacter sp. 03-F-07-AD-ECC. Next base: position 247,954 of record NZ_JBLKBZ010000002.1, on the reverse strand, counting down.
TTTGCTGATATCCACGCGGATGATCCTGTATTCCAGCTCGGCTTCTTCAAGAAAGAGGGTGATCTTATGGCCGTTTGGAGTAGGGGCGTAATAAAGGTCGATCATTCTCAACTCCTGTCAGTGTGAAGTGTAATGCCATGACCAATCAGTATAGGTGGTTGTGCAAAATCGTGAGTTTTCATCAAGTGACAGCGGCGTAAAGAGACTATATGTTGAGGGAATACCGATCAGCCGATGAGGATGTTATGAACCAGCCTGTAATCACGTTGTGGTCCGATGCCCAATTCTTTTCACCCTATGTCATGAGCGTGTACGTGGCGCTGGCGGAAAAAGGGCTGTCATTTAGCCTGAAAACCATTGATCTGGACGGCGGCGAACACCTGAAACCGCAGTGGCAGGGTTACGATCTGACCCGGCGCGTGCCGGTACTGGACATTGATGGCTTCGCGCTGAGTGAATCGTCGGCGATCGATGAATACCTGGAAGATCGGTTCGCGCCACCAGAGTGGGAGCGTATTTATCCTCACGATCTGCAAAAGCGGGCCCGGGCACGGCAAATCCAGGCGTGGCTACGCAGCGATTTGGTGCCGATTCGCGTTGAACGCTCCACGGATGTGGTATTTGCGGGTGTGAAAAAGCCCGCCCTGAGTACTGAGGGGGCGCAGAGCGCGCAAAAGCTGATTGACACCGCCACCTCGCTGTTGGCCCACGGTAACCCGAACCTGTTTGGCGAATGGTGTATTGCCGATACCGACCTGGCGCTGATGCTGAACCGCTTGATCCTTAACGGCGATGACGTCCCCCAGCTGCTGGTGGATTACGCCACTTTCCAGTGGCAACGTGCGTCGGTGCAGCGCTATGTGGCACTCTCCGCTAAGCGCGTCGGCTGATAAGCCCTGGCGCTTAAGGTATGATGAGGGCAGTCTGTTTTTCTGAGGAGTGACTGATGAAACTGATGTTTGCGTCGGATATCCATGGATCGCTGCCCGCGACCGAGCGCGTTCTTTCCCTGTTCGCACAAATTGGGGCGCAGTGGCTGGTTATTCTGGGTGACGTGTTGAACCATGGTCCACGTAACGCATTGCCGGAAGGCTATGCCCCTGCGCAGGTGGTGGAAAAACTCAACCCGTATGCCTCGCGCATTATCGCCGTGCGCGGTAACTGCGACAGCGAAGTGGATCAGATGCTGCTGCACTTCCCCATGACCGCTCCGTGGCAACAGGTGCTGCTGGAAAAATGCCGTCTGTTCCTCACCCATGGTCATCTTTTTAGCCCGGATAATCTCCCGGCGCTGGCCGCTGGCGATGTCCTGGTTTACGGCCATACTCATATTCCGGTAGCAGAAAAACGCGGGGAGATTTATCACTTCAACCCAGGTTCGGTCAGCATCCCGAAAGGCGGATACCCGGCGAGCTATGGCATGCTTGATGAGCATACGTTAAGCGTTATCGCACTTAATGATCAGCAAGTTATTGCACAGGTAGCGATTAATCCGTAAGTTACACCTCAACTGTAAACGCGCCGTAAGAGCGCTTAGACGAGAAGGTTTCCCGATGGTGGAGCAGAGTCATTTGGCAAGTACAGAGTGGGTTGACATTGTCAACGAAGAGAATGAAGTGATCGCGCAGGCCAGCCGCGAACAAATGCGCGCTGAACGCCTGCGTCATCGTGCGACGTATATTGTTGTTCATGACGGCATGGGCAAAATTTTGGTTCAACGCCGCACGGACACCAAAGATTTTCTCCCTGGTATGCTGGATGCCACTGCGGGCGGTGTCGTTCAGGCGGATGAGGTCCTGCTGGATTCCGCACGCCGTGAAGCGGAAGAAGAGTTAGGCATTGCGGGCGTACCGTTTGCCGAGCATGGACAGTTCTATTTTGAAGACGAACATTGCCGTGTCTGGGGCGGGCTGTTTAGCTGCGTTTCCCACGGGCCGTTCGCCCTGCAGGAAGAAGAAGTAAGCGAAGTGAGCTGGATGACGCCGGAAGAGATCACCGCGCGTTGTGACGAGTTCACGCCGGATTCGTTAAAAGCACTGGCGCTGTGGATGACCCGCAACGCCAAAAACGAATCGACTAAATCTGAGAAAGAAGAAGAGGCCGAATAAGCTTTAGCAGCTCTCCCTCAGACACAGACTGGATGCGATGGGTTTCTGATCGCGCCAGTCTCCGTCATTCAGACGTTCCAACAATGCACGTCCCGCTTCAATACCAATCTTACGATGGGGTACTGCCATCGTCGTCAGCGGCGGCTGACAGACACGGCTGACGTCGCTGTCGCCAAACCCGACCACGGCCAGATCGTCCGGCACCTTGATACGCCTGCGCTGGCACTCGTACAGCGCGCCACAGGCCAGTTCATCTGAGACGCAAACCAGCGCATCCAGCTCCGGCCACGCCAGCAGAAATTCAGGAAGTTGTGCGGCCCCCGTTGAAAAGCTCGGCGGCATGGCGGCGTTAATCACCCGGTTAGGCGACATATGGTGGCGCAGCATTGCTTTGTACCAGCCCTGCAAATGCTGCTGGAAAATCCACTGCTCCTGGTTGGCACACAGCAGGCCGATGTTCTGGTAGCCGCGTTTGATGACCATTTCCGTAAGTTCATACATGGCCGCGACGTTATCAATCCCGATATTCATATCGATAGGATCGGCGCGCATGGCGCCCATCTCCATCACCGGAATCGAGGCGTTTTTTAGCCAGTGACGCACGGTGTCAGTATGTTCGACGCTGAGCAATATCGCTGCGGCGATATTTGACGCCAGCAGCGTTTCCAGCAATTTCTCTTCCTGTTCAAGACGATGCTGGGATTCGGCCAGCATGATCTGATAGCCGGCGGGCTGTAACACCTGCTGGAGCCCGGCGAACATTTCTGAACAACCGGCTTCGGAAAGATTGGGGACGACCATCGCGATCGTCCACGACGAGGCCGAAGCCAGCGCACTGGCTGCAAGATTCGGCATATAGCCTAACTCTTGTACCGCGGCTTCTATTTTTTCTCGCAGTTTATCGGAAACCTGTTCAGGCGTGCGGAGAGCACGGGACACGGTCATTGTGCCCACACCGGCAAGCTGTGCGACATCGGCAAGTGTCACTTTACCGGTACTGCGCCGTTTTCGGGTTAGAGACATACACCTTCCTGCTGACAGGACGCCACTCATTTCATCCTTCGCTTCACGTGACAGGCAGTATACGCCTTAAATCCCTTTTTTTGCTGTGATTTCGCGCCAGGATGTTAATTTGATAGCGCTATCACACTTCTGAATGTTAGATCTTGGTAGCGCTATCTTTGTGATCGCGATCGCAGCCAATTCGTTATGCGTTGAATAAAGTTTGTTCATCTTTAGCGCGATGCCGGGAGGGGAAATGCTCAAAAAGTGGATATATGATACAACCATCACGCTGCAGGCTAGCGTTGAGAGTTGGCCGCAGGCGCTGGAGATATGCGCGAAACCGTTGCTGGAGCTGCAGGTCATTGCGCCGGAATACGTAACGGCCATCATTGAGCAGCACCACACTTTAGGACCCTATTATGTGCTGGCACCAGGGCTGGCCATGCCGCATGCGCGGCCGGAAGAGGGGGCAAAAGGACTGGGCCTCTCATTATTAAAACTCAGGAAGGGCGTTTCATTCGGTGCAGGCGAATTTGATCCCGTCGATGTGATCGTTATGCTGGCGGCACCGGATAAACACAGCCATATCGAAATGATCTCTGCGCTGGCTGAATTATTTTCAAGCGATGAGGATATGGCGGAATTACATCAGGCGAATACACTGGAGGAAATTAAAAAGATAATCGACCGCTTCTGATTTAATTATTTAATCCGACTCGTCACACACATTACGCGCAAGCGTGATGGGACATACTCTACGCAAAAAAGGGGACAACAATGAAAATCATGGCTATATGCGGTTCTGGCCTGGGCAGTAGTTTTATGGTCGAAATGAATATTAAAAAAGTGCTTAAGAAGCTGGACATTGACGCCGAGGTTGAGCACTCCGATCTCTCTTCAGCCACGCCCGGTGCGGCCGATCTTTTCGTGATGGCGAAAGATATTGCCTCCAGCGCCAGCGTGCCGGAAAACCAGCTGGTGGTGATCAACAACATCATCGATATCAACGAACTTGAAGCGCAGCTGCGTGCCTGGTTCGAAAGACAATAACCCTGATAAGGCGAGGTGGATATGTTTATCCTTGAAACGCTGAATTTCGTTGTCGATATTTTAAAAGTCCCTTCCGTGCTGGTGGGCCTGATTGCCTTAATTGGTCTCGTTGCGCAGAAAAAAGCCTTTTCTGACGTTGTAAAAGGGACCATTAAAACTATTCTCGGGTTTATTGTGCTGGGCGGTGGCGCCACCGTGCTGGTGGGGTCATTAAATCCATTAGGCGGTATGTTTGAACACGCCTTTAATATCCAGGGCATTATTCCCAATAATGAAGCGATTGTTTCCATTGCGCTGGAAAAATATGGGGCCTCGACTGCGCTGATTATGGCGTTTGGGATGGTGGCCAATATTCTCGTCGCCCGCTTTACCCGTCTGAAGTATATCTTCCTGACCGGACACCACACGTTCTACATGGCGTGCATGATTGGGGTGATCCTCACGGTTGCGGGCTTTGAAGGGGTAGGGCTGGTCTTTACGGGGTCGCTGATCCTCGGGCTTGTCATGGCCTTCTTCCCGGCGATTGCGCAGCGTTACATGAAGCGCATTACCGGCAACGATGATATTGCTTTCGGCCATTTCGGCACCCTGGGCTACGTGCTGTCCGGCTGGATTGGCAGCAAGGTCGGCAAAGGTTCACGTTCAACCGAAGAGATGAACCTGCCGAAGAACCTGAGCTTCCTGCGTGACAGCTCGATCTCCATCTCTCTGACCATGATGATTATCTACCTGATCATGGCGGTGAGCGCCGGGCGTGAATACGTCGAGGCGACCTTCAGCGGCGGTCAGAACTACCTGGTCTACGCTATTATCATGGCAATCACCTTCGCCGCAGGGGTGTTCATCATCCTGCAGGGTGTACGCCTGATTCTGGCAGAAATCGTCCCGGCCTTTACCGGCTTCTCAGAAAAACTGGTGCCCAATGCGCGTCCGGCCCTGGACTGCCCGGTGGTCTATCCGTATGCGCCCAACGCGGTGCTGATTGGCTTCCTGTTCAGCTTCCTCGGGGGGATCGTGGGGTTAATTATCTGCGGCCAGTTTAACTGGGTGCTGATCCTGCCGGGCGTGGTGCCGCACTTCTTCACCGGCGCAACCGCGGGCGTGTTTGGTAACGCCACCGGTGGACGTCGCGGGGCAATGATTGGCGCCTTTGCCAACGGGCTCTTAATCACCTTCCTGCCGGTGCTGCTGCTGCCAGTACTGGGAGCCATTGGCTTTGCCAATACCACTTTCTCGGACGCTGATTTCGGCGCCGTCGGGATTGTGCTTGGCAACCTGGCGCGCTTCCTGTCACCACTGGCCATCACCGGGCTTGTCGTTGCGTTGTTCGCGCTGCTGGTGGCGTACAACGTGTTCGCGAAAAACAAATCTGCGGGTGGTAATGCGCAGGAAAACACCGGAGCCAAATCATGAATGAGAATGAGATAACCGAACTCGCGCGTCAAATTCGACTCGAGACCCTGAAATCGCTGACGCAGCTGGGATTTGGTCACTACGGCGGCAGTATGTCGGTCGTCGAAACCCTGGCCGTACTGTACGGTGCGGTAATGAAAATTGACCCGGCAGACCCGGACTGGCCAGAACGAGACTACTTTGTCCTGTCGAAGGGCCATGCGGGACCGGCCCTGTACAGTACGCTGGCGATTAAGGGCTATTTCCCGATGGAAGAGCTGAGCACGCTTAACCAGAACGGCACACGCCTGCCAAGCCATCCGGACCGGCTAAAAACACGCGGTGTGGATGCCACGACCGGTTCGCTTGGCCAGGGGATCTCCATCGCGGGCGGCATGGCGCTGTCGCATAAGCTGGCCGGGCGGTCAAATCGGGTCTTTTGCATCGTCGGTGACGGCGAGCTGAACGAAGGGCAGTGCTGGGAAGCGTTCCAGTTTATTGCCCACCATCGTCTTAACAACCTGACGGTGTTTGTGGACTGGAATAAACAACAGCTTGATGGCGAGCTGGATGAGATCATCTGCGCGTTCGATCTGGAAGGGAAATTCCGCGCCTTTGGTTTTGACGTGGTGACGGTGAAAGGAGATGACATCCCGGCACTGCTGAAGGTCACCGCACCGGTTCCGCCAGCGGATGCGCGTCCGCGGGTGGTGATCCTCGACAGCATCAAAGGACAGGGAGTGGCGTATCTGGAACAGCTGGGTAACTCGCACCATCTGCGATTGACCCCAGAGAGCAAAGCGGCCCTCGACGAGGCGATCCGCCAGCTGGAGGTAACACATGATTAAGGTTGCACCTGCAGGACAGAAAGATGCCATAGAGATGCGTAAGGTCTACGCGGGTTTTGTGGCAAAACAGATTGAAGCCGGGAGCGAGATCATCGCCCTGGAAGCGGATCTGATGAGCTCAATGGCGATGGACGGCGTGGCGCGCGATTATCCGCAACATGTGATCAACTGCGGCATTATGGAGGCCAACGTGATCGGTACCGCGGCCGGGCTGTCACTCACCGGCCGCAAGCCGTTTGTTCATACCTTTACCGCCTTTGCCAGCCGTCGCTGCTTCGACCAGCTGTTTATGTCCCTGGACTACCAGCGTAATAACGTGAAGGTCATTGCCTCGGATGCGGGCGTGACGGCCTGCCACAACGGCGGGACGCATATGTCGTTCGAGGATATGGGCATTGTGCGCGGTCTGGCGCATTCGGTAGTGCTGGAGGTGACCGACGCGGTGATGTTTGAAGACATACTGCGCCAGCTTATCGACCTCGACGGGTTCTACTGGGTACGTACTATCCGTAAGCAGGCGCCAAGCGTGTATGCCCCGGGTTCAACGTTTACCATCGGCAAAGGCAATGTGCTGCGCGAAGGAAGCGACATTACCCTGATTGCCAACGGCATTATGGTGGCCGAAGCGCTGGAAGCGGCCCGTCAGCTTGAGCAGGAGGGCGTTAGCGCGGCAGTGATAGACATGTTTACCCTGAAGCCCATCGACCGGATGCTGGTGAAAAACTACGCCGAGAAAACCGGGCGGATCGTGACCTGCGAAAACCACAGCATTCACAACGGGCTGGGCTCGGCGGTGGCGGAAGTGCTGGTGGAGACCTGCCCGGTGCCGATGCGTCGCGTGGGGGTGAAGGAGCGTTATGGCCAGGTAGGGACGCAGGACTTCCTGCAGAAGGAGTATGGCCTGACGGCGCATGACATTGTTTCAGCGGCGCGAGAGTTGCTGTAAATAAAAAAGGCGACCCGTGAGCGGTCGCCTTTTTGTTGCCCGGTGGCGCTAGCGCTTACCGGGCCTACGGTCCTGTAGGCCGGATAAGCGAAGCGCCATCCGGCAAGACCTTATTTACTGCTGCTGAGAAGACTGGATCGCCGTCAGCGCGATGGTGTAGACGATATCGTCTACCAGCGCGCCACGGGACAGGTCGTTCACAGGTTTGCGCATACCCTGCAGCATTGGCCCGATGGAGATCAGGTCTGCTGAACGCTGTACCGCTTTGTAGGTGGTGTTACCGGTGTTCAGATCCGGGAAGATGAACACGGTAGCGCGACCTGCAACCGGGGAGTTTGGCGCTTTGGATTTCGCAACGTCAGCCATAACTGCGGCATCGTACTGCAGCGGGCCGTCGATCATCAGATCAGGGCGTTTTTCCTGTGCAATACGGGTCGCTTCACGCACTTTCTCTACGTCGCTACCTGCACCAGAGGTGCCGGTGGAGTAGGAGAGCATCGCGACGCGTGGTTCGATACCGAAGGCAATCGCGGAGTCCGCGGACTGGATTGCGATTTCAGCCAGCTGCTCTGCGGTTGGATCCGGGTTGATCGCACAGTCGCCGTAAACGTAAACCTGTTCAGGCAGCAGCATGAAGAACACGGAGGAAACCAGAGAGCTGCCTGGAGCCGTTTTGATCAGCTGCAGCGGTGGACGGATGGTGTTCGCGGTAGTGTGAACCGCACCGGATACCAGGCCGTCAACTTCGTCCTGCTCCAGCATCAGCGTACCCAGCACCACGTTGTCTTCCAGCTGCTCACGCGCAACGGCTTCGGTCATGCCTTTGTTCTTACGCAGTTCGACCAGACGGGCAACGTAGCTTTCGCGAACCACTTCTGGATCAACGATTTCGATGCCAGCACCCAGCTCAACGCCCTGGGATGCCGCAACGCGGTTGATCTCATCCGGGTTACCCAGCAGCACACAGGTCGCGATGCCGCGCTCTGCACAGATTGCGGCCGCTTTCACGGTACGTGGTTCGTCGCCTTCTGGCAGAACAACACGTTTGCCCGCTTTACGCGCCAGCTCGGTCAGCTGGTAACGGAAGGCCGGAGGAGACAGACGACGGCTGCGCTCGGAGGTTGCGGTCAGCGATTCGATCCAGTCTGCGTTGATGTAGCTTGCAACGTATTCCTGAACTTTCTCGATACGCTCGTGGTCATCAACCGGCACTTCCAGGTTGAAGCTCTGCAGGCTCAGGGAGGTCTGCCAGGTGTTGGTGTTGACCATGAATACCGGCAGGCCAGTCGCGAACGCGCGTTCGCACAGCTTGCTGACGCGTGGATCCATCTCGTAAGCACCGGTCAGCAGGATAGCACCGATTTCTACGCCATTCATCGCGGCCAGGCAGGCAGCAACCAGCACGTCTGGACGGTCTGCGGAGGTCACCAGCAGGGAACCAGCACGGAAGTGCTCCAGCATATGCGGAATGCTGCGGGCGCAGAAGGTCACGGATTTCACGCGGCGGGTATTGATGTCGCCTTCGTTGATCACGGTGGCGTTCAGGTGACGCGCCATATCGATGGCACGGGTGGCAATCAGATCGAAGCTCCACGGCACCGCGCCCAGAACCGGCAGCGGGCTGGATTCCTGCAGTTTAGCCGGGTCAACTTTAATGACTTTCGCTTTGGAAGAGTCGTCGAAGATCTCGGACAGGTCAGGACGCGTACGGCCCTGCTCATCCACAGGCGCATTCAGTTTGTTGACGATTACGCCCGTGATGTTGGTGTTTTTAGTACCACCGAAGCTGCTGCGGGTCAGTTCGATACGCTCTTTCAGCTGCTCTGGGGTATCTGTGCCCTGAGACATCACAAAGACGATCTCGGCGTTCAGGGTTTTCGCAATTTCGAAGTTCAGCGACTGGGCAAACTGGTGTTTGCGGGTCGGAACCAGGCCTTCAACCAGCACCACTTCCGCGTCTTTTGTATTGGCGTGGTAGTTGGCGATGATCTCTTCCATCAGCACGTCTTTCTGGTTGCTGGAGAGCAGAGATTCAACGTGGTTCATCTTCAGCGGTTCGGCCGCTGGCAGATTGGAGTTCTTACGAACGATGGTGGTGGTCTGGTCTGGCGCATCGCCACCGGCACGTGGCTGGGCGATTGGCTTAAAGACGCTCAGACGAACGCCTTTGCGTTCCATAGCACGGATCACGCCAAGGCTGACGCTGGTCAGGCCGACGCTGGTTCCGGTAGGGATCAGCATAATAGTACGGGACACGGTTTATCCTCTTTCGTTACCGCCTGATTGTGGCGGGTGACAAAACAGCACCGCCAGCAGAGCTGGCGGTGTGGAATCAAGCAGTCAGACGGTGCGCGTCTTGCGCGATGACCAGCTCTTCGTTTGTTGGGATAACGAGAGCAGGGCGGGTGCCTTCTTTGTTGATGAAGCCAGACTTGCCGAAGCGGGCAGCCAGGTTACGCTCGTGATCAACCTCAAAGCCCAGAACGCCCAGTTTGCCCAGGGACAGTTCGCGAACCATTGCCGCGTTCTCACCGATACCACCGGTGAAGACAACAGCGTCAAGACGGCCATCCATCAGCGCAGTGTAAGAGCCGATGTATTTCGCCAGACGGTGGCAGTAAACGTCCATTGCACGTTTAGCGTCTTCTTTCTCTGCGTAGTTGTCTTCAACGTAACGGCAGTCGCTGGTGACTTCGGTCAGACCCAGCAGGCCAGACTCTTTGGTCAGCATTTTGTTGATCTGGTCAACGCTCATGCCCAGGGTGTCGTGCAGGTGGAAGATAATCGCCGGGTCGATGTCACCGGAACGCGTACCCATCACCAGACCTTCCAGCGGGGTCAGACCCATGGAGGTATCAACACATTTACCGTTGCGGATTGCAGAAACGGAACCACCGTTGCCCAGGTGGCAGGTGATGATGTTCACTTCTTCAACCGGTTTGTTCAGCACTTTTGCCGCTTCCTGAGTCACATAGAAGTGGCTGGTGCCGTGCGCGCCATAGCGACGAACACCGTGCTCTTTGTAGAGGCTGTATGGCAGGGCATAGAGGTAAGACTCTTCCGGCATGGTCTGATGGAACGCGGTGTCAAACACGGCCACGTTTTTGTCTTTCAGATTCGGGAAGGATTTCAGCGCTTCAGCGATACCGATCAGGTGCGCCGGGTTGTGCAGCGGTGCAAAAGATGCAGAGTCTTTGATGCCCTGGATAACAGAGTCGTCAATCACGACGGAACTGGTGTATTTCTCGCCACCATGGACGATACGGTGACCAATCGCAGTCAGCTGAGCAGACAGTTCTGGTTTTTGTGCCAGAATAGTGTTAACGATAAAGTTCAGCGCTTCACTGTGAGCGGCGCCTGCACCTAAAGCCGCTTCTTGTTTGCTGCCGTCCATCTTCCACTTGATACGTGCTTCAGGCAGATGGAAACATTCGGCCAAACCAGAGAGGTACTCGTCACCGTTGAGCGCATCGATGATGGCGAATTTCAGTGAGGAGCTACCGCAGTTCAGAACCAGTACTAACTTACTCGACATGGAAGTACCTATAATTGATACGTGGCTAAAAAAACGTCAAAGAGTCTAAAAGCGTAACGCATGCTGACCCAGACATTTATGATTAACATCATGCCAAACGAACATTCTGGCAGGATGGAAGAAATACCTATGATTTTAAGCCATTTTGAACATTTTTCAGACAATGGCATAATATGCGATAATTTGACGAGTTAACGATTCTCGTCTACGGCCCTATCAGGCTGGCACAGGATACCCGATACGGGGTAGTGATGACAAAATATTTTGAACGTTGTCATAGCTTGTTGTGGTTTTGCACGAAAATTTTAATTTTTATATGTGAAGTTGAGGTATGCCATGTCGACACCTGAGATCCCGTCCGTGAATTTTTTTAGTCTGTTTCGTCGGGGACAGCATTACGCGAAGACGTGGCCGATGGAAAAACGCCTTGCGCCCATGTTCATTGAGAATCGCACAATCCGCGCCACGCGCTACGCGATTCGCTTCATGCCTCCTGTCGCTATTTTTACCCTCTGCTGGCAAATTGCGCTGGGCGGACAGCTCGGCCCTGCCGTGGCGACGGCGCTTTTTGCGTTGAGCCTGCCGATGCAGGGGCTGTGGTGGTTAGGTAAGCGTTCAATCACACCTCTGCCGCCTTCTATTTTACACTGGTTTTATGACGTTCGCGGGAAACTGGAAGAAGCCGGTCAGGCGCTCGCTCCGGTTGAAGGCAAGCCCGATTATCAGGCGCTGGCTGACACGCTTAAGCGAGCTTTTAAGCAACTTGATAAAACATTCCTCGATGATTTGTGATTGATCATCGAAACGACTAATAAAAGAAGGCACAGTAACACACCGTTACCGTGTCTTTTTTTTCAAGTGCCATGCGCTACAGGAGTCGAAAGATGGAAATGACCCATGCTCAACGTCTGATTTTGTCCAACCAGTACAAAATGATGACTATGCTTGATCCCGATAACGCTGAGCGCTACAGCCGCCTGCAGACCATCGTCGAACGCGGCTTTGGTTTGCAGATGCGTGAACTGGACCGCGAGTTTGGCGAGCTGAAAGAAGAAACCTGCCGCATCGTGATCGACATTATGGAGATGTACCACGCGCTTCACGTGTCCTGGAACAACCTGAAAGATCAGCAGTCCATTGACGAGCGCCGCGTCACTTTCTTAGGCTTTGATGCCGCAACGGAAGCGCGCTATTTGAGCTATGTCCGCTTTATGGTGAATACAGAAGGGCGTTATACGCACTTTGATGCGGTCACCCACGGCTTTAACGCGCAGACCCCTATGTGGGAAAAATACCAGCGCATGCTGAGCGCATGGCACGCCTGCCCGCGCCAGTACCACTTAAGCAGCAACGAAATTCAACAAATCATTAATGCCTGACGGAGGTGCGTGTGCAGTGTAGAGGTTTTCTGTTTGATCTGGACGGTACGCTGGTGGATTCGCTACCGGTTGTAGAGCGTTCATGGTGCCATTGGGCGGACAGACATGGCATCGACCATCAGGACGTGCTGAATTTTATCCACGGCAAACAGGCCATAACCTCGCTCCGCCATTTTCTGGCGGGACGCTCTGAGGACGAAATTCAGGCAGAGTTTAAATATCTGGAACACGTTGAAGCCACCGATACGGACGGCATCACCGCGTTACCCGGTGCTCGTGAACTGCTTGAGCATTTGAATGAAGCGGAAATTCCGTGGGCCATTGTCACCTCCGGCTCGGTTCCCGTGGCTCACGCTCGTCATAAGGCGGCGGGTTTACCCACGCCGGACGTGTTCATTACCGCTGAGCGCGTGAAACGCGGCAAACCGGAGCCTGATGCCTTTTTGCTGGGTGCAGAACTGCTGGGCATCCCCCCGGCGGAGTGCGTGGTGGTGGAAGATGCGGCAGCGGGCGTGCTGGCCGGGTTGAACGCTGGCAGCCACGTTATCGCCGTCAACGTTCCGGCCGATTCTCCCCGGCTGGACGAGGCGGACTTTGTGCTCAATACGCTGACCGCGCTTGATATCGCTAAGGCGCCAGACGGTATTGTAACCGTCTCGCTAAAAGTGTAATCCCATGATTTAGCCCCACGCTGCTGGGGCTTTTTTATGGCACAATTTCGCATCTCTCTCTGACAAGGACATGTTGTGAACGGTGAACTGATTTGGGTGCTCAGCCTGCTTTTAATCGCCATCATTCTGTTTGCTACAGGCAAAGTGCGCATGGATGCCGTCGCTTTGTTTGTTATCGTTGCGTTTGCGCTGAGCGGTACGCTCACGCTGCCGGAAGCCTTCTCGGGGTTTAGCGATCCCAACGTCATTCTGATTGCCGCGCTGTTTATTATCGGCGACGGGCTGGTGCGCACCGGCGTAGCAACCCTTGTGGGGGCATGGCTGGTGAGGGTGGCTGGCAACAGCGAAACCAAAATGCTGATCTACCTCATGCTTACGGTCGCCGGGCTGGGAGCCTTTATGAGCTCGACGGGCGTCGTTGCCATCTTTATCCCGGTGGTGTTGAGCGTCTCCATGCGGATGCAGACCTCACCGTCGCGCCTGATGATGCCCCTGAGCTTTGCCGGGCTCATCAGCGGTATGATGACCCTGGTGGCCACGCCGCCAAACCTGGTGGTCAACAGCGAGCTGATACGTGAAGGGCTGGAGGGCTTTAGCTTCTTCAGCGTCACCCCGCTTGGGCTGGTCATTTTGTTGATGGGTGTGGTGTATATGCTGCTGACTCGCTTCGCCCTGAAAGGCGAGAAGCAGGACAAAACTAAAGATGGCTGGAAACGACGCACCTTCCGCGATTTGATCAAAGAGTACCGTCTGGCCGGCCGCGCCCGCCGTCTGGCTATTCGTCCTGGTTCGCCAATGGTCGGCCAGCGCCTGGATGACCTGAAGCTGCGCGAGCGGTATGGCGCGAACGTGATAGGCGTGGAGCGCTGGCGTCGCTTTCGCCGGGTCATCGTCAACGTGAACGGGGTCTCCGAATTCCGGGCGCGTGACGTTCTGCTGATCGATATGTCCACCGCAGAGGTCGATCTGCGTGAGTTTTGCAGTGAGCAACTGCTGGAGCCGATGGTGCTACGCGGAGAGTATTTCTCCGACCAGGCGCTGGATGTGGGTATGGCGGAAGTGTCGCTGATCCCGGAATCGGAATTGTTGGGCAAAACCGTGCGTGAAATGGGGTTCCGTACCCGCTACGGCCTTAATGTCGTCGGCCTGAAGCGTGATGGCGTGGCGATGGAAGGGGCCGTGGTGGATGAGCCTATCCTGCTGGGCGATATTTTTCTCGTGGTGGGTAACTGGAAGCTTATCAGCCAACTCGGCCAAAAAGGCCGCGATTTTGTGGTACTCAACATGCCCGTTGAGGAGAGCGATGCCTCTCCGGCCCACAGCCAGGCGCCTCACGCCATTTTTTGTCTGGTGCTGATGGTGGCACTAATGCTCACCGACGAGATCCCGAACCCGGTGGCGGCGATTATTGCCTGCCTGTTAATGGGCAAGTTTCGCTGTATTGATGCCGAGAGCGCCTATAAAGCAATTCACTGGCCAAGCATCATTTTGATTGTCGGGATGATGCCATTCGCCCTTGCCCTGCAAAAAACCGGTGGGGTGGATTTAGTGGTTAAAGGGCTCATGGACATCGGCGGGGGATACGGTCCGTATATGATGATGGTGTGCCTGTTCGTGATGTGCGCCACGATAGGGCTGTTCATTTCCAATACCGCCACGGCGGTGCTGATGGCGCCCATTGCACTGGCGATGGCGAAATCGATGGGCGTGTCGCCGTACCCCTTTGCGATGATGGTGGCGATGGCGGCCTCTGCGGCGTTTATGACGCCGGTCTCTTCGCCGGTTAACACGCTGGTACTGGGGCCGGGGAATTACCGCTTTAGCGATTTCGTAAAGATTGGCGTACCGTTCACCATACTGGTGATGCTGGTATGTGTGGTGCTGATTCCGGTGTTATTCCCGTTTTAGCGTGAGCGCAGAAACGTTGGCCGGGTAAGGCGAAGCCGCCACCCGGCGAAAAATTACAACGGAGAATCCTGGCTGATCTCATCCAGCGATAAATGGAAGCTCGGCACAAACACCTGCATAAAATAATCCATCTCTTCGCTGCGGCGGGAGTCCAGCGTCTTCTCCAGACGCGTTTTGGCCAGTAAAAATTCGTTATTCCCCGCGGACAACTCTTCCAGACATTTCAGATAGGCACACAGCGCGTCCGCCTGCTTCACCAGTGACTTTTCCTCTTCCGTATACTGATGTTCGTCAATCAGCGGCTCAAAGACGTCACGTAGCTCTTCCGGAACCATCTCAATCAGCTTTTGCTGGGCAATCTTCTCAATGGCCTTATATTCCTGTGCAATCTGCGAGTTGAAGTATTTCACCGGCGTGGGGAGATCCCCGGTCAGCACTTCGGACGCATCGTGATACATCGCCAGCAGCGCGATACGTTCCGCATTGACCTGACCGTTGAATTTGCGGTTTTTAATGGCCGCAAGGGCATGCGCGACCATCGCAACCTGCAGACTATGTTCTGAGACATTTTCGGTGCGCACATTGCGCATCAAAGGCCAGCGGTTGATGAGTTTCAGGCGGGAGAGGTGGGCAAAAAAATGACTCTGACTCATAGGTTACCTTTTGTCTTCACTGCGACAGACTTCATTGTGCGGGGAGGGGAGGGAAGATGCAAATTTGCGGATTTTGAAGGCCGGGTTAGCGCAGCGCCACCCGGCAGAATGATTGTGTTACTGGTGGTAGCCGGAGAGGAATCGCCCGAAGCGGCTGATGGCCATTTCAAGGTCGTCTTCGCGCGGCAACATCACGATACGAACGTGATCCGGCCATGGCCAGTTAAAGGCCGTGCCCTGAACCAGCAGCACTTTTTCCTGCAGCAGGAAATCAAGCACCATTTTTTGGTCATCGTGAATGTTGAAGCGCTTCGCGTCGATTTTCGGGAACATGTAAAGCGCACCGTTAGGCTTCACGCATGAGACGCCAGGGATGTCGTTGATCAGCTCCCAGGCGCGGTTACGCTGTTCGTACAGGCGGCCGCCGGGCACGATGAACTCGCTGATGCTCTGATAACCGCCCAGCGCCGTCTGGATCGCGTGCTGGGCCGGAACGTTGGCACACAAACGCATGGAAGCCAGCATCTCCAGCCCTTCAATGTAACCTTTCGCATGTTTTTTCGGACCGTTCAGGACCATCCAGCCCTGGCGGAAACCGGCCACACGGTAAGTTTTAGACAGGCCGTTAAAGGTGACGGTCAGTAGGTCTGGCGCCAGCGCGGCGATAGAGTGGTGCTGCGCGGCGTCATACAGGATCTTGTCGTAAATTTCATCAGCGAAGATGATCAGGTTATGCTGACGGGCGATCTCCACGATCTCCATCAGCAGCGCTTTAGAGTAGACGGCACCCGTCGGGTTGTTCGGGTTAATAATCACGATGCCGCGCGTACGCGGGGTGATTTTTGCACGAATATCATCGAGGTCCGGGAACCAGTCAGAGGATTCGTCGCAGAGATAGTGCACCGCCTTACCGCTGGAGAGTGATACGGCCGCCGTCCACAGCGGGTAATCCGGGGCGGGTACCAG
This sequence comes from Enterobacter sp. 03-F-07-AD-ECC, assembly GCF_047530935.1. NCBI lineage: Bacteria > Pseudomonadati > Pseudomonadota > Gammaproteobacteria > Enterobacterales > Enterobacteriaceae > Enterobacter > Enterobacter sp. 03-F-07-AD-ECC. The sequence continues at coordinate 231,493 of NZ_JBLKBZ010000002.1, read as the reverse complement.
CATTTCGTCGCCGCTGTTCAGCAATGCCTGCATGGCCTGCACGATCAGCTCAGAGACGCCGTTGCCGATATAAATATCCTCAACGGTAACGTCACGCATACCGCGTGCCTGGTAGTGCTGCATAATGGCTTTGCGTGCGGAGTAGAGTCCTTTTGAATCACAATAGCCTTGTGCAGTAGGCAGGTTGCGGATCACATCAACCAGGATTTCATCCGGCGCTTCAAAACCAAACGGCGCAGGGTTACCAATGTTGAGTTTCAGAACCTTATTGCCTTCTTCTTCCAGGCGTTTTGCCTCTTTGAGAACCGGGCCACGGATGTCGTAACAGACGTTATCTAGCTTGCTGGATTTTTCGATAGGGGACATGAACCTTTAACCTTTTCGCTATTATTGCCGCTCCCTGCCGTGGAAGTCAGCACGGAACAATGTACTCCCCCCTCGCTTCGTTTTGAAGGGTAAACAGAAGAAGATTTTGTGCAATAGAAAAAATTCTGTTGAATCTCTTTCGCTGCCTGCATTGAAATTTTCTGGTCTAAAGTTATGCATGAAAGCGTTTTATTAGGTTAATTGTGCTGTTAATTTTAATCTTTGTTGCATATTGTGCTATTAAAAATAAAATAGCGGCCAGGGTTAAGGCGGAAGTTTACCTGAGTGACTTTTCGTAAAATCTGAGTGCTTCAATAGATCACGCTGTAATAGCAGGCTTTGGTTAAAAGTTGCTCATGTGAAATTAATGTTAAGTGTTATTAATGATTGGCTTTAATCTAAATTAAAATTTATTTATTATTAACCTACAAAATGCAACTTTAGTTAATTTTAATAAAATTAGTTTAGAAGCCTAACAACAACCTTTAATCCTGAATATTGCGATAAGACTTATAAATAAAGTGGATTTGAGTTAAGATGTCTTTAAGGAAAGCAGAGGAAAGACGTATGTGATTTGTATATCTTGCCCTGATTTTCTGAATTAATTGATTGTTATTGTTGGAGTTATCTCTGGCTGGCGTGTGCAAAGCACAACCTGCAACGTTGACAGCGCTGCGATAAAGATGGCAGAAAAGGTGTCATACCTTTAATGTAATTTACATTAACCTGCGATCTTCTAAATATCCTGAACGTTTAAGAGAATAAAAATAACGTCATGAAACGTGCTTTCTGACTGTTGATATATACACTAAAGCAGCACAATAACTATCTGTCAGGCAGTCTGCCGGGCCGGGATGCGAGGGAAAACTCCAGAAGGAATTGCTTAACTGTTACACACAGCTTCAACCCGGGCAGCTCCGCACGAGCAACCTGAAAGTGAATAGATATGATAAATGCAAATCGTCCGATAATGAATCTCGACCTCGATCTGCTGAGAACGTTTGTTGCGGTCGCAGACCTCAACACTTTTGCAGCAGCTGCTGCCGCAGTTTGCCGAACCCAGTCCGCCGTCAGTCAGCAAATGCAGCGTCTGGAACAACTGGTTGGTAAAGAGCTTTTTGCCCGTCATGGCCGTAATAAGCTCTTAACGGAACACGGTATTCAGCTACTGGGTTATGCCAGGAAAATACTTCGCTTTAATGACGAAGCATGTATGTCATTAATGTTTAGCAACCTTCAGGGTGTGCTAACGTTAGGTGCATCTGATGAGTCAGCGGATACTATATTGCCGTTCCTTCTTAATCGAATCAGTTCGGTTTATCCGAAGCTTGCGCTGGATGTTAGCGTGAAGCGTAATGCTTTTATGATTGAGATGTTAAAAGAGAACGAGGTTGACCTCGTGGTCACCACGCATCGTCCCGGCCAATTTAATTGCCTGACGCTGCGAACGTCTCCTACGCATTGGTATTGCGCGGCGGAATATGTGCTTCAGCAAGGCGAGCCGGTTCCTCTGGTCTTACTGGACGATCCGAGCCCATTCCGCGATATGGTGCTGGCGGCGCTCAACGAGGCCAACATTCCGTGGCGACTGGCGTATGTGGCCTCCACATTGCCTGCCGTTCGCGCAGCGGTCAAAGCCGGCCTTGGCGTAACGGCGCGTCCGGTGGAGATGATGAGCCCGGATCTGCGGGTGCTGGGAAAATCCGATGGACTCCCTCCGCTGCCGGATACGGAGTATCTGCTGTGCCACAACACGTCCAGTAACAACGAGCTGGCGAAAGTGGTGTTCGAAGCAATGGAGAACTACCATAACCCGTGGCAGTTCGAGCATGTTACCCACGAAGGGGGGGATGACTCCCTGATCGTTGAAGGTGACTTTGAGTGATCGAGAGCTCAAAATTCTGGTAACAAAATGTAAGTGTAAAAAAATGCCACTCGTGCGATTTTCGCATGGAGTGGCTTTTTTTTTGCACAAATTCTCTCCGCTAATGAGAGTGAAATGAAAAGAGTTCTTAATTATCAATAAGTAAAATACAGTTGATTAAAGTCTGAACAAATTCTTTTCTCACTTCCTTCCCGCGCCAGGCATGTTAATAAAACAGGAAAGATGTTGCCGTTTTACTGGTTGAATTAACAAAAGCGTGTCTCAGATCAAGAAAATACTCCCATTTAGGGGGAGGAATCGTTGGCAAATCCTGTCAAAATAGGAGGGTTATTTTTTTTACTTCCAAAACGGACACGATTCAACAACATGCATTTGACGAAAAGTCAGGTAACCACCAGGGTTAAAGGGCACCAAATGTTAATGAGAATCGCTCGATGTAATTTAATGTGAAGAAACCTTTGTTAAAGTTGACAATAGGTTATAGAAAGGAGTAAAAAACCCCATCATTTTGCTGTCTACGTCTCATTTCTGACAGTTAGTGTAAGGTTATTTGTTCCTCCCCATGAATCGATGTGATGCCCATCTGCCAGCAAGAGCAGTGTCGTTGGTATCACTTTTGATGAGTAAGCAATGAGTATGTCAACATCCACAGAAGTCATCGCTCATCACTGGGCATTCGCAATCTTTCTTATTGTAGCCATTGGCCTGTGCTGCCTGATGTTAGTCGGCGGCTGGTTCCTGGGCGGTCGCGCCCGCGCAAGGCACAAAAACACCCCTTTCGAATCAGGTATTGATTCAGTAGGTTCCGCTCGCTTACGCCTGTCTGCCAAGTTCTATCTGGTAGCCATGTTCTTCGTCATCTTTGACGTGGAAGCGCTTTACCTTTTCGCATGGTCGACCTCCATCCGCGAAAGTGGTTGGGTAGGCTTTGTCGAGGCCGCAATTTTCATTTTAGTGCTACTGGCCGGTCTGGTTTATCTGGTGCGTATTGGCGCGCTTGACTGGACGCCTGCGCGTTCACGTCGTGAACACATCAACCCGGAAAACAGTATCTCTAATCGTCAGCAGTAACAGCGAGGCAATAAGATGGATTATACGCTCACCCGCATAGATCCTAACGGTGAGAATGACCGTTACCCCCTGCAAAAACAGGAGATCGTAACCGATCCCCTGGAGCAAGAAGTCAATAAAAGCGTGTACATGGGCAAGCTCGAACATGCCATGCACGATATGGTCAACTGGGGTCGTAAGAACTCCATCTGGCCATACAACTTTGGCCTTTCCTGCTGCTACGTTGAAATGGTGACGTCATTCACTGCGGTGCATGACGTTGCGCGTTTTGGGGCAGAGGTACTGCGTGCATCCCCACGTCAGGCTGACCTGATGGTGGTGGCCGGTACGTGCTTTACCAAGATGGCACCGGTTATTCAGCGTCTTTATGACCAGATGCTGGAGCCAAAATGGGTTATCTCCATGGGCGCATGTGCAAACTCTGGCGGTATGTACGACATTTATTCCGTTGTGCAGGGCGTAGATAAGTTTATTCCAGTGGATGTATACATCCCGGGTTGCCCGCCACGTCCGGAAGCTTACATGCAAGCGCTGATGCTGCTGCAGGAGTCTATCGGTAAAGAACGCCGCCCGCTGTCGTGGGTTGTTGGCGATCAGGGTGTCTATCGCGCGAACATGCAGTCTGAGCGCGAGCGTAAACGTGGTGAACGTATTGCCGTCACCAACCTGCGTACGCCTGACGAAATTTAATTTGCGCCTGTGGGCCTGGAGAACACCTTCGCATATCACTACTCAAATAGCGCGAAGCCAGGCTTAACAGTCACCACGGACCATTTGCAATGGTGAACAATATGACCGACTTAACCGCGCAAGAAGCCGCCTGGCAGACCCGGGATCATCTGGATGACCCCGTCATTGGCGAACTGCGCAACCGTTTTGGGCCGGATGCCTTTACTGTTCAGGCGACCCGCACCGGGGTACCCGTTGTTTGGGTGAAGCGTGAACAATTGCTGGAAGTTGTCGATTTCCTCAAGAAATTGCCAAAACCTTACGTCATGCTGTTTGACTTACACGGCATGGATGAACGTCTGCGCACGCACCGCCAGGGTCTCCCTGCTGCGGATTTTTCCGTTTTCTACCACCTGATCTCAATAGACCGCAACACGGATATCATGCTCAAGGTGGCATTGTCTGAAAACGACATGCATCTGCCGACGATCACCAAACTTTTCCCGAACGCCAACTGGTACGAGCGTGAAACCTGGGAAATGTTCGGCATGACCTTCGACGGCCACCCGCATCTGACGCGCATCATGATGCCGCAGACCTGGACCGGCCACCCGCTGCGTAAAGACTACCCGGCACGTGCGACTGAATTCGATCCGTTTGAGCTGACCAAAGCCAAGCAGGATCTGGAGATGGAAGCGCTGACCTTCAAGCCGGAAGATTGGGGCATGAAGCGCGGTACCGAAAACGAGGACTTCATGTTCCTCAACCTCGGTCCAAACCACCCGTCTGCGCACGGTGCATTCCGTATTATTCTTCAGCTTGATGGCGAAGAGATTGTCGACTGCGTTCCGGATATCGGTTACCACCACCGTGGTGCTGAGAAAATGGGCGAGCGTCAGTCCTGGCACAGCTACATTCCGTATACCGACCGTATCGAGTACCTCGGCGGCTGCGTAAACGAAATGCCTTACGTGCTGGCCGTTGAGAAACTGGCAGGCATCACCGTGCCGGATCGCGTTAACGTGATTCGCGTTATGCTGTCAGAACTGTTCCGTATTAACAGCCACCTGCTGTACATCTCCACGTTCATTCAGGACGTTGGCGCGATGACCCCGGTCTTCTTCGCCTTTACCGACCGTCAGAAAATTTACGATCTGGTGGAAGCGATTACCGGTTTCCGTATGCACCCGGCCTGGTTCCGTATCGGCGGTGTGGCACACGATCTGCCGCGCGGCTGGGACCGTCTGCTGCGTGAATTCCTCGACTGGATGCCGAAACGTCTGGCCTCGTATGAGAAAGCCGCGCTGCGTAACTCCATCCTGAAAGGCCGTTCCCAGGGCGTTGCTGCCTACGGCGCGAAAGAGGCGCTGGAGTGGGGGACCACCGGTGCTGGCCTGCGTGCGACCGGTATTGATTTCGACGTGCGTAAAGCGCGTCCTTACTCTGGCTATGAGAACTTCGACTTTGAAGTCCCGGTTGGCGGCGGTGTTTCCGACTGCTATACCCGCGTGATGCTGAAAGTAGAAGAGCTGCGTCAGAGTCTGCGCATCCTTGAGCAGTGCCTCAACAACATGCCGGAAGGCCCGTTCAAGGCGGATCACCCGCTGACGACGCCGCCACCGAAAGAGCGCACGTTGCAACATATCGAAACCCTGATCACCCACTTCCTGCAGGTTTCCTGGGGCCCGGTCATGCCGGCACAAGAATCCTTCCAGATGATCGAAGCGACCAAGGGTATTAACAGTTACTACCTGACCAGTGACGGCAGCACCATGAGCTACCGTACCCGCGTGCGTACGCCGAGCTTTGCGCACCTGCAGCAGATCCCGTCCGCCATCCGCGGCAGTCTGGTCTCCGACCTGATTGTGTATCTGGGTAGTATCGATTTTGTTATGTCAGATGTGGACCGCTAATTATGCACGAGAATCAACAACCACAAACCGAGGCTTTTGAGCTGAGTGAAGCAGAGCGTGCCGCCATTGAGCACGAGATGCACCACTACGAAGACCCGCGTGCGGCGTCCATTGAAGCGCTGAAAATCGTACAGAAACAGCGTGGTTGGGTGCCGGATGGGGCGATCTATGCGATCGCAGAAGTGCTGGGTATCCCGGCCAGTGACGTAGAAGGCGTAGCCACGTTCTACAGCCAGATCTTCCGTCAGCCGGTGGGCCGCCATGTGATCCGCTACTGTGACAGCGTTGTCTGTCACATTACCGGTTATCAGGGCATTCAGGCTGCGATTGAGAAAAAACTCAATATCAAGCCGGGCCAGACCACGTTCGATGGTCGCTTTACTCTGCTGCCAACCTGCTGCCTGGGTAACTGCGACAAGGGGCCGACCATGATGATTGATGAGGATACTCACAGCCATCTGACGCCGGAAGCCATTCCTGACCTGCTGGAGCAGTACAAATGAAAACTGTAATTCGTACTGCTGAGACGCATCCGCTGACCTGGCGTCTGCGCGATGACAAACAGCCGGTATGGCTCGACGAATACCAGAGCAAAAACGGCTATGCCGGGGCGCGTAAAGCCCTGGGCGGCATGGCGCCGGACGACATCGTTAACGCGGTGAAAGAGTCGGGTCTGAAAGGTCGCGGCGGCGCGGGCTTCTCCACCGGTCTGAAGTGGAGCCTGATGCCAAAAGATGAATCCATGAACATCCGTTACCTGCTGTGTAACGCGGATGAAATGGAGCCGGGTACCTATAAAGACCGTCTGCTGATGGAGCAACTGCCGCACCTGCTGGTGGAAGGCATGTTGATCTCCGCGTTCGCGCTGAAAGCGTACCGTGGTTACATCTTCCTGCGCGGTGAGTACATCGAAGCGGCGGAAAACCTGCGTCGCGCGATTGCCGAAGCGACCGAAGCGGGCCTGCTTGGCAAAAACATTCTCGGCACCGGGTTTGACTTCGAGCTGTTCGTGCACACCGGTGCAGGGCGTTATATCTGCGGTGAAGAGACCGCGCTGATTAACTCCCTGGAAGGCCGCCGTGCGAACCCGCGTTCCAAGCCGCCGTTCCCGGCAAGCTCCGGCGTGTGGGGTAAACCGACCTGTGTGAACAACGTCGAAACCCTGTGTAACGTTCCGGCTATCCTCGCCAACGGCGTGGAGTGGTATCAGGGCATCTCCTCAAGCAAAGATGCCGGTACCAAGCTGATGGGCTTCTCCGGCCGCGTGAAAAACCCTGGCGTCTGGGAACTGCCGTTCGGTACCACCGCCCGCGAAATTCTTGAAGACTACGCCGGTGGCATGCGCGATGGCCTGAAATTTAAAGCCTGGCAGCCGGGTGGGGCAGGGACAGACTTCCTGACCGAAGCCCACCTTGATCTGCCGATGGAGTTCGAAAGCATTGGTAAAGCAGGAAGCCGTCTGGGTACGGCGCTGGCGATGGCCGTCGACCACGAGATCGGCATGGTCTCGCTGGTGCGTAACCTGGAAGAGTTCTTCGCCCGTGAGTCCTGCGGCTGGTGTACACCGTGCCGTGACGGTCTGCCGTGGAGCGTGAAGATCCTGCGTGCTATCGAACGCGGCGAAGGCCAGCCTGGTGATATCGAGACACTTGAGCAACTGTGTCGATTCTTAGGGCCGGGCAAAACCTTCTGTGCCCACGCACCGGGTGCCGTCGAGCCGCTGCAGAGCGCGATTAAATATTTCCGCGACGAATTCGAAGCAGGCATCAAGCAGCCGTTCAGCAATACCCATTCAATCAATGGTATTCAGCCGAACCTGCTGAAAGCACGCTGGTAAAAACAGAATTTTGATTAACGCTCGAAGCAATTCGAGACAACTGGAAGCATGCTAATGGCTACGATTCATGTAGACGGCAAAGAATACGAAGTCAACGGGGCGGACAACCTGCTGGAAGCTTGTCTGTCTCTTGGCCTCGATATTCCGTACTTTTGCTGGCATCCGGCGCTGGGCAGCGTCGGTGCTTGCCGCCAGTGTGCGGTGAAGCAATATCAAAACGCGGAAGACACGCGTGGTCGCCTGGTGATGTCCTGTATGACGCCAGCCACCGAAGGCACCTTTATTTCGATTGATGACGAAGAAGCAAAACAGTTCCGCGAAAGCGTTGTGGAATGGTTGATGACCAACCACCCGCACGACTGCCCGGTCTGTGAAGAGGGCGGCAACTGCCACCTTCAGGATATGACCGTAATGACCGGTCACAGCTTCCGTCGCTATCGCTTTACTAAACGTACTCACCGTAACCAGGACCTGGGGCCGTTCATCTCTCACGAAATGAACCGCTGCATCGCCTGCTACCGCTGCGTGCGTTACTACAAAGATTACGCAGACGGTCAGGATCTGGGTGTGTATGGCGCACATGACAACGTCTATTTCGGTCGTCCGGAAGACGGTACGCTTGAGAGCGAATTCTCCGGTAACCTGGTAGAAATCTGTCCGACCGGCGTATTCACCGATAAAACTCACTCCGAGCGTTACAACCGTAAGTGGGACATGCAGTTTGCACCAAGCATCTGCCAGCAGTGTTCGCTGGGCTGTAACACCAGCCCGGGTGAGCGCTACGGCGAACTGCGTCGTATCGAAAACCGTTACAACGGTACCGTAAACCATTACTTCCTGTGCGACCGCGGTCGTTTTGGCTATGGCTATGTGAACCTGAAAGACCGTCCGCGTCAGCCGGTTCAGCGCCGTGGCGACGACTTTATCACCCTGAACGCTGAACAGGCGATGCAGGGTGCGGCAGATATTCTGCGCCAGTCGAAGAAAGTGATCGGTATCGGCTCCCCGCGTGCCAGCATCGAAAGCAACTTCGCGCTGCGTGAGCTGGTGGGGGCGGAAAACTTCTACACCGGTATCGCTCAGGGCGAGCAGGAACGTCTGCAGCTGGTACTGAAAGTGCTGCGCGAAGGCGGTATTCATACCCCTGCGCTGCGCGAAATCGAATCGTATGATGCGGTTCTGGTGCTGGGCGAAGATCTGACGCAGACCGGCGCTCGCGCGGCTCTGGCGGTTCGCCAGGCGGTGAAGGGTAAAGCACGTGAAATGGCAGCGGCACAGAAAGTGGCTGACTGGCAGATTGCGGCAATCCTCAACATCGGCCAGCGCGCGAAGCATCCTCTGTTTGTGACGAACGTCGACAACACCCGTCTGGACGATATCGCCGCGTGGACCTACTGCGCGCCGGTTGAAGATCAGGCGCGTCTTGGCTTCGCCATTGCTCATGCGCTGGACAACAATTCTCCGGCCGTTGAACTGGATCGTGACCTGCAAAGCAAAGTCGACGTGATTGTTCAGGCGCTGGCGGGGGCGAAGAAACCACTGATTATCTCCGGGACTAACGCCGGTAGCGCCGAGATCATTCAGGCTGCAGCGAACGTCGCCAAAGCCCTGAAAGGCCGCGGTGCGGACGTTGGTGTCACCATGATTGCCCGTGCGGTGAACAGCATCGGTCTGGGTATGATTGGCGGCGGCTCGCTGGAAGAAGCGTTAAGCGAACTGGAGTCCGGTGCTGCTGACGCCGTTGTGGTGCTGGAAAATGACCTGCATCGCCATGCCTCTGCCGCGCGTGTTGACGCTGCGCTCTCTAAAGCACCGCTGGTGATGGTAATCGACCATCAGCGCACCGCGATTATGGATAAAGCGCACCTGGTGCTCTCTGCGGCAAGCTTCGCAGAAAGCGACGGTACGGTTATCAACAACGAAGGCCGCGCACAGCGTTTCTTCCAGGTTTATGACCCAGCGTACTACGACAGCAACACCGTGATGCTGGAAAGCTGGCGCTGGCTGCACTCCCTGCACAGCACCGTGCAGAGCCGTGAAGTGGACTGGACGCAGCTCGACCACGTTATCGATGCGGTAGTCGAAAAACTGCCTCAGCTGGCGGGTATTAAAGATGCTGCGCCTGAAGCGAGCTTCCGTATTCGCGGCCAGAAACTGGCGCGTGAACCGCACCGTTACAGTGGCCGTACCGCGATGCGTGCCAATATCAGCGTGCACGAACCGCGTCAGCCGCAGGATAAAGACACCATGTTCGCCTTCTCCATGGAAGGGAACAACCAGCCGTCTGCGCCGCGTTCACAGATCCCATTCGCATGGGCGCCGGGCTGGAACTCCCCGCAAGCGTGGAACAAGTTCCAGGCGGAAGTGGGCGGTTCACTGCGTCACGGCGATCCGGGCGTGCGTCTGATTGAGGCCTCCGAAACCGGTCTGGACTTCTTCATGACCGTTCCGGCGAGCTTCCAGGCGCAGGACGGTAGCTGGCGTATTGCGCCGTACTACCATCTGTTTGGTAGCGACGAGCTGTCCCAGCGTTCACCGGTATTCCAGCAGCGTATGCCGCAGCCGTACATCAAGCTCAACCCGGCAGACGCCGCGAAGCTTGGCGTTAACGCGGGTGCGAACATTGCCTTTAGCTACGAGGGCCAGACCATCAGCCTGCCGCTGATTATCTCTGAAAGCCTGACAGCAGGGCAGGTCGGTCTGCCGATGGGTATGCCTGGCATCGCGCCGGTACTGGCGGGTGCGCGTCTTGATAACCTGCAGGAGGCAAAAGCATGAGTTGGTTAACGCCGGATCTTATCGACATCCTGCTGAGCATTCTGAAAGCGATTGTCATTCTGCTGGTGGTGGTCACCTGTGGTGCGTTCATGAGCTTTGGTGAACGTCGTCTGCTTGGTCTGTTCCAGAACCGTTATGGACCAAACCGCGTTGGCTGGGGTGGTTCACTCCAGCTGGTCGCGGACATGATCAAGATGTTCTTCAAAGAGGACTGGATCCCACGCTTCTCGGATCGCGTGATCTTTACGCTGGCACCGATGATCGCCTTCACCTCGCTGCTGCTGGCGTTTGCTATCGTTCCTGTCAGCCCGACCTGGGTGGTGGCTGACCTGAACATCGGCATTCTGTTCTTCCTGATGATGGCAGGTCTCGCGGTTTACGCGGTACTGTTCGCAGGCTGGTCCAGTAACAACAAATACTCGCTGCTGGGTGCGATGCGTGCTTCCGCGCAGACGCTGAGCTACGAAGTGTTCCTGGGGCTCTCCCTGATGGGCGTGGTGGCGCAGGCCGGTTCATTCAACATGACCGACATCGTTAACAACCAGGCCGACATCTGGAACGTTATCCCGCAGTTCTTTGGTTTTGTTACCTTTGCTATCGCGGGCGTGGCGGTGTGTCACCGTCACCCGTTTGACCAGCCAGAAGCCGAACAGGAACTGGCCGACGGTTACCACATTGAATATTCCGGTATGAAATTCGGTCTGTTCTTCGTGGGCGAGTACATCGGTATCGTCACCATTTCCGCGTTGATGGTAACGCTGTTCTTTGGTGGCTGGCATGGCCCGTTCTTACCGCCGTTCATCTGGTTCGCGCTGAAAACCGCGTTCTTCATGATGATGTTCATTTTGATTCGCGCAGCGTTACCGCGTCCGCGTTATGACCAGGTAATGTCCTTCGGCTGGAAAGTGTGCCTGCCGCTGACGCTCGTCAACTTGTTGGTAACGGCGGCTGTCATTCTCTGGCAGCAGCCATAAGGGGCTATAGACCATGACCTTAAAAGAATTACTGGTAGGCTTCGGTACCCAGGTACGCAGTATCTGGATGATCGGCCTGCACGCGTTTGCCAAACGCGAAACCCGGATGTACCCGGAAGAGCCGGTATATCTGCCGCCGCGCTACCGTGGCCGTATCGTGCTGACGCGCGACCCGGACGGCTCCGAGCGCTGCGTTGCCTGTAACCTGTGTGCGGTAGCGTGTCCGGTAGGCTGTATCTCTCTGCAGAAAGCAGAGACGGTAGACGGCCGCTGGTACCCTGAGTTCTTCCGCATCAACTTCTCACGCTGCATCTTCTGTGGTCTGTGTGAAGAAGCGTGCCCAACCACGGCGATTCAGCTCACCCCGGACTTCGAACTGGGTGAGTACAAGCGTCAGGACCTGGTGTACGAGAAAGAGGATCTGCTGATTTCCGGTCCGGGCAAATACCCGGAATATAACTTCTACCGGATGGCGGGTATGGCAATCGACGGCAAAGATAAGGGCGAAGCAGAGAACGAAGCCAAGCCTATCGACGTCAAGAGCCTGTTACCGTAAGGAGAGGGCAATGGAATTCGCTTTTTATATCTGTGGCCTTATCGCCATCCTGGCTACGCTACGAGTGATTACGCACACCAATCCGGTGCATGCGCTGCTGTACTTAATCATTTCGCTGCTGGCTATTTCCGGGGTGTTCTTTGCGCTCGGCGCGCACTTTGCCGGTGCGCTGGAAATCATCGTTTACGCTGGTGCCATCATGGTGCTGTTCGTCTTCGTGGTGATGATGCTGAACCTGGGCGGCTCTGAAATTGAGCAGGAACGTCAGTGGTTAAAACCGCAGGTGTGGATTGGCCCGGCAATTTTGTCGGCCATCATGCTGGTGGTGATTGTTTATGCCATTCTCGGCGTGAACGACCAGGGCATCGACGGTACGCCAATCGGCGCGAAAGAAGTGGGTATCACGCTGTTTGGCCCATACGTTCTGGCGGTTGAACTGGCCTCTATGCTGCTGCTGGCGGGTCTGGTTGTTGCCTTCCACGTTGGCCGCGAAGAGCGTGCTGGTGAGGTGCTGAGCAACCGCACTGACGACCGCGCGAAAAGAAAAACGGAGGAACGCGCATGATCCCCTTAACACATGGACTGATCCTCGCTGCGATTTTATTCGTTCTGGGCTTAACCGGTCTGGTTATCCGCCGCAATCTGCTGTTTATGCTGATCGGTCTGGAAATCATGATTAACGCCTCCGCGCTGGCCTTCGTGGTCGCCGGAAGCTACTGGGGCCAGACCGATGGTCAGGTGATGTACATTCTCGCCATCAGCCTCGCGGCTGCCGAAGCGAGTATTGGCCTGGCGCTGTTGCTGCAGCTCCATCGTCGCCGCCAGAACCTGAACATCGATTCAGTAAGTGAGTTGCGTGGATGAACATGCTTGCCTTAACCATTATTTTTCCGCTGATTGGCTTCGTGCTGCTGGCGTTTTCTCGCGGCCGCTGGTCTGAGAATCTGTCTGCGACCGTCGGCATGGGATCTGTCGGTCTGGCTGCGCTGGTAACAGCGTATGCGGGTATCGATTTCTTCAACAACGGGCGTCAGGCCTTCAGCGTGCCGCTGTGGACCTGGATGTCGGTCGGTGATTTCAACATCGGTTTTAACCTGGTGCTGGATGGTCTCTCGCTGACCATGCTCTCCGTGGTGACCGGCGTGGGCTTCCTGATCCACATGTTCGCCTCCTGGTACATGCGCGGTGAAGAGGGCTACTCCCGCTTCTTCGCCTACACCAACCTGTTTATCGCCAGCATGGTGGTTCTGGTGCTGGCCGATAACCTGCTGCTGATGTATCTGGGCTGGGAAGGTGTGGGTCTCTGTTCGTACCTGCTGATCGGGTTCTACTACACCGATCCGAAGAATGGCGCAGCGGCCATGAAAGCGTTCGTCGTGACCCGTGTGGGTGACGTCTTCCTCGCGTTCGCGCTGTTCATTCTCTACAACGAACTGGGCACGCTGAACTTCCGCGAAATGGTGGAACTGGCGCCTGCACACTTCGCCGCAGGCAACAACATGCTGTGGTGGGCAACGCTGATGCTGCTGGGCGGTGCTGTGGGTAAATCTGCACAGCTGCCGTTGCAGACATGGCTGGCCGACGCGATGGCGGGTCCAACCCCTGTCTCCGCGCTGATCCACGCCGCGACCATGGTCACCGCCGGTGTGTACCTGATTGCGCGTACCCATGGCCTGTTCCTGATGACCCCGGAAATTCTGCATCTGGTGGGTATCGTTGGTGCGGTCACGCTGGTGCTGGCAGGCTTTGCCGCGCTGGTGCAGACCGACATCAAACGCGTTCTTGCTTATTCCACCATGAGCCAGATTGGCTACATGTTCCTGGCGCTGGGCGTTCAGGCGTGGGACGCGGCGATTTTCCACCTGATGACGCACGCGTTCTTTAAAGCGCTGCTGTTCCTCTCATCCGGTTCCGTGATCCTGGCCTGCCATCACGAGCAGAACATCTTCAAGATGGGCGGACTGCGTAAGTCCATCCCGCTGGTGTATGTCTGCTTCCTGGTGGGCGGCGCGGCGCTGGCGGCACTGCCGCTGATTACCGCGGGCTTCTTCAGTAAGGACGAAATCCTTGCCGGTGCCATGGCGAATGGTCATATCAATCTGATGGTTGCGGGTCTGGTCGGTGCGTTTATGACTTCCCTGTATACCTTCCGTATGATTTTCATCGTATTCCACGGTAAAGAACAAATTCACGCTCACGCAGGGAAGGGGATTACTCACCACCTGCCGCTGATTGTGCTGCTGGTCCTGTCCACCTTCGTTGGCGCGATGATTGTGCCGCCGCTGCAGGGTGTACTGCCAGACACCACCGAGCTTGAGCACGGTCGCGTTCTGACGCTTGAAATCACCTCTGGTGTGGTCGCTATCGCGGGTATCCTGATTGCTGCATGGCTGTGGCTGGGCAAACGCACGCTGGTGACTGCCGTTGCCAACAGTGCGCCAGGCCGCCTGCTGGGCACCTGGTGGTACAACGCGTGGGGCTTCGACTGGCTGTACGACATGATCTTCGTTAAGCCGTTCCTGGGCATTGCGTGGCTGCTGAAGCGCGACCCACTGAACAGCCTGATGAATATCCCGGCGATCCTCTCCCGCTTTGCAGGTAAAGGCCTGCTGTACAGCGAGAACGGTTACCTGCGCTGGTATGTGGCGTCCATGAGCATCGGTGCGGTTGTCGTGCTGGCGCTGCTGATGGTGTTGCGTTGATCGTAAAGTGAATTTTATTCGAATTCGTTGAAAATCAGGCCCCTGCTGGGGGCCTTAAAAAGGAATGTAAATCGCCATGTTACTACCCTGGCTAATATTAATTCCCTTCATCGGCGGCTTCCTGTGCTGGCAGACTGAACGCTTTGGCGTGAAGATGCCGCGCTGGATCGCGCTGATCACCATGGGATTGACGCTCGCGCTTGGTCTGCAACTCTGGTTGCAGGGTGGCTACTCCCTGACCCAGTCTGCGGGCATTCCGCAGTGGCAGTCTGAGTTTATCCTGCCGTGGATCCCGCGTTTCGGCATTACGATCCACCTGGCGATTGACGGTCTGTCGCTGCTGATGGTGGTGCTGACCGGTCTGCTCGGCGTTCTGGCGGTACTTTGCTCCTGGCGAGAAATCGAAAAATACCAGGGCTTCTTCCACCTGAACCTGATGTGGATCCTGGGCGGCGTAATCGGCGTGTTCCTTGCCATCGACATGTTCCTGTTCTTCTTCTTCTGGGAGATGATGCTGGTGCCGATGTACTTCCTGATCGCGCTGTGGGGCCATAAGGCGTCCGACGGTAAAACGCGTATCACGGCGGCCACTAAGTTCTTCATCTATACCCAGGCGAGTGGTCTGGTGATGCTTATTGCCATTCTGGCGCTGGTGTTTGTGCACCACAATGCGACCGGTGTCTGGACCTTCAACTACGAAGACCTGTTGAAGACCCCGATGTCTCACGGTGTGGAATACCTGCTGATGCTCGGCTTCTTCATCGCCTTCGCGGTGAAAATGCCGGTCGTACCACTGCACGGCTGGCTGCCAGACGCGCACTCTCAGGCGCCAACCGCAGGTTCTGTTGACCTGGCGGGCATCTTGCTGAAAACAGCAGCCTACGGTCTGCTGCGTTTCGCGCTGCCACTGTTCCCGAACGCGTCCGCTGAGTTCGCACCGATTGCCATGTGGCTGGGTGTGATTGGTATCTTCTACGGTGCCTGGATGGCGTTCACGCAGTACGACATCAAACGTCTGATTGCGTACACCTCCGTTTCCCACATGGGCTTCGTGCTGATTGCTATCTACACCGGCAGCCAGCTGGCGTACCAGGGCGCGGTGATCCAGATGATTGCGCACGGTCTGTCCGCAGCCGGTCTCTTCATCCTCTGTGGTCAGCTGTACGAACGTCTGCACACCCGTGACATGCGTATGATGGGCGGTCTGTGGAGCAAAATTAAGTGGCTGCCAGCGCTGTCCATGTTCTTCGCGGTGGCGACCCTGGGTATGCCAGGTACCGGTAACTTCGTCGGCGAATTTATGATTCTGTTCGGCAGCTTCAAAGTGGTACCGATGATTACCGTCATCTCCACCTTTGGTCTGGTGTTCGCGTCCGTCTACTCGCTGGCGATGCTGCACCGTGCTTACTTCGGTAAAGCGAAGAGCGAAATTGCTGCACAAGAACTGCCGGGGATGTCGCTGCGTGAGCTGTTCATCATCCTGCTGCTGGTCGTACTGCTGGTGCTGCTGGGCTTCTTCCCGCAGCCGATTCTGGATACCTCGCACTCCGCGATGGGTAATATCCAGCAGTGGTTTGTTAATTCTGCTTCTACTACAAGGCCGTAATTCGCCATGACAATAACTCCACAACAACTGATCGCGCTGCTACCGCTGCTGATCGTCGGATTGACGGTGGTGGTTGTGATGCTCTCCATTGCGTGGCGACGCAATCACTTCCTGAATGCCACGCTGTCGGTCATCGGACTGAACGCCGCGTTAGTCTCTCTCTGGTTTGTTGGCCAGGGCGGGGCGATGGACGTCACCCCGCTGATGCGCGTTGACGGCTATGCCATGCTGTACACGGGGCTGGTTCTGCTGGCGAGCCTGGCGACCTGTACCTTTGCCTATCCGTGGCTCGAAGGCTACAACGACAACAAAGAAGAGTTTTACCTGCTGGTACTGATTGCCGCACTCGGCGGCATTCTGCTGGCGAATGCAAACCATCTGGCTGCGCTGTTCCTCGGCATTGAGCTTATCTCTCTGCCGCTGTTCGGCCTGATTGGTTACGCCTTCCGTCAGAAGCGCTCTCTGGAAGCGAGCATCAAGTACACCATCCTGTCTGCTGCTGCCTCGTCCTTCCTGTTGTTTGGTATTGCGCTGCTGTACGCGCAGACCGGTAACCTTTCGTTCATGGCGCTTGGCAAGAGCCTCGGCGACGGCATGCTGCACGAGCCGCTGCTGCTGGCGGGTCTGGGCATGATGATTGTTGGCCTCGGCTTTAAACTTTCTCTGGTTCCGTTCCACCTGTGGACCCCGGACGTTTACCAGGGCGCACCGGCGCCGGTTTCTACCTTCCTGGCGACGGCGAGCAAAATCGCCATCTTCGGTGTGGTCATGCGCCTGTTCCTGTACGCACCGGTAGGTGACAGCGAAGCAGTTCGCACGGTGCTGGGGATTATCGCGTTCGTCTCCATCATCTTTGGTAACCTGATGGCGCTGAGCCAGACCAACATTAAACGTCTGCTGGGTTACTCCTCCATCTCTCATCTGGGCTACCTGCTGGTGGCACTGATTGCGCTGCAGAGCGGTGAGATGTCGATGGAAACCGTAGGCGTTTACCTGGCCGGTTACCTGTTCAGCAGCCTCGGCGCGTTCGGCGTGGTGAGCCTGATGTCCAGCCCGTACCGTGGCCCGGATGCAGATTCACTGTTCTCCTACCGTGGCCTGTTCTGGCACCGTCCGATCCTGTCTGCGGTGATGACCGTGATGATGCTCTCTCTGGCGGGTATCCCAATGACGCTGGGCTTCATCGGTAAGTTCTACGTGCTGGCTGTCGGTGTGCAGGCGCACCTGTGGTGGCTGACTGCGGGCGTGGTTATCGGCTCGGCAATCGGTCTGTACTACTATCTGCGTGTGGCCGTGAGCCTGTACCTGAGCGCGCCTCAGCAGCTCAACCGCGACGCACCAGGCAACTGGCAGTACAGCGCCGGTGGTATTGTGGTGCTGATCTCCGCGCTGCTGGTGCTGATCTTCGGTATCTATCCGCAGCCGCTGATTGATATCGTGCAGCGAGCAATGCCGCTGATGTAAAAGCAAAAAACCCGCCTCGGCGGGTTTTTTTATGGTTTTCGCCCTCTCCCTGTGGGAGAGGGACGGGGTAAGGGCACCAGCCCGCACCAGACTTAAGCCAGCTGTTTCCTGCTAATCAACGGCCCGTCAATCTTCTTCATCGAACGGTCCAGCACCTCTTCAATCACCGACGACAGCTCGTTCAGCTCAAACTTCGCCACGTAGCCGTCGGCCTTCACTTTACGAATATGATCTTCGTTGGCGTTGCCCGAAAGCGAAGAGTGGATCACAACAGGAATATCTTTCAGCAGCGGGTCGGTTTTGATTTTGCGCGTCAGCGTGAAACCGTCCATCTCTGGCATTTCGAGGTCGGTCAGCACCAGGGCAATTTTATCGGTGATCGGCACCCCTTCAGCCTGCGCCTGCGCGGCCAGCACGCCAATTTTCTCCCATGCGTCTTTACCGGTGATATGCAGTTGCGCCGGGATCTCCATAGCCTGTAATCCCTTCTCCAGCATGGAGCGCGCGACTTTGGAATCTTCCGCTACAATCGCCACAGCGCCAGGCTTGATGTGGAACTTAGTGGTCTGCAGATTCGTGGCGTGCAGATCGTGGTTGGCCGGCGTGATGTCATACAGGATCTGCTCAACGTCCAGCACCATCGCCAGCTCGTTGGTATCGGTCTTTTCGTCCAGACAGGCGATACTGGTGATGTAACGTCCGCTGACGGCGGTTTCCGCCGCGTGAACCTGCTTCCAGTCGAGGCGCATGATGTTCTCAACCGATTCCACCGCAAACGCCTGCACGCTGCGGGCATATTCGGTGATCAGCAGGATGTTGAGCCCCGTCGTCGGCTTACAGCCCGCCACGGCGGCCAGGTCGATCACCGGGATCACCTGATCGCGGATATTCACCATCCCCATCAGCGGGGACTTCATCCCTGCGGGTTTGGTGAACTCCGGCATCGGCACAATTTCACGCAGCTTAAAGACGTTAATGCCAAACAGCTCGGATTTATTTTCATTCAGAGACGTGCCCAGACGGAACAGCAACAGCTCAAAACGATTCGACAGGGTGAGATTTGCCCTGTCATCAATATCTTTCTGGAAATTATCCATTCTACCCTCAAGTGAAATGCTGCCCTTTTAATCGTTATCGGCATCCTGAGAGAAAAATGAAGGACTAAACGCTGACCTTAGTGAAATCGTTGGCCAGCTCACATGCCGGGAACACGTCGCGGCACTCTGCCAGCAGTTTTTCACAGCCGTGGGCGTCATAGCGCGAGCTGACATGGGTGACAATCAATCTTCCGACGTTCGCTTCACGGGCAAGCGCCGCCGCCTGACGTGTTGAGCTGTGACCCCGGCTGTTGGCTTTCTCTTCCATCGCCGTTTCAAGCGTGGCTTCGTGCACCATCACATCCACCTCTCGCGCCAGTTGCAGGGCCGCAGGGCAGGGCGCGGTATCGCCAAAAATCGCCAGTTTTTTCCCTGGCTGCGGTGGGGCGAGATAGTCCTGGCCATTAATCGTGCGGCCGTCCTCAAGCGTGACGGTTTCGCCCTGTTTCAGGCGCTGAAAAAGCGGTCCGGGCTTCACACCATCGGCAATCAGCGCAGCGGCGTCGAGCGCGCCGGGCTTATCATGCGCTTCGATGCGGTAGCCATAGCACTCAACCGGATGGTTGAGCGGCCGGGCGGTGACGGTATAGTCCCCGTCATCCAAAACCAGCCCCTCGGTTATCTCAATCACCTCCAGCGGATAATCTGTCCACGACCCGCTCAGGCGCAGCGTGGTTTCAACAAACTCACCAGTACCCGCCGGTCCGTAAATCGTCAGCGGGTTGGCATTACCCGCCATCGAACGGCTGCACAGCAGGCCCGGCAGGCCAAACAGGTGATCGCCATGCAGATGCGTGATAAAGATCTTATCCAGCTTACCGGGATGATAAGCGGTGTGTAACAGCTGATGCTGCGTTCCTTCGCCACAGTCAAACAGCCACAGTCCGCCACGGGTTGGGTGCTGCAGATCGAGCAGGATCGCGGTCACGTTTCGTGTGCGTGTTGGCACGCCAGCGGACGTACCCAGAAAAATCAGTTCCATAACGCAATCAGCCCTTTGCCGAATGGGGGAGGGTTTAGTATAACGTGATGAACCCAGGAAGGAGACCGACATGATCCAGTGGCAAGATTTACACCATAGTGAACTCACCGTTCAGACACTGTACGCCCTGCTCAAACTGCGCTGCGAAGTGTTTGTTGTGGAACAAACCTGCCCGTATCAGGACATCGATGGTGATGATCTGGTGGGCGAGAACCGTCATATTCTCGGCTGGAGGGATAACGAGCTGGTGGCGTATGCGAGGATTCTGAAAAGCGAGGACGATTTTGAGCCTGTCGTTATTGGTCGCGTCATTATTAGCGGCAAGGCGCGCGGTGAAAAACTGGGCTATCAGCTGATGGAAAAAACGCTGGAGGCATGCCAAAAACAGTGGCCAGACAAGGCGTTATACCTTGGCGCACAGGCGCACCTTCAGTCTTTCTACGGCCACTTTGGCTTTATGCCGGTCACGGACGTGTACGACGAAGACGGCATTCCTCATATCGGTATGGCGCGGGAAGTGAAACAGGCGTAATGGCAGGTCGTTGGCTATAGTTAGCGGACTGGTGTACTAACATGGAGAAAAATATGTCATTTCAATCCTGGGATACCCGTGTCGATGACGACCTGACGTTACTGAGCGAAACGCTGGAAGAGGTGTTACGTTCGTCCGGCGACCCTGCCGATCAGAAATATATCGAACTCAAGGCACGTGCCGAACAGGCGCTACATGACGTCAAAACCCGCGTCAGCCATGCGTCCGACAATTACTACTACCGCGCAAAAAAAGCGGTGTATCGCGCCGATGATTACGTCCATGAAAAACCGTGGCAAGGCATTGGTGTCGGAGCGGCGGTGGGGCTGGTGCTGGGGCTGCTTCTGGCCCGTCGTTAACCCCTGAATCGGACGCTTAACCCCTCCCTATACGTGGGTACTGATATTTCTGATGGTACCCCGTATACTAAGCGTTTTTACAGGGAGAGGTTCGCGTGCATTCGATTTCCAACGCGCTGGAACGTCTGCGTACTCAGCTTGCGCAAGCGTTACCCGCTACACCCGGCTTACGTCACGTTGACGTCTCTTTCCCGTTAAACGACGCTTTCGACCCTCTCGCCTGGCTTGGTGCTCAGTGCCTCTTTCCCCAGTTTTACTGGCAGCAGCGTAACGGTGATGAAGAGCTGGCTGCGCTGGGCGCCGTCATCCATTTTTCCTCCCTGGCTCAGGCTTCGCAGTTTTTACAGCAACAGCCTGTAGCGAACGACACGCGGATCTGCGGCCTGAATGCCTTCACCCCGGAGCAGGGCAGTCTCTTTTTACCCCGCCTGCTGTGGCGACGTTCTGCCGGGACCGCCACGTTGCGTCTGCAGCTGTGGAGTGACCGTTCCCTTCAGGAGGATGCCGACGCGGCGCTGGCGTTCTTACAGCAGCTTCGCGATGCCCGCCCAATCCGCCCGCTCTCCGCCCAGGTAGTGCAGGAGACCCATCAGCCGCAAAAACCGGAATGGCTGCGCCTTATCCGTCAGGCGACAGAGACCATTGCGCGCGGCGAAGTCGAAAAGGTGGTGCTCGCCCGGGCAACCGATCTGCAGTTCAGTCAGCCTGTGAATGCCGTGGCGCTGATGGCGGCCAGCCGTGCCCTGAATCTGAACTGCTATCATTTCTGCATGGTTTTCGATGCCAGCAACGCGTTTCTTGGCTCCACACCTGAACGGCTGTGGCGGCGGCGCGGCAACCTGCTGCGTACCGAAGCGCTGGCCGGTACCGTCGCCAGCCATCCCGATGACAAGCAGGCCCGCCTTCTGGGCGACTGGCTGATGAACGATGATAAAAACCAGCGTGAAAACATGCTGGTGGTAGAGGATATCTGCCAGCGGCTGCAGCACCATACCCGGACGCTGGAGGTCCTGCCAGCACAGGTTATGCGGTTGCGCAAAGTGCAGCATCTTCGCCGCTGCATCTGGACCGAGCTCAAGCATGCGGATGATGAGCAATGTCTGCATGTGCTGCAGCCGACGGCTGCGGTTGCCGGGTTACCGCGCCAGCCAGCACGCGAATTTATACACCGCGTTGAACCTTTCGACCGGGAATGGTATGCCGGATCCGCCGGATATCTGTCGCCAGAACAAAGCGAGTTCTGCGTGGCCCTGCGCTCGGCGCGCGTTCATGACGCCACCGTCCGTCTTTACGCCGGGGCGGGGATCGTCAGCGGTTCCGATCCGGAACAGGAGTGGCAGGAGATCGAAAATAAAGCCGCAGGCTTGCGCTCTCTGCTCCTGAAGGATTAGTACTGATTCGCGCAATCCCGATTCATATCAAAATTCTATTTTTTTCTATTATTTATACTGTGTCGCATTCTTGATACCGGACAATCTCATGTCAGTAAGTTCTTTTAACCGACGCTGGGCGACGGTGATCCTTGAAGCCCTGACTCGCCATGGCGTCAGGCATGTGTGTATTGCGCCGGGCTCACGCTCCACACCGCTGACGCTGGCGGCTGCAGAGAACCGGGCATTTATTCACCACACCCATTTTGACGAGCGCGGCCTGGGCCACCTGGCTCTGGGGCTGGCAAAGGTCAGCAAGGAACCGGTGGCGGTGATCGTCACCTCCGGTACTGCTGTGGCAAACCTCTATCCGGCCCTTATCGAAGCCGGGCTGACCGGTGAGAAACTGGTTCTGCTGACAGCCGATCGCCCGCCAGAACTTATTGACTGCGGGGCGAACCAGGCTATTCGTCAGCCGGGCCTCTTTGCCTCGCATCCTTCGCAGACGGTTTCGTTACCCCGACCCACGCAGGACATTCCCGCAAGCTGGCTGGTCTCGACCGTCGATCATGCCATGGAGACGTTGCGCAGCGGGGCGTTACATATTAACTGTCCGTTTGCCGAGCCGTTGTACGGCGAAATGGACGACACCGGTCTTGCCTGGCAGCAGCAGCTTGGGGACTGGTGGGAAAGCGAAAAGCCGTGGCTACGCGAGCAGACACATCTTGAGAGCGCAAAGCAACGTGACTGGTTCTTCTGGCGACAAAAACGCGGCGTGGTTATTGCCGGGCGCATGAGCGCCGCCGAAGGCAGGCAGGTGGCCGAATGGGCACACACCCTTGGCTGGCCACTGATTGGCGACGTGCTGTCCCAGACCGGACAGCCGCTGCCGTGTGCCGATCTCTGGCTCGGGAATGCGAAAGCGGTGACTGAACTGGCGCAGGCGCAGATTGTGGTTCAGCTGGGCGCAAGCCTGACCGGCAAACGGTTACTGCAGTGGCAGGCAACCTGTAGCCCGGAAGAGTACTGGCTGGTGGATCCGCTGGAAGGGCGGCTCGATCCGGCGCACCATCGCGGCCGTCGTCTGGTGAGCGACATTGACGCCTGGCTGGGGCTCCACCCGGCGGAAAAGCGCGCCCCGTGGGCCGTTGAGATCCCGGCGCTGTCGCGTCAGGCGTGGGAGTTGACCCGTGCACAATGCGAAGAGTTTGGTGAAGCGGAGCTGGCGCACCGTATTCACCGGTATCTGCCGGAGCAGGGGCAACTGTTTGTCGGCAACAGCCTGGTGGTGCGTCTGATTGATGCGTTCTCAAAACTGCCTGCGGGCTATCCGGTCTACAGTAACCGGGGAGCCAGCGGCATTGACGGGCTGATCTCTACGGCGGCGGGTGTGCAGCGAGCCAGCGCGAAATCCACGCTGGCGATCGTGGGCGATCTTTCGGCACTGTACGATCTCAATGCGCTGGCGCTGCTGCGGCAGGTGTCGGCGCCGTTTGTGCTGATTGTGGTCAACAATAACGGCGGGCAGATCTTCTCCCTGCTGCCGACACCGCAGAGCGAACGCGAGCGCTTCTATCTGATGCCGCAGAACGTGCAGTTTGAACATGCCGCAGCGATGTTTAACCTGAAATACCACCGCCCGGAAAACTGGGAAGCGCTGGATGCAGCCCTGAGCAGCGCCTGGCGACAGCCCGGTGCAACGCTGATTGAACTGGTCGTCAACGAGGCTGACGGTGCGCAGAAGCTGCAAAGTCTGCTGGCGCAGGTGAGCCACCTGTGATCCTCACAGGCGCGCAACAGGCCGGTAAGCCAGGTTACCCCTGGCTGGTCTTTTTGCATGGATTTTCTGGCGATTGCCGCGAGTGGCAGACGGTCGGCGAGGCGCTCAGCGATTATCCCCGGCTTTATCTCGACCTGCCGGGGCATGGCCGGTCCGCCAGTATGGCCGTCACGGGGTTCAAAGAGATGAGTGACGTGCTTACCCGAACCCTTGTTAGTTACAACATACGTAACTACTGGCTGGTGGGGTACTCCCTTGGCGGCCGCATTGCGATGTTTCATGCCTGCCAGGATCCTGCGGGGCTTTGCGGCATCATCGTGGAAGGCGGACATCCGGGCCTGAAGGGGGTCGCAGCACGAGAGGCAAGAGCAGCATCCGACCATCTGTGGGCGCAGCGTTTTCGCACGCAGCCCCTCTCAAACGTCTTTGCCGACTGGTATCAACAGCCTGTCTTTGCCTCCCTGACGGACAGCCAGCGCAGGGCGCTCATCGCCCTGCGCTGTCGCAACACGGGCACAAACCTGGCGATGATGCTCGAGGCAACCTCGCTCGCCGTGCAACCAGACCTGCGTGCCGCCCTCAGCGCGCGAAATTTCCCTTTTGATTATCTCTATGGCGAACGTGACGAGAAGTTCGCGGCCCTGGCCGCTGAACTGAACGCTGTTCGCCATGTCATTCCAAACGCCGGACACAACGCCCACCGGGAAAATCCCGGGGCGGTTAGCGCGAGTCTGGCTCAGATACTGCGTCGTCGAATAAAGGACACTCTATGATCTATCCTGATGAAAACATGCTCTATGCACCGGTTGAATGGCAAGAATGCTCCGAAGGTTACACCGACATTCGTTACCACAAATCGGCTGACGGTATCGCCAAAATCACCATTAATCGTCCGCAGGTGCGTAACGCCTTCCGTCCCCTGACCGTAAAAGAGATGATTCAGGCCCTGGCGGATGCGCGCTATGACGACAACATCGGCGTTATCGTCCTGACCGGGGAAGGTGAAAAAGCGTTCTGCTCCGGTGGCGATCAGAAAGTACGCGGTGACTACGGCGGATACCAGGACGATGCGGGTACCCATCACCTGAACGTGCTTGATTTCCAGCGTCAAATCCGTACCTGCCCAAAACCCGTGGTGGCCATGGTGGCAGGCTACTCCATCGGCGGCGGCCACGTGCTGCACATGATGTGCGATCTGACCATTGCCGCAGAGAACGCCATCTTCGGTCAGACGGGCCCGAAAGTCGGCTCTTTTGACGGCGGCTGGGGGGCTTCTTACATGGCGCGCATTGTCGGTCAGAAAAAAGCCCGCGAAATCTGGTTCCTGTGCCGTCAGTACAACGCCCAGGAAGCGCTGGATATGGGCCTGGTTAACACCGTGGTGCCGATTGCCGATCTCGAAAAAGAGACCGTTCGCTGGTGTCGCGAAATGCTGCAGAACAGCCCAATGGCGCTGCGCTGCCTGAAAGCGGCCCTGAATGCTGACTGTGACGGTCAGGCGGGGCTGCAGGAGCTGGCGGGTAACGCCACCATGCTGTTCTACATGACCGAAGAGGGTCAGGAAGGACGCAACGCGTTTAACGAAAAACGCCAGCCAGACTTCAGTAAATACAAACGGAACCCGTAATGCGTCGCGCGCAGGTTTACCGCTGGCAGATACCGATGGACGCGGGCGTGGTGCTGCGTGAACGGCGGTTAAAAACCCGTGATGGCTTCTTCGTGCAACTGCAGCAGGGCGAAGGGCAGGGCTGGGGCGAGATTTCGCCTCTGCCGGGCTTTAGCCTGGAGTCGCTGGAGGAGGCGCAGGCTGCGCTGATGGCATGGGTAGAGGAATGGCGTACAGGCCTGAATCCGCCGCTGCCCGATCTCCCTTCCGCCGCGTTTGGCATCAGCTGCGCGCTCGTGGAGCTCGACGGCAGCCTCCCTGATGAGGCCGATTACCGTGCCGCGCCGCTCTGCACGGGCGATCCGGACGAGCTGTTTGCCTTGCTCAGCGCAATGCCCGGCGAGAAAGTGGCGAAAATCAAAGTCGGTCTTTACGAAGCGGTACGCGACGGCATGGTCGCTAACCTCTTGCTGGAGGCGATCCCCGATCTGCGCCTGCGTCTGGATGCCAACCGCGCCTGGACGCCGCTTAAGGCGCAGCAGTTCGCGAAGTACGTCAACCCGGCGTACCGCAGCCGCATCGCTTTTCTGGAAGAGCCGTGCAAAACCCGTGAGGATTCACGCGCTTTTGCCCGAGAAACCGGCATTGCCATCGCCTGGGATGAAAGCCTACGCGAGGCGGACTTTGCCTTTAGCGCCGAGCCTGGCGTCAGCGCCGTGGTCATAAAACCGACGCTAACGGGCAGTCTGGCGAAGGTGCGCGAACAGGTGGCGGCAGCGCATGAGGCAGGGCTGACGGCGGTGATCAGCTCCTCCATCGAATCCAGCCTTGGGCTGACGCAGCTGGCGCGCATTGCCGCCTGGTTAACGCCCGACACCATCCCGGGGCTGGATACGTTAAACCTGATGCAAACCCAGCTCATTCGCCCGTGGCCGGGGAGCACGCTGCCGTGCGCGGGCGTTGAGGCGCTGGAGCCGTTGCAATGAGTTTTAGCGACTGGCCGTGGCGGCACTGGCGCGAGCAGCGTGCTGATAAACCGGCTCTGCGTCTCAACGACGAGGTGCTGAGCTGGCAACAGCTCTGCACCCGCATCGACAATCTGGCTGCAGGGTTTCATCAGCAGGGCGTGGAGGCGGGTGACGGCGTGCTGTTGCTCGCCCATAATCACCCGCAGACCCTGCTGGCATGGCTGGCGCTGCTCCAGTGCGGCGCGCGAATTCTTCCCGTTAATCCCCAGCTACCACATCCGCTGCTGGAGGTGTTGCTTCCGCAGATGACGCTGCGTTTTGCGTTGGTGCTGGACGGTCACTATGACGGGCTCGCCGCGCTTAGCATGCATGCTCCGTCCGGCGAATACAGCGTGGCATGGCAGCCTGAGCGGCTGGCCTCAATGACGCTCACCTCCGGCTCCACCGGGCTGCCGAAAGCGGCTGTTCATACCTGCGGGGCGCATCTTGCCAGCGCTGAGGGCGTCCTCGCGCTGATGCCCTATGGCGAGGATGACGACTGGCTGCTTTCGCTGCCGCTGTTTCATGTCTCCGGGCAGGGGATCTTATGGCGCTGGCTGCAGGCTGGCGCGCGCTTAACCGTACGCGAGAAGCAGCCGCTGGAGCAGGCCTTGCAGGGGTGTACGCATGCCTCGCTGGTGCCAACTCAGCTCTGGCGTCTGCTCAATACCCACCAGCGGATCGCGCTGAAAGCGGTACTGCTGGGCGGGGCCGCCATCCCCGTTGAGTTGACGCAACAGGCGCGCGCGCAGGGTATTTCTACGTTTTGTGGCTATGGCCTGACGGAGTTTGCCTCTACCGTCTGCGCGAAAGAGGCTGACGGTGAGCCGGACGTGGGCAGCGCATTGCCGGGCAGGGAGGTTCAGGTCGTTAACGGTGAAGTGTGGATCAAGGCGCAAAGCATGGCCTCAGGCTACTGGCGCGACGGCGCGTTGCTGCCGCTCACGAATTCAGAGGGCTGGTTTGCCACCCGCGATCGCGGCGAACTGCATGACGGTCGCCTGACGATCCTCGGTCGGATGGACAACCTCTTTTTCAGTGGAGGCGAGGGCATTCAGCCGGAGAGCCTTGAGCGGATTATCGCGACCCATCCGCACATCAGCCAGGTTTTCATTGTTCCGCTGAATGACGCCGAATTCGGTCAGCGTCCGGTAGCGGTGGTGGAGTGTGAACCGGGAACGGATATTACCCATTTGCCGGAATGGGTACAGGGCAAACTGGCGCGATTTGAGCAGCCCGTGCACTGGCTGGTACTGCCTGCGGAGTTAAAAAATGGCGGGATTAAGATCTCCCGCCAGGCGTTAAAACAGTGGGTGAATGCCCAGCTGTCTGGTTAATTAGCCGACATCGGGCTGCGGCTTACGCTGACGACGCAGCAGGCGCAGCACCGGCGGCACGACCACCACCACAATAGCCAGCACCAGCAGGATCTTCGCCACATTGCTATCCCACAGAATGGCGACATCGCCATTGCTGATGGACAGGGCGCGGCGCAGGTTCTGTTCCAGCATCTCACCCAGCACAAAGCCCAGAATCAGCGGCGACATCGGGAAGTGCATTTTACGCAAGATGTAGCCGAACACCCCCAGCACCACCATCAGAATCAGGTCGAAAGTGGTGCTGTGCACCGCATACACCCCTACCGCCGAGACGGCCGCGATTGCGGGTACCAGGAACCACAGCGGAATGGTCAGCATACGGGTGAACAGGCCAATCAGCGGGATGTTCATGACCAGCAACATCACGTTGGCAATCAGCAGTGCCGCAATCAGCCCCCAGACGATATCCGGCTGTTCGGTGAACATCGCCGGTCCTGGCGTGATGTTATAGAGCGTCAGCGCCCCCATCATCACCGCCGTGGTACCGGAGCCGGGTACGCCGAGCGTCAGCATGGGAATAAACGAGCCACAGGCCGAGGCATTGTTGGCCGCTTCGGGTGCGGCGACGCCGCGAATATCGCCTTTACCAAAGCTGTCGCTGTTACCGCTGATTTTTTTCTCCGTCATGTAGGTAATGGCGCTGGCGATGGTCGCCCCGGCGCCCGGCAGAATACCGACGAAGAAACCGATCACCGACGAACGCAGCGTGGCACCGATACACTGCGCGCCCTCTTTGGCGTTAAAGAGCATCCGGCCGGTTTTACGCACCAGCGTCTGCCCGCTGCTGGTATGTTCCAGCATCAGTAAGATCTCAGAGACAGAGAACAGACCAATCACGACCACGATAAACTGCACGCCGTCAGACAGGTGAACGCTGTCGAAGGTAAAGCGATAGACCCCGGTGTTGGCATCCACGCCGACGGTGGCTAACCCTAAGCCAATCAGCGCAGACAAAAACGATTTCAGTGGGTTTTGTGCCATCATGCTGCCGAGACAGGCAATGGCGAAGACCATCAGGGCAAAATATTCTGCCGGGCCAAACGCCAGCGACCACTGGGCCAGCGCAGGCGCAAACAGAATGATGCCGCCAATGGCAATCAGCGAGCCAAAGAACGAACTGACGGCGGAAATAGACAGCGCCACGCCGCCGCGCCCCTGCCGCGCCATCGGGTAACCATCCAGCGCGGTCATAATGGCCGCCGCATCCCCGGGCACGTTGAGCAGTATTGACGAGATTCGGCCGCCATATTCACAGCCGATGTAGACCGTCGCCAGCAGGATCAGCGCTGATTCCGCAGGCAGATGCAGGGCAAACGCCAGCGGGAGCAAAATAGCGACTCCGTTGATAGGCCCAAGTCCAGGCAACAGACCGACGATCGTCCCGACGAAGCAGCCGATCAGGGCGATCACCAGGTTTTCCGGGGTCATCGCCACAGCGAACCCCTGTGAGAGGTAAATCCAGGTATCCATAGCGTGCTCCGTTAATTAAGCCAGGCGCCAAGCGGCAACGTCACATCCAGCAGGCGGTCAAAGGCGTACCACAGGAAAATGCCCATCACCACGCCTGAGATCCCCGCCGCAGGCAGGCTGGCGTTAAACAGCGTGCCGATGACCATCGTCAGGATGGCGGTCGCTACCGGGAAGCCGAGCCATTCAAAGCCCCAGGCATACATCAGCAGCACAATGACCATCACCAGCAGCCGCTGCAAAATGCGCTTAGGCGGCCACTCTACGGTATCCGGGTGGCGTAACAGCATGGCCACCGAGCAAAGCAGCATCAGGCCGACAATGCCCATTGGAAAGGGGCGGGGCCCCACGGGTTCATAGCTGTATTCGCTGTGGATCTGCCAGGCGACGAACATCCCGCCAATACAGAGCAACAACCAGATCCCGGCAAAAATGCGATCGCTCATAGCGCCTCCGGTTATTTGGCCAGGCCAAACGCTTTTGCTTTCTCGCGGTAGTCATTCACCTGTTTTTTGACATACTCGTCCAGCTGCTTGCCGTTCAGGTTGAACTCAAACAGCCCGCGCAGATCGCGCTGCTTTTTAAATTCGTCTGTCTGCTGCAGTTTGTTAAAGGTATCGACCCACCACTGGTATTCGGCATCGGTCACTTTTGGCCCGACAAAGAAGCCGCGGATAATCGGCCAGACGAGGTCATAACCCTGTTCTTTTGCAGTCGGCACGTTTGCCAGCTGTCCCGGCAGACGGTTTTCGGAGAAGACCGCCAGCACGCGGATTTTATCACCGTTCAGGTAGGGCACCATTTCACTGAGGTCACCGGAAACTGCCTGCACGTGGTTGCCCATCAGCGCCGTCACCGGTTCACCGCCGCCCTCAAACGCCACGTAACGCATTTTGTGCGGATCCACTTTCGCCTGCTGCGCCAGCAGGGCGGCTTTCATCCAGTCCTGGCTGCCGATGGAGGCGCCTGCACCAATCACCACGCTGTTAGGGTCTTTTTCCATGGCGGTGAGCAAATCCTTCAGGGATTTCCACGGGGAATCTGCACGCACGGCAATCATGCCGTAGTCGGTACCGACGGTGGCCAGCCAGCGCACGTCATCCACGCCGTAGCGGCCAAACTTGCCCTGAGAGAGGTTAAGCAGCGAGCCGCCGGAGAAGGCCACCACCGTGCCGGCTTCCGCCGGACGTTGCGCGACAATCGCGTTATAGGCCACCGCGCCCACGCCGCCTGGCATGTAGGTCACGCGCATCGGTTTTTCAATGGCCTTCGTCTCCAGCAGGCTGACCTGAATCAGCTTGCAGGTGAGATCGAAACCGCCGCCCGGTTTGGCCGGAGCGATACATTCGGTGCGGGACGGGGCGTCCTGCGCCTGGACAACAGAGGCACTCAACATTAATACGCTTGCAGCAATCGTTGAAAGTAATTGTTTTTTCATCGTTTATCCTCACGCCGGCGATCCGGGGGTACGGGTACGGGTTTTTTTCTGATTATGTGAACCACCTTGTAGCGGTTCCGTTGCGTGATTGTTAAAACAATAACCTTTCATTTCCCTTTCAACGCGACACCAACTTTACAGGATGTGATATGCGTCTCTTACTGGCGGAAGATAATCGTGAGCTGGCTCACTGGCTGGAGAAAGCGCTGGTGCAGGAGGGCTTTGCCGTAGACTGCGTTTCTGACGGGCGCGCGGCCGATCATCTGCTGCAGGGGGAAAACTACGCGGTAGCGATACTGGACATCGGTATGCCCGGTTTTGACGGCCTGGAGGTGGTGCACCGTTTACGTAAACGCGGCCAGACCTTGCCGGTGCTGTTTCTCACCGCACGCAGCAACGTGGCGGATCGGGTGAAAGGCCTGAACGCCGGGGCGGATGATTATCTGCCAAAACCGTTTGAGCTGGAGGAGCTGGACGCCAGGCTTCGCGCCCTGCTGCGCAGAAGCGAGGGGAGAACCCAGGAACGCCAGCGCCTTGGGGAGCTGGAGTATGACGACGACGGTTTTTTCCTGCTGCGCGACGAGCCGCTCTCGCTCACCCCGCGCGAACTGTCGCTGCTGAAGGTGCTGATGCATCGTCGCACCCGCCCCGTTTCCCGGCAGCAGTTGTTCGATCAGGTGTTTAGCCTGAACGACGACGTCAGCCCGGAGAGTCTCGATCTTTACATTCATCGCTTGCGCAAAAAGCTGAGCGGCAGCGGCGTGCGGATCACCACCCTGCGCGGACTGGGCTATGTGCTGGAGTGCGGCGATGAAGTGGGTTAAGCCTCAGTCGCTTTATCTGCAACTGCTGCTTTTTCTCGGCCTGCCGCTGCTGTTGCTGTGGGGATTATCGGCTTTTAACAGTTACGTCAGCGCCCTGCAGGCGGCGACCCAGGCGTACGACCGCACGCTGTTATCTTCGGCGCGTACCGTCTCTGAGCGTCTGGAGGTGCACAACGGCAAGCTGCTGGTTGATGTTCCCTGGGTGGTGCTCGACAGCTTTGAGCTGAACATGAACGATCGTCTCTATTACAAGGTGGTTGACCCGGAGGGGCGGGTGATCTCCGGCTATGACGATCTGCCGAACATGCCCCCCTCCACGTCGCGCACCACGCACTATCCCGCGCTGGCCTGGTTTTATCATACCGAGTATCGCGGCCAGGCGATCCGCGTGGCGAAGCTGCTCCAGCCAATTAACGAAGACAATGTTTCCGGTATGGCGGAGATCTACGTCGCCGAAACCTTGCAGTCGCGGCGCTATCTCGCCACTCAGCTTCTGTTTTCATCGCTCGTTTCGCAGGGGCTGCTGGTGCTGCTGACGTTGGTCTTAACCGCCTGGCTGCTGCGCCGCGTGCTGCGCCCGATGCGTCAGCTCTCTTCGCTGATGGTGCGCCGTGAGCCTGGGCTGCTGGCCCCGCTGCCGGAGCTGCTGCCCTGGTCGGAAACGCGGCTGCTGATCGTGGCTTTTAACCGTTATATCGACAGATTACGCGGCGTGCTTTCCCGCCAGGAGCGCTTCAACGCCGATGCGTCTCATCAGCTCAAAACGCCGCTGGCGGTGCTCAAAACACAGGTTTCCGTTGCCCTGACGCGAAACGATCCGGCCCTGTGGCAGGAGAGTTTACGCGCCATGAACGTGACGCTGGATAACACCATCGTCCTCACCGAACGGCTGCTGCAACTCTCCACGGTGAGGCGCAAAGAGCAGGGGGATCGCCAGTTTGCGCCAGTGGACCTGGTTCAGGTGGTGCAGAACTGCTGTTTCTCCAGACTGGCGCAGGCGCGCAGCAAGGCGATCGATTTGGGTTATGACGGCATTCAGCAACCCGTCTTGATAGACGGTGATGAGGTGCTGCTGGGGGAGCTGTGCGCCAACCTGCTTGAGAACGCGATCAAGTACACCCCGGCAGGAGGCATTGTCACCGTGTTCCTGCACACCGACGCGGGCGGCGTTGAGCTCAGCGTGGAGGATAGCGGGCCCGGCATCGAAGACAGCCAAATTCATCAGGCAGTACTGCCTTTCCATCGGCTCGACAACGTCGGGGACGCCAGCGGATCGGGTATCGGGCTGGCGCTGGCGAGCGATATCGCCCGGCTTCACCGAAGCCACCTGCAGCTTTCCCGCAGTGAGGCACTGGGAGGGCTGAGCGTAAAAATGCGCTTTCTGTTGCTGACGTAAAAAAACCGCGCGTTTCAAATCGTTACAATCTACTTGCCCGCCGCACGCAGAGTGCTTGATCGCCAGGCGTCTCAGGTTAAAATCTCGCGGTTTTTTTGGGACTTTTCTATAAATTGCGCGGGAACACGATAATGAAAAAAGTGGCATTGATGGGCTTAGGCCTGATATTCGTTTCGGCGGCAGCTAACGCCATCAGCTTTAACGGCTCTGCGGGTCAGGATTATACCCACCTGGGCTTTGGCCTGGGTACCGAGACCGCCGGTCTGGCGATGACCGGCGGCTGGACGCATAACGACGACGATGGCGATGCGGCAAGCCTCGGCCTGGGTCTGAATATTCCTCTTGGCCCGTTCCTGGCCACCGTCGGCGGTAAAGGTATCTACACCAACCCGAACGACGGCGACGAAGGGTATGCGGCAGCGGTGGGCGGCGGTCTGCAGTGGAAAATTGGCGACAGCTTCGGCCTGTTTGGTGAGTACTACTACTCGCCGGACTCCCTCTCCAGCGGTATCGACAGCTATGAAGAAGCCAACGCGGGTGCGCGCTGGACCATCATGCGCCCAATTACCATTGAAGCGGGTTATCGTTATCTGAATCTGGCGGGCAAAGACGGCAACCGCGACAACGCGCTGGCTGACGGCCCGTATGTGGGCGTCAGCGCAGGCTTCTAACCCCTCCGGCGCGGCGTCCGTCGCGCCAGTTTCTCTCCTCTCCATGCCGGTGATTGCGCTATAGTGTTTTCACCATATAAGCGGGAGAACACAATGATTAACGTGGAGATGTTATCCACCGGCGACGAAGTGCTGCATGGACAGATTATTGATACCAATGCTGCCTGGCTTGCCGATCTTTTCTTTGAGCAAGGATTACCGTTAACGCGCCGCAATACCGTAGGCGACAGTCTTGAGTCGCTGGTGACCGTTCTGCGCGAGCGTAGCGAACACTGCGACGTGCTGATTGTGAACGGTGGGCTCGGCCCTACCAGCGACGATCTCAGCGCGCTGGCTGCCGCGACCGCCAAAGGCGAAGGGCTGGTGTTGCACGAGGAGTGGCTGGCCCACATGGAGCGTTTCTTCTCCGAACGTGGCCGCGTGATGGCCCCCAGCAACCGCAAACAGGCTGAAATCCCGGCCAGCGCCGAACTGGTCGATAACCCGGTGGGTACCGCCTGCGGTTTCGCCGTTCAACTGAACCGCTGCCTGATGTTCTTCACGCCGGGTGTCCCGTCTGAATTTAAAGTGATGGTCGAACAGCAGATCCTGCCGCGCCTTCGTCAACGTTTTACCCTGCCTGAACCGCCAGTCTGCCTGCGCCTGACCACCTTTGGCCGTTCGGAAAGCGATCTGGCGCAGAGCCTCGATCACCTGCCGCTGCCGCCTGGGGTATCCATGGGCTATCGCTCTTCCATGCCGATCATTGAACTCAAGCTCACCGGGCCTGCCACGCAGAAAGCGGCGATGCTGGCGCTCTGGCCGGAAGTGCAGCGCGTGGCGGGCGAAAGTCTGATTTTCGAGGGCACGGAAGGGCTACCGGCGCAGATTGCGAAGCATCTGCAGTCGCGCCAGCTGAGCGTCACCCTCAGCGAGCAGTTCACCGGCGGCCTGCTGGCGCTGCAACTGTCGCGCGTTAATGCTCCGCTGCTGGCCAGCGAGGTGGTGCCGTTCCAGCAGGAGACGCTGGCGCAGACGGCGCACTGGGCGTCAGAACGCCGGGTCAACCATTTTGCCGGGCTGGCGCTGTTTGTCGGGGGGATGGATGAGGAATATCTCAACTTTGCGCTGGCTACGCCGGAAGGGACGCATGCCTTAAGAGTCAAAATGAGTATCACCCGCCACAGCCTGGCGGTGCGTCAGGACGTCTGCGCCATGATGGCGCTGAACATGCTGCGTCGCTGGCTGGCAGGTAAAGAGGTGGCCAGCGAGCACGGCTGGATCAACGTGGTGGAATCGCTGTTCGTTGAGTGACCGGTTTGCCGGGGCGGCGGCCCCGGCGATACCTAACCCAGGGCCTTCGCCAGCAACGTGATCGGATGCTCGCAGCGCTTGCTGGTGGACATCTCTATCTGCCATTTGCAGGTTTCGCAGTCGGTCACCACGATATCCGCGCCGCTCTCCTCAATCTGGCGGAACAGCGGCGCGCCAATTGCCTGTGATGTTTCGTAATTTTCACGCTTAAAGCCGTACGTCCCCGCAATGCCGCAGCAGCGCGAATCCAGCACCGTCAGCTCCAGCCCCGGAATTAACCGCAACAGTTCCAGCGTGTAAAGCGCCCAGCCCATTTTTTCCATATGGCACGGCGTGTGGTAGACCACTTTCAGGGGTAAATTTTTCAGCGGTAGCGTCTGCCCGCTGTCCAGCTTGCGCCACAGGAAACGGGTTGCCAGCTCGATATGTTCGCGCAGGCCGGTATTGTCCACGTCCAGCAGGTGCGGATACTCGTCGCGCAGCGTGAAGGTACAGGTCGAGGAAGTGGCCAGCACCGGAATGCCTTTATCGACGATGGCCTCGCGCAGCGACGAGACGTTGCTTCTGGCCTGTTTGCGCGCTTTATCGGTAAACCCGTTGGCGATCAGCGGCACGCCGCAGCATTTCTCCTTGTTCAGTAACTGCATGCCTGTACCCATGGCGTTCAGCACTTTCAGCAGATCTTTACCCAGTTGCGGATGGTTGTAGTTCACGTAGCAGCCATGGAAGAACGCGACCTGGTCGGCATACCGCGCCTGGTCTGCCGCTACGGATTTGTACCAGCGGCGGAAAGTGCCGTGGGAATATTTGGGCAGACTGCGGTGATGGTCGATCTTAAGCGTGGCATCCAGCAGCTGGCGCACCGGTTTCAGCGAGGTCGCGGCGTTCACCAGCGGGGCAAATGGCGTAGAGACGCTGCCCATCAGATCGGTATGGCTAAGAATGGCATCGCGCAGCGACGGTTTTTGCGTGCTATAGCGTGCCCGGGCGCGCTGAATAATGTCGCCGATTTTCACATCCGACGGACAGGCGACTTCACAACGTTTGCAGTTGATGCAGTATTTCAGCGCGTCATCGTACAGCGCGCCGTCCTTCAGACGCAGGCGCTCGCCGTCCGGCCCGGCCTGTTTCGGACCGGGATAGCGCGGGTTAACGCCGCTGACCGGGCAGACGGTGGTGCAGACCGTGCATTTGATGCAGCTTTCAAAGCGGGTATCGTTCATTGTTCAGCCTCCGTGCGCTGGCAAATCTGCTCTGCCACATAGAGCGCCGTTATGGCGCAGACGCCGCAGCCGCAGCCCTGGGCGATAGGATCGTATCCGCCCAAAAGCGAGCCGATGGCGTAGAGATTCGGTACTGACTTTCCTGAAAGTTGCGGATGCAGCTGGTTATCCACGATTACGCCGAACTGCTGCCACGGCTGCGGTGCAAAGAAATCGCTCTGATACCAGTCCGCGCGAGAGGCGCTCTGGCGGACGTCCAGCCCCATAATCGCCTCGCGAATGCCGTCCCGGCTGCTCAGCAGACCGTTACTGAAGAAACTGCCGCTTGCCAGCACCGCGTAACGCGTACGAAGCGGAATATCGTCGTGGTTGCGGGTCCAGATTTCGCTCACCGAGCCGTCAGTCAGGGTGATTTTTTTCACTTCATCACCCCCCATCCACACGCCTCCCTGGGCCACAAACTGGCGCTGAAGCTGGGTATGCAGGCGAATGCCGGGCACCGACGGAGGAAGCGTTGGCAGCAGGCCGAGCGAGCAGGGCAGGCGGTCGGACAGCCAGCGCCACAGCCGGTTGTCCTGTAAGCCAAAGCAGGCGGGCATAAACAGCGCATCGCATCCCTCTGCAAGCGGTTTGAGCGCCTCATACAGCAGCGGCCATTTCTCTTCGTTATCGAGCAAACGGGCAATATTCACCGCGCGGAACTCGCTGGGGTTGTCGCGCAGGACATCCAGCTCAGGAAGGTCAATCTCTGCCGTTTCAGCGTTGACCCCCTGGCGACTGAGCGAGGCCGCTGCGAGATGGGGCTGAAAATCCAGAAAACCGCTAATGCCCACCACCCGCACGCGCGTGGCCTTGAACGGGGCAACGGGCACCTCCTCCGGGCTGAGCCAGGCGGAACGCAGGGTGCCAAGCGGCGTGACGCGCGCGTGATTTTGCCTGGCACTCCCCTGCATACGTGCGCCGCAATCAGCCAGCAGCGCTTCGGTCTCCAGGGCAAAGCGGTCAATGTGCTGCGCGCCAGTCAGGTGATAAGGATGTTCTGCCGGCAGTTTTTCGCGGTACGTTTCGTCCACCAGATCCAGCGAGCCCGACGAGAAGTGCAGGGCGCTCTGGCCCCGGGTGATAATGGCGCAGCGCAGTCCCTGCTTCGTGAGTTTGATGCCACAGAGCAGACCCGCCAGCCCGCCGCCGACGATCACCGTATCAAATTTCATCGCGTTGCTCCTTCTCAAGACCGCAAAGCCCCTGGTACACCCAGCGGGTAAATTCGCTTTCACGCAGGGCATCGCCCCAGGCGACAGGCTGAATGCCTTTCCAGCGCTCGTTCAGAAAATCGCTGAGCTGATCGAGCGACTGGGTGGCGGTGGTGGTATGAAAACGCTGCAGCAGCCCGGCGGCACGGCAGGCACACAGCTCCCCCTGACAGGTGCCCATCCCGACGCGGGTGCGGCGGCGGAGATCGAGCAGGCTATTCACCGTCAGATTCTCCACCGCGTATTGCACTTCCCCGGCGGTAACGGCCTCGCACTCGCATACCAGACTGCGGCTCAGCCGTCCTTCACCCAGCCAGACCGGTGTTCTGTCGCCATGGCGATAGACAGCCGAACCACGCAGGGGGGCAGGCAGGGAGATAATTTTTTGCAGCGTTTTGTCGGTGGACTGGCGCGAGCCGGGCAGGGGCTGTTCTGCGGTCACGCACGGTTCGCTATTGCCCAGTTTGCGGCAGACAGCATCCGTCGCCCATTCGGCCATCAGGCGGTAGGTCATCAATTTACCGCCGGTGATGGTGATGAAGCCGTCCAGCCCGTCGCGCTCGGCATGGTCAAGCAGCACAATGCCACGGCTGACATTGCGTCCGCTCGGGTCGTTATCGCTGGCGACAAGCGGACGCACACCCGCGTAGGCGCGCAGGATGCGGGTCTGGGCCATCGCCGGCGCCAGTTTTTCTCCTTCGCGCAGCAGGATGTCGACCTCTTCTGCGGTGACCCGATTGTAGTCAATCTCGCTGTAGTCAACGTGGGTGGAGGTGGTCCCGATTAACGAAATGGTATCGCCGGGGACAAGGATGTCTGCGTCAGACGGTTTACGGCAGCGGTTGATGACATGGTTATTAATGCGGTGGTCGAGGATCAGCAGCGAGCCTTTGGCCGGGAACATGCGCACAGATAAATCGGCGTATTCTGCGATGCGTTGCCCCCAGATCCCCGCCGCGTTGACCACCACAGCGGCATACAGCTCGCTGTGTTCGTTGTACTGCGTATCCAGGACCCGCACGCCCACGATGCGATGCCCCTCACGGATAAGCCCGGTGACCTGATGGCCGGTCAGGATCCGCGCGCTGTGCTCGCGGGCGTCCAGCATGTTGGCCGCCGTCAGACGAAACGGATCCACGGTGCCGTCCGGGACTTTTACTGCACCCGTCAGTGCCGGATTAACCGAAGGTTCGATGCGGCGTGCAAGGGCCGGGTCAATGGCTTGTGCCTGAATTCCCGCGGCCTGGCAGGCGGTAATGAAAGTTGACTGAAAGGCGAGATCGTCTTCGGGAAGCGTAATAAACAGGCCGTCGGTCGGTTCAATACAGTGGCGGGCGATACGTCGCAGGATCTGATTTTCGGCGATACATTCGCGTGCCGATTCGCCGTCGGTAACGGCGTAGCGGGCGCCGCTGTGCAGCAGGCCATGATTGCGTCCGGTAGCGCCGGTCGCAATATCATGGCGCTCCAGGAGCGTGACGCTCAGCCCTCTGAGCGCACAGTCGCGTGCGATGCCAGCGCCGGTCGCGCCCCCGCCAATGATAATCACATCGCTGTAGCGTGGATCGTGAATTGTCATTGTCATCCCTCTGTGTTCGTTTTTTATCATTTAGCCACATTAAAACTGTGGTTTGTTTGATTTCGAACACAAACGAGCGAAATTCGAAAGTGAAACGTGATTCCATGCGCTTTTTTGCGCATGTTGTCATATTTCTGTAACAATCTGTGCGTTGATTCACAGTAACAATCACCGTGATTTCTTAACATCCCCGCCTTGCTGGAGTTTGGGGCAGTTAAACCCCTGTAAATTCAATACATGGCCACGGAGGCTGTCATGCTCAGTATCTTTAAACCTGCGCCGCACCGGGCGCGTCTGCCTGAGGCAGAAATAGATCCGCTTTACCGCCGCCTGCGCTGGCAAATCTTCCTGGGGATCTTCTTCGGGTATGCGGCGTATTACCTTGTGCGTAAAAACTTTGCCCTCGCCATGCCTTATCTGGTTGAGCAGGGCTTTTCACGTGGCGATCTCGGGTTCGCGTTGTCGGGGATCTCCATCGCCTACGGCTTTTCGAAATTCATCATGGGATCGGTGTCGGATCGCTCGAATCCGCGCGTGTTCCTGCCAGCCGGTCTGATCCTGGCGGCGGCGGTGATGCTGTTTATGGGCTTTGTGCCATGGGCAACGTCCAGCATCGCCATTATGTTTGTGCTGTTGTTCCTGTGCGGCTGGTTCCAGGGGATGGGATGGCCGCCATGCGGGCGTACCATGGTGCACTGGTGGTCGCAAAAGGAGCGTGGCGGCATCGTATCGGTGTGGAACTGCGCGCATAACGTGGGTGGTGGCATTCCGCCTCTGCTGTTCCTGCTGGGGATGGCCTGGTTTAACGACTGGCACGCTGCGCTCTATATGCCTGCCTTTGGCGCCATTCTGGTGGCGATTATCGCCTTTGCGCTGATGCGCGATACACCGCAGTCCTGCGGCCTGCCGCCGATTGAGGAGTACAAAAACGACTATCCGGATGATTACAGCGAGAAGCACGAAGAAGAGCTGACGGCAAAGCAGATCTTCATGAAGTACGTGTTGCCAAACAAACTGCTGTGGTACATCGCGGTTGCGAACGTGTTTGTTTACCTGCTGCGCTACGGCATCCTCGACTGGTCACCGACCTACCTGAAAGAGGTGAAGCATTTCGCGCTGGATAAATCCTCCTGGGCCTACTTCCTGTACGAATACGCGGGGATCCCGGGGACGCTGATTTGCGGCTGGATGTCGGACAAAGTATTTAAGGGCAACCGTGGCGCAACGGGCGTCTTCTTTATGACGCTCGTGACCATTGCCACCGTCGTCTACTGGCTCAACCCGCCGGGTAACCCGGGCGTGGATATGACCTGTATGATCGTCATCGGCTTCCTGATTTATGGTCCTGTTATGCTGATCGGTCTGCATGCGCTGGAACTGGCACCGAAAAAAGCAGCCGGTACGGCGGCAGGCTTTACCGGTCTGTTTGGCTACCTGGGCGGTTCGGTCGCGGCGAGCGCCATCGTGGGCTATACCGTTGACTTCTTCGGCTGGGATGGCGGCTTTATGGTGATGATCGGCGGCAGCGTGCTGGCGGTACTGCTGCTGATTGTTGTGATGATCGGTGAAAAACGTCACCACGCGGACGTGCTGGCGCGTCGTCAATAAGGAGCATTGCCATGAAATTAACTCAATTAGCGACCGGTCTGCTGCTGGCGGGCCTGATGACCGGCTCCGCACTGGCGGCGGACAAGATCGTTATTGCTCATCGCGGCGCAAGCGGCTATCTGCCGGAGCATACGCTGCCGGCGAAAGCGATGGCCTACGCGCAGGGGGCCGATTATCTTGAGCAGGATCTGGTGATGACAAAGGACGACCAGCTGGTCGTCCTGCATGACCACTATCTTGATCGCGTGACCGATGTGGCGGAGCGTTTCCCGGACCGCGCCCGTAAAGATGGTCGTTTTTACGCCATCGATTTTACTCTGGATGAAATCCGCTCTCTGAAGTTTACCGAAGGCTTCGAGATTGAAAACGGCAAGAAGGTGCAGGTTTATCCGGGACGTTTCCCAATGGGTAAATCTGACTTCCGTATCCATACCTTCCAGGAAGAGATTGAGTTTGTTCAGGGGCTGAACCACTCAACGGGCAAAAATATCGGTATCTATCCGGAAATTAAAGCCCCGTGGTTCCATCACCAGGAAGGGAAGGATATTGCCGCGAAGACGCTGGAGATGCTGAAGCAATACGGCTACACCAGCAAGAAGGACAAAGTTTATCTCCAGTGTTTTGACGCCGCAGAACTGAAGCGCATCAAAAGCGAGCTGGAGCCAAAGATGGGGATGGATCTCAATCTGGTCCAGCTGATAGCCTATACCGACTGGAACGAAACCCAGGAGAAGCAGGCAGACGGCAAGTGGGTAAACTACAACTACGACTGGATGTTCAAACCGGGTGCCATGAAGCAGATCGCGCAGTACGCCGATGGGATCGGGCCGGATTACCACATGCTGGTGGCGGAAGGTTCAACCCCGGGCCACGTGAAGCTGACGGCGATGGTAAAAGAGGCACACGCCAGCAAGATGCAGGTGCATCCGTATACGGTGCGTGCTGACCAGTTACCGCCGTACGCCACGGACGTGAATCAGCTTTACGAGGTGTTGTATAAGCAGGCGGACGTAGACGGGTTGTTTACGGATTTCCCGGATAAAGCAGTTTCATTCCTGCATAACAAGTAATACAAGGGGCCGTAAGGCCCTTTTTTATTCGGGCAGTAGGCCGGCCAGCCTTAGCTTTTTTTCCCATTCTGGCTCTGGCCCTAGCTGTTCTGCGACCAGGTTGACCAGCGCCTGGATCACCGGCGAGGCGCGACGCGTCTGGCGATACAGGGCCACAATGTTGCCACCATCCGGTTGCCAGCCGGGTAAAATAATATTCAGTTCTCCGCGCAATATCGCATCAGCACCTAAAAATAACGGCATGACCACAATCCCAAGCCCTGCTTTGGCGGCTTCCAGCAGGCTGAAAGCATTATCCGAGCGCAGACGATTTCTGACGCGCCAGTTCTGGCGCTGCCCGTTATGCAGTAGCTGCCAGCAACCGCCTGGCGCACGGTGGGTATATAACAGTCCGTCATGCTGCTCCAGCTCAACGGGGTGCACAGGCGTGCCCCGTTGCGCCAGATAGTCCGGGCTCGCGCACAGCCAGGTCAGATTGCGCGCCAGCGTGCGGGCGATGAGCGTAGAGTCCGGGACGAGACCGAGGCGGATGGCGATATCAAAGTCGGGCTGATGCATATTAATCTGCCGATCTTCTGTCGAGATATCGAGAGACAGTCCCGGATGAGCGCCAATAAATCCGGCCAGGATCGTCGACAGATGGGTGGTCATAAAGGTATGCGAGGTGGCGATACGCAGCTCGCCGTGAAGCTCGCTGCGTGAGGGTGCCACGGCTTCTTCCGCCTGTGTGACTTCGTCAAGGATATGCACGCACTCCTGATAAAAAAGCAGACCCGCTTCCGTCAGGCTAAGGCGGGGCCCACGCTCCAGCAAGCTTGCGCCAAGCCGTTTCTCCAGCATCTTGACGCGCTGGCTGACCACCGATTTTGATGTCCCCAGCTTTGCCGCCGCGCCAACAAAGCTTTGCGACTCAACAACCGAAACAAACGTGCTCATCTCCACGAACTTGTTCACACAGGCGCTCCTTTATGGCTTATTCGGTTTACTATGCGCCGTTCAGGGAACCGGAAAAACGGCTGGCGAGATATTCTGCCGCCATGATCACATCCGGATTAGTCGCCTGAGAGGGAACGTCCGGGAACAGCGAGGCATCGACGACAAACAGCCCGTTAATACCGAAGACGTTGCCGCACGCGTCCACGACTGCTGCCGGATCGCTTTCTTTACCCATCGGTGCTGTCGCGCTGAGGTGTAGATTACTTTTCACCGTCGCACGCTGCTCCTCTGCTATCTGCTGGTCTGTTTTGGCGAGTTTACCGCCTTTAACTGCCGGGACTTCGCCAGTAACCAGTGCCTGCAACGGACCTTCCTGCACCAGTGCCCGGGACAACTTCACCGCTTCGACCATCCGTATGACGTCGCGCTCGTCGCCCAGCAGATTGAGATCGATACTGGGGGCGAGCAGTGGATTGCGGCTCGTCAGTGTCAGACGCCCACGGGCACAGGGGCGAGCCACGGTGAAAAAGAGCTGGAAACCCGCCCCGTGTGGAAACAGTCCCGGATCGACGAAGTGATTATTGCTGATATACAGATCCAGTTCGTCGGCTGCGGCCAGCGAAGATTGCGTCCAGAGCGTTGCACCTATTGGGGGATAGCTGGCATGTTCTGCAGAGGTCGCCAGCATGATCCCGTTCACGGGTTGTTCCTGCAAATTGCGGCCAACGGGGAGATCCTGTTTTAGCGGGATTTCCAGACGGCGTAAATCGTCAGCAGGACCAATGCCGGAGCGTAACAGAATGGCTGGCGTACCGGCCGCACCGGCACAAAGGAACACGCAGTCGGCAGCGATCCGTGTCCCATCCGCAAGCTGTATGCCGTTCACCCGCGAATTGTCTATCAGCGCTTTATCCACAACCGTCATGCCGACAATTGACAGATTCTTGCGCGCCCGAACCTCCGCCGTCAGGTAGACCATGCCAGTGTTTTGCCGGATGCCGTTGACAACATTCAGTGGATAGATGGCGACGCCGTGTTGTTGTTCGCCGTTAATATCGTCAATGGCGGCAAAGCCGTGAGCGCGACAGGCGTGATAAAACGCCTGACTTGCCGGACTGAGTGTCTCCAGCGCAGGTAATCGCACCGGAACGGGACCGTGGCGGCCATGCCAGCGATCGTCGCCATAGTCGGCATTTTCAAGCCGTTTGAACCACGGTAAGACCTTATCAAACGACCAGTCGCTCAGGCCGCGCTTTACCCAGCGGTCAAAATCGAATTTAGGGGCGCGAACAAACGCGCCTGCGTTGATCGTGGAGCCGCCACCGAGCACTTTGGCCCGCAGATGACCAGAGGTATGATCGGTTCCCGTTGCCGCGCCGTGTTCCCAGACGTAATCACCGCCGCCAACAGAGTGGCTTTGCGCCAGTTCGTCCGGCCAGCCATCGGGGGCAAAGACGGGGCCGCCCTCCAGCAGCAATACCTGGCAGTCAGGGTTCTCGCTAAGACGTGCGGCGAGAACCGCACCCGCTGAACCACCGCCTGCGACTATGACGTCGTACGATTGTTTCATTATTCTGGCGCTGTTTTCCGGCTTGATGGATACCATTTTTCCTCTCCTCATGAATATCGTTACGCAGCGCATCAGCCAGTTTTTCTGCCATCATCATGATGGTCGGATTGAGGTTGATGAGCGGGATTTCGGGCAAGATCGATGCGTCGATGACCCGTAAGTCATGCAGACCATAGAGGCACCCGTTTTCATCCACCACGGCATAGGGGTCATCAGGGGGCCCCATCGGTGCGGTGGAGCAGGGGTGCTGGAGGGTGCTAACCCCCTGCGCCAGAGCCTGGCGAATGTCAGATTCATCATCCCCGACCGAGGCTCCGGGGCTGATTTCGTACTCTATGAGCTGGCGCAGCGGCGGCATATCCGCC
Source organism: Enterobacter sp. 03-F-07-AD-ECC (assembly GCF_047530935.1). Lineage (NCBI taxonomy): Bacteria > Pseudomonadati > Pseudomonadota > Gammaproteobacteria > Enterobacterales > Enterobacteriaceae > Enterobacter > Enterobacter sp. 03-F-07-AD-ECC. The sequence goes on along the minus strand of NZ_JBLKBZ010000002.1, from coordinate 186,867 downwards.
AGCAGGCGTGCCAGACGAAAACACTCGACCATCCGGCGCATGTCATCTTCTGTCGTCAGGTGATTAAGCGCTATTTCCGGTGCATCGTGAGGGTCACGGCTCTTCAGGCGGATGTAGCCTGTGGAGCTGCAATGCATGAGTTCCAGCCCGAGGGAGAAGGCGACGCCGGTTGGGCTGAGGTCTGCAGGTAACAGATGCGAAGGGGAAATGGCAATGTCCATTTCGCGGGCTGATTTGGCAAAGCTTGAATTCGTCCAGATCTGGGCGGCGACAACCGGATGCTCGTGGCCCTTAAGTTCGGCTTTTCCGGCGAAGTTGATCCAGTAGAAGGCGTGATCCCGTAGACGCTCACCCACCGGGGCCTCTTTCACGACGGGGATCGACAGCGATTCCAGATGGTGGCTTGGGCCGATGCCTGAGCGCAGCAATATCGCGGCGGAACCATAGGCGCCGGCGCTGAGGATTGTCTGGCGGGCAAAGCACTGTTCCCCGTCGGCAAGCTGCACGCCTTTGACCCGGTTCCCCTCAACGATCAGCTTGTCCGTGAGCGCCCCATACACGATGGTCAGGTTCGGGCGCTGGCGCACCTTGCGGGTAAGCCATGCCATTCCGGTATTCACCCGAACGCCGTTAATAATATTCATCGGATTGGGCCCGGCGCCGTTGTTGGCTTCTGGGTGGTTAAAGTCTTCAACCCGCGCAAAACCCAACTGCCACGCCGCTTCCAGGGTGGCCCGCTGAACTGGGGTGATCTCCTCTAACGTCATCTGATGGATCGGAAGTGGACCTTCACGACCATGATATTTATCCTCACCCAAAGGGTAGGTTTCCATCTTTTTGTAGTAGGGCTGCACATCCTCATATTTCCAGCCCTTAAGCCCTTTTGCCGTGATGCGTTCGAAATCCCAGGGGAGCGCCCGGCAGGCGACGGCGGCGTTAATGGCTGAACTTCCGCCGAGGGTTTTGCCGCGCGGAGTATAGACGGGATCGGGCTGGCTGACCGGGCTGGCGTAATAGCCCCATTCATATCGCTGATCGCCATTCGCCGCGATAATATTGCCGCTGTAAAGCAGTTCCGGATAGCCATCGGGATCAAAAGACGGACCATATTCCAGCAGCAGAACACGTGTCTGCTCATCTTCGCTAAGACGTGCTGCCAGCACTGCCCCGGCAGAGCCCGCGCCAACGATAATAATATCGTAGGGCATCGGCTCAGGGGATGTGGTCATGAACTGTTCTAAGGATAAAACGGACATTGCTGATGGCCTCCTCAGGTGGATATACCGTTAGAGTAAGCGGCATGAGGAGGGGTGAACAGGTGAGGAAAGGCGAATCACGGGTTCGTAAATCACGAACCCGAAAGGAGGGGTTGGCGCTATATTTCTATTTCAATATCACCTTTTGCCCGGCAGCAGCAGGGCAAAATTTCCCCTTCATTGATAAAGGCCAGCGGTTCGGTCAGCCAGTCCACCTGGCCGGTGACCAGGCGGCAGCGGCAGGAGCCGCAATAGCCTTCACGACACTGATACTCTACCGTCACCTGATTCGCCTCAAGGGCTGCCAGCAGGGAAGGGTGCTCTTCCTGGCACAGCACTTCTGTGCCCGAAAGACTCAGCGTTACGCGCGTCATCAGAGCTGGAAATTGCTCAGGTCGTCAGTGTTGACTTCAGAATCAATCTGACCGACCAGGTAAGAACTGACTTCCACTTCTTGTGGCGCCACCTGCACGTTATCGGACACCAGCCAGGTGTTGATCCACGGGATCGGGTTGGAACGCGTCTGGAATGGCAGATCGAGACCGACCGCCTGCATACGGATGTTGGTGATGTACTCAACGTACTGGCACAGAATGTCTTTGTTCAGGCCAATCATGGAGCCGTCGCGGAACAGGTAGTCTGCCCACTCTTTCTCCTGCTGTGCGGCCAGCACGAACAGGTCGTAGCACTCCTGCTTGCACTCTTCAGCGATTTCCGCCATCTCCGGGTCGTCTGCACCGCTGCGCAACAGGTTCAGCATGTGCTGGGTGCCGGTCAGGTGCAGGGCTTCGTCACGGGCGATCAGACGGATGATTTTGGCGTTACCTTCCATCAGCTTGCGCTCGGCAAACGCAAAGGAGCAGGCAAAGCTCACGTAGAAGCGGATGGCTTCCAGGGCGTTAACGCTCATCAGGCACAGGTACAGCTGCTTTTTCAGCGCGCGCAGGTTCACGGTGACGGTTTTGCCGTTCACGTTGTGGGTCCCTTCGCCCAGCAGGTGCCAGTAGCTGGTCATCTCGATCAGCTCGTCGTAGTAGTGGGCAATCCCTTCCGCGCGTTTCTGAATCTGCTCGTTGGTGACGATATCGTCAAACACCACCGCCGGATCGTTAACGATGTTGCGGATAATGTGGGTGTAAGAGCGGGAGTGGATCGTCTCCGAGAACGCCCAGGTTTCCACCCAGGTTTCCAGTTCCGGAATGGAGATCAGCGGCAGCAGGGCAACGTTCGGGCTGCGGCCCTGAATGGAGTCCAGCAGCGTCTGGTACTTCAGGTTGCTGATGAAAATGTGTTTTTCATGCTCCGGCAACGCCTGGAAATCGATACGATCGCGGGAAACGTCAACTTCCTCCGGACGCCAGAAGAAGGAGAGTTGCTTTTCAATCAGCTTTTCGAAAATGTCATATTTTTGCTGATCGTAGCGTGCCACATTGACCGGCTGGCCGAAGAACATCGGCTCTTTGAGCTGGTCGTTTTTCGTCTGTGAAAAGGTGGTATATGCCATGAGTGTGTCCTGTGGTGTTATTTCCCCCTCATCCCGGCCCTCTCCCACAGGGAGAGGGGGAAAGAGTTCCCTCTCCCTGTGGGAGAGGGTTAGGGTGAGGGGATTTATTAGATCTTACATGCGCCGCTTTCGCAGCCATCATCCTGAATTGACGGTGCCAGATCGTCCTGCGCGTCTTCTGCACCATCACGGGTGTTGTGATAATACAGGGTTTTCACGCCAAATTTGTACGCGGTGAGCAGGTCTTTCAGCAGTTGCTGCATTGGCACTTTACCAGACGGGAAACGCGTCGGGTCGTAGTTAGTATTGGCAGAGATCGACTGATCGATGAATTTCTGCATGATACCCACCAGCTGCAGATAGCCGTCATTGTTTGGCATTTCCCACAGCAGCTCGTAGTTGTCTTTCAGCAGTTCGTAATCCGGCACCACCTGGCGCAGGATACCGTCTTTCGACGCTTTAATGCTGACGTGACCGCGCGGCGGCTCGATACCGTTGGTGGCGTTAGAGATCTGCGAAGAGGTCTCAGACGGCATCAGGGCAGAGAGCGTGGAGTTGCGCAGGCCGTGAGTCTTAATGGACTCGCGCAGTGCTTCCCAGTCCAGATGCAGCGGCGCGTTTGCAATCGCATCCAGGTCTTTCTTGTAGGTGTCGATTGGCAGAATGCCTTTCGCATAGGTGGTTTCGTTAAACCACGGGCATGCGCCTTGCTCTTTCGCCAGCTCGTTAGACGCTTTCAGCAGGTAATACTGGATCGCTTCGAACGTTTCGTGGGTCAGGTTGTTCGCACTGCCGTCTGAGTAACGCTTACCGTGTTTCGCCAGCCAGTAGGCGAAGTTGATGACGCCGATACCCAGCGTACGACGGCCCATAGCGCCGCGTTTCGCCGCCGGGATTGGATAATCCTGGTAGTCCAGCAGGGCGTCGAGCGCACGGACGGCCAGCACTGCCAGCTCTTCCAGCTCGTCCAGGCTCTTAATCGCGCCCAGGTTGAACGCAGACAGCGTACACAGCGCAATTTCGCCGTTTTCGTCGTTCACGTCTTCCAGCGGTTTGGTCGGCAGGGCGATCTCCAGGCACAGGTTAGACTGGCGCACTGGCGCAACAACCGGATCAAACGGGCTGTGGGTGTTGCAGTGGTCAACGTTCTGGATGTAGATACGGCCGGTAGAGGCACGTTCCTGCATCATCAGAGAGAACAGATCGACCGCCTTCACGCGCTGTTTACGGATGCTGTCGTCTTGTTCGTATTTGGTGTACAGACGTTCGAATTCGTCCTGATCGGCGAAGAACGCGTCATACAGACCCGGGACATCGGACGGGCTGAACAGGGTAATGTCTTCACCTTTCAGCAGACGGGTGTACATCAGTTTGTTGATCTGTACGCCGTAGTCCATGTGACGCACGCGGTTACCTTCAACACCACGGTTGTTTTTCAGTACCAGCAGGCTTTCGACTTCCAGGTGCCACATTGGGTAGAACAGGGTTGCCGCACCACCGCGCACGCCGCCCTGAGAGCAGGATTTTACTGCCGTCTGGAAGTGCTTGTAGAACGGGATACAACCGGTATGGAAGGCTTCACCGCCGCGAATTGGGCTGCCCAGGGCGCGAATGCGACCGGCGTTGATACCGATACCGGCACGCTGGGAGACGTATTTGACAATCGCGCTGGAGGTCGCGTTGATGGAATCCAGGCTGTCGCCGCACTCGATCAGTACGCAGGAGCTGAACTGACGGGTTGGGGTACGCACGCCAGACATAATCGGCGTCGGCAGAGAAATCTTGAACGTAGAGACCGCATCATAGAAACGCTTAACGTATTCCAGACGGGTGTCACGCGGGTAGTTAGAGAACAGGCAGGCGGCTACCAGAATATAGAGGAACTGGGCGCTCTCGTAGATTTCGCCCGTGACACGGTTCTGAACCAGGTATTTGCCTTCGAGCTGTTTCACCGCTGCGTAGGAGAAGTTCATATCACGCCAGTGATCGATAAACCCGTTCATCTGCTCGAACTCTTCTTCCGTATAGTCTTCCAGCAGATGCGTGTCGTATTTACCCAGCTCAACCATTTTCACCACGTGGTCATAAAGCGCAGGCGGCTCGAACTGGCCGTAGGCTTTTTTACGCAGGTGGAAAATCGCCAGACGTGCAGCGAGGTACTGATAATCCGGCGCTTCGCGGGAGATCAGATCCGCCGCCGCTTTGATGATGGTTTCGTGGATATCAGACGTTTTGATGCCGTCGTAGAACTGAATATGGGAACGCAGTTCAACCTGGGAGATAGATACGTTGTTCAGGCCTTCTGCTGCCCAGTCGAGAACTCGATGGATTTTGTCCAGATTGATACGCTCGGTAGTACCGTCGCGCTTTGTCACCAGCAGACTCTGATTCATGTGGGTTTTACCTGTCCGTGAAATAAAAAAATATCCCCCGTTTATCCACAGATCCGCCTTGTGACTAACTCTGTGGATAAATACTACATATAGGGGGTTTGCGATAAGAGAAACGCTATATGGTGAGTATTCTAGTAAGGATTCTTTTCAGTACAAGGGTTGATTTTGACGTTAAATTGAGGTTGTGAAAGGGTAAAAAAGGCTAAGTCCTCATGCTGTAAGGCCTGGAAGAGATGTCAATAATTAAGAAAAAAAATTCAAAATTTGATCGAGTGCTGATTTCTTCAACGGGAGGTCAGAATTGCGCAACATGATGTCGCGCAATCTTTATAAGAATAATGGATGACGTTAGTCGTTTTTGGCGGTGGTGTGCAACATATAGTTAACATCCACACCCTGGGCGAGTTTGAATTTATCGGTCAGCGGATTGTAGTGCAGACCGGTGATGTGCTGCTCCTTGAGCCACGTCTGGTCAACCCAGCCCAGTAACTCGGCAGGCTTGATGAATTTCTTCACGTCGTGTGTACCTTTGGGCACCATGCGCAGTACATACTCTGCGCCGACGACGGCCATCAGCCAGGCTTTGCCGTTACGGTTGATGGTCGAGAAGAAGACCTGGCCGCCCGGTTTCACCAGTTTTGCGCAGGCGTTGACGACGGACTGCGGGTCGGGAACGTGCTCCAGCATCTCCATGCAGGTGACCACGTCGTACTGGTGCGCATGTTTTGCCGCGTGTTCCTCAACGGTTTCCTGCACGTACTCCACCTGAATCCCGGACTCCAGGGCATGCAGACGGGCAACCTGCAACGGTTCAAAACCCATATCCAGGCCGGTGACGGTGGCCCCTTCGCGCGCCATGCTCTCTGCCAGGATGCCGCCGCCGCAGCCGACATCGAGCACTTTTTTACCGAACAGACCGCCGGAACGCTCCGCGATATAGCCCAGACGCAGCGGGTTGATGCGATGCAGAGGTTTGAACTCACCTTCGAGATCCCACCAGCGGGACGCCACCGCTTCAAATTTGGCAATCTCTTCGTGGTCTACGTTGTGAGCCACCGGGGATTTTTCGGCATTCATGGGCGCTTTTACTCCTTATTTAGCAAGACGAATGAGTATATCAGGCAATCCCTGTGAATAAAGCGTATAGGTTTACCTGTATCACCGCGGCTGTGTTATAATTTGCGACCTTTGAATCCGGGATACAGTAGAGGGATAGCGGTTAGATGAGCGACCTTGCGAGAGAAATTACACCGGTTAACATCGAGGAAGAGCTGAAGAGCTCCTATCTGGACTATGCGATGTCGGTCATTGTTGGCCGTGCGCTGCCGGACGTCCGCGATGGCCTGAAGCCGGTACACCGTCGCGTACTATACGCCATGAACGTATTGGGCAATGACTGGAATAAAGCCTACAAAAAATCTGCCCGTGTCGTTGGTGACGTAATCGGTAAATACCATCCCCATGGTGATTCCGCGGTGTACGACACCATCGTTCGTATGGCGCAGCCTTTCTCGCTGCGTTACATGCTGGTAGATGGTCAGGGTAACTTTGGTTCTATCGACGGCGACTCCGCCGCGGCAATGCGTTATACGGAAATCCGTCTGGCGAAAATTGCCCATGAGCTGATGGCCGACCTGGAAAAAGAGACGGTTGATTTCGTTGATAACTACGACGGCACGGAAAAAATTCCTGACGTCATGCCAACGAAGATCCCTAACCTGCTGGTGAACGGTTCGTCCGGTATCGCCGTAGGGATGGCGACCAACATTCCGCCGCACAACATCACCGAAGTGATCAACGGCTGCCTGGCCTATATCGACGATGAAGACATCAGCATTGAAGGGCTGATGGAACACATCCCGGGCCCGGACTTCCCGACGGCGGCCATCATCAACGGTCGTCGTGGTATTGAAGAAGCGTACCGCACCGGTCGCGGCAAGATTTACATCCGTGCCCGCGCCGAAGTGGAAGCAGATGCCAAAACCGGCCGTGAAACCATCATTGTTCACGAGATCCCGTATCAGGTGAACAAAGCGCGACTGATTGAAAAAATCGCCGAGCTGGTAAAAGAAAAACGTGTTGAAGGCATCAGCGCGCTGCGTGACGAGTCTGATAAAGACGGTATGCGCATCGTGATTGAAATCAAACGCGACGCGGTGGGCGAGGTTGTGCTGAACAACCTGTACTCTCAGACCCAGCTGCAGGTCTCCTTCGGTATCAACATGGTTGCACTGCACCATGGTCAGCCGAAGATCATGAACCTGAAAGAGATCCTGAGCGCGTTTGTCCGTCACCGCCGCGAAGTGGTGACCCGTCGTACTATTTTCGAACTGCGTAAAGCGCGTGACCGTGCCCACATCCTTGAGGCACTGGCCGTGGCGCTGGCCAACATCGACCCGATCATCGAGCTGATCCGTCGCGCGCCAACCCCGGCGGAAGCGAAAACCGCGCTGATTTCCCGTCCGTGGGATCTTGGCAACGTTGCGGCAATGCTGGAGCGTGCCGGTGATGACGCCGCGCGTCCTGAGTGGCTGGAACCTGAATTCGGCGTGCGTGATGGTCAGTACTACCTGACTGAACAGCAGGCCCAGGCGATTCTGGATCTGCGTCTGCAGAAACTGACCGGCCTTGAGCATGAAAAACTGCTCGACGAATATAAAGAGCTGCTGGAGCAGATCGCTGAACTGCTGCATATCCTGGGCAGCGCAGAGCGCCTGATGGAAGTGATCCGCGAAGAGCTGGAGCAGATCCGCGATCAGTTCGGCGATGAGCGTCGCACCGAAATCACCGCCAACTCCGCAGATATCAACATCGAAGACCTGATCAACCAGGAAGACGTTGTTGTGACCCTGTCTCACCAGGGCTACGTGAAGTATCAGCCGTTAACTGACTACGAAGCACAGCGCCGTGGTGGTAAAGGCAAATCTGCGGCACGTATTAAAGAAGAAGACTTTATTGATCGTCTGCTGGTGGCGAACACCCATGACACCATCCTCTGCTTCTCCAGCCGGGGACGTCTGTACTGGATGAAGGTCTACCAGTTGCCGGAAGCGAGCCGTGGTGCACGTGGTCGTCCGATCGTTAACTTGCTGCCGCTGGAAGCGAACGAACGTATCACCGCCATTCTGCCGGTACGCGAGTACGAAGAGGGCGTGAACGTCTTTATGGCGACTGCCAGCGGTACCGTGAAGAAAACCGCGCTGACCGAGTTCAGCCGTCCACGTTCTGCCGGTATCATCGCGGTGAACCTGAACGAAGGCGATGAGCTGATTGGCGTCGATCTGACTTCAGGCAAAGATGAAGTCATGCTCTTCTCCGCAGCCGGTAAAGTGGTGCGCTTCAAAGAAGACGCCGTCCGCGCAATGGGTCGTACCGCAACGGGCGTTCGCGGTATCAAACTGGCGGGCGAAGACAGCGTCGTTTCTCTGATTATTCCGCGCGGAGAAGGGGCTATCCTGACCGTGACGCAGAATGGTTACGGTAAACGTACCGCGGAAGGGGAATACCCAACCAAGTCGCGTGGCACGCAGGGCGTTATCTCTATCAAGGTGACCGAGCGCAACGGTTCCGTTGTGGGCGCGGTGCAGGTAGACGATGCCGACCAGATCATGATGATCACCGATGCCGGTACGCTGGTGCGTACCCGCGTGTCGGAGATTAGCGTGGTGGGTCGTAATACCCAGGGCGTTATCCTCATCCGTACGGCGGAAGATGAAAACGTGGTGGGTCTGCAACGTGTTGCTGAGCCAGTGGACGACGAAGAGCTCGACTCCATCGACGGTAGCGTCGCGGAAGGTGATGATGATATCGCACCGGAAGTGGACACCGACGATGATGCAGCGGATGATGCTGACGAGTAATGTCTCCTGACGCATAAAGGGCCGGATTCCGGCCCTTTTCTTTTACAGATGCAGACAAGTCAACGTTGCGACAAGCCGCGTTTACCGCTACCTTAACCACATTCTTTTTGACCCCGACGGCGGAGCCTCGCCCCTTTGAAATACCTCGTCTCCTTTCGAACCACGCTGAAAGTCTCTCGCTATCTGTTTCGGGCGCTGGCGCTCTTGCTTTGGTTACTGGTGGCCTTGTCCTCGGTGTTTTACATCGTCAACGCGCTGCACCAGAAAGAAGCGGAGATCCGTCAGGAATTTAACCTAAGTTCCGATCAGGCCCAGCGCTATATTCAGCGCACCTCCGACGTGATGAAGGAGCTGAAGTACATTGCCGAAAATCGCCTGACGGCGGAAAACGGTATTCTTGCCATCCGCGGGCGTAATGACAAAACCGAAGTACCGGATTTCGAGCCGCTGTTCCCGGATTCCGACTGCTCCGCCATGAGCAACACCTGGCGCGGTTCACTGGAATCGCTCTCCTGGTTTATGCGCTACTGGCGCGACAACTTCTCCGCCGCCTATGACCTGAACCGCGTGTTCCTGATTGGCAGCGAAAACCTCTGCATGGCCGACTTTGGCCTGCGCGATGTGCCCGTCGAACGTGATGATGCGCTGAAAAGCCTGCATGAACGCATTTTGAAATACCGCAATGCGCCGCAGGACGAGCGCGGGAATAACATCTTCTGGATAAGCCAGGGGCCGCGCATGGGCGTGGGCTATTTCTATGCGCTGACGCCAGTTTATCTGGGCAATCGCCTGCAGGCGCTGCTGGGCATTGAACAGACCATCCGCATGGAAAACTTCTTCACGCCGGGCAGCCTGCCGATGGGAGTGACCATTCTGGATGAGAACGGCCATCCCCTGATTTCACTCACCGGGCCGGATAATCGCCTGAACGTCGATCCACACTGGATGCAGGAGCGTTCGTGGTTTGGCTATACCTCAGGATTCCGTGAGCTGGTGCTGAAGAAAAGCTTACCGCCATCGTCGCTGAGTATCGTCTATTCCCTGCCGGTGGATATGGTGCTTGAGCGGATCCGTATTCTTATCATGAATGCCATCCTATTGAACGTGCTGGCCGGTGGCGCGCTGTTTACCCTGGCGCGGATGTATGAGCGGAAGATTTTTATCCCCGCTGAAAGCGATGCCCAGCGCCTGGAGGAACACGAGCAGTTTAACCGTAAGATTGTTGCCTCCGCACCGGTGGGGATCTGTATCCTGCGCACCCAGGACGGCACCAATATCCTCAGTAATGAACTGGCGCATAACTACCTGAACATGCTGACGCACGAGGACCGGCAAAGGCTGACGCAAATTATCTGTGGTCAGCAGGTGAATTTTGTCGACGTGCTGACCAGCACCCACACCAACTTACAGATAAGCTTCGTGCATTCGCGCTATCGCAATGAAAACGTGGCGATTTGCGTGCTGGTGGATGTCTCAGCACGTGTGAAGATGGAAGAGTCTTTGCAGGAGATGGCCCAGGCGGCAGAGCAGGCCAGCCAGTCGAAATCCATGTTCCTTGCCACCGTCAGTCACGAACTGCGTACACCGCTGTACGGGATTATCGGCAACCTCGATCTGCTGCAAACCAAAGAGCTGCCGAAAGGCGTTGATCGCCTGGTGACGGCGATGAATAACTCCTCAAGCCTGCTGCTGAAAATCATCAGCGACATTCTCGACTTCTCGAAAATTGAGTCCGAGCAGTTGAAAATTGAACCGCGCGAGTTCTCTCCGCGCGAGGTGATGAACCACATCAGCGCCAACTATCTGCCGCTGGTGGTGCGTAAACAGCTGGGTCTCTATTGCTTTATTGAGCCAGACGTACCGCTGACGCTGCATGGCGATCCTATGCGTCTGCAGCAGGTCATTTCGAACCTGCTCAGTAATGCCATCAAGTTCACCGACATCGGCTGTATCGTGTTGCATGTGTGCCGGGCAGGGGACTACCTGAGCATTCGCGTGCGGGATACCGGTGTTGGGATCCCGGCGAAGGAAGTGGTTCGTCTGTTTGACCCGTTCTTCCAGGTTGGTACCGGCGTGCAGCGTAACTTCCAGGGGACCGGACTGGGGCTGGCAATTTGTGAGAAGCTCGTCAGCATGATGGACGGCGATATCTCGGTGGATACCGAACCCGGTATGGGTAGCCAGTTCACCATTCGTATTCCGCTCTATTCTGCGCAGTATCCGGCGAAAACGACGGTTGACGGCCTGAGCGATAAGCGCTGCTGGCTGGCGGTGCACAACGCCTCGCTGAATGATTATCTGACGGCACTGCTGAACCACAGCGGCGTGCGCGTTTCCCGTTATGAAGGCCAGACGCCGGACGTGGACGATGTGCTGATCACCGATGACACGCTGGCGCAACCGTGGCAGGGAAGGGGCGTGGTGATGTTTTGTCGTCGCCACATCGGTATTCCGGTTGAGCGTGCGCCGGGCGAGTGGGTTCACAGTGTGGCGACGCCACATGAGCTGTTGGGGCTGCTGGCGCGCATCTACAGCGTGCAGCTCGAAGAGAACGATGGCGCGGCGACCCTGCCGTCACCGGAATCGCTGGCGTCGGTGAACGACGATATGATGATTCTGGTCGTGGATGACCATCCGATTAACCGTCGCCTGCTGGCTGACCAGCTGGGCTCGCTGGGTTATCAATGTAAGACCGCTAATGACGGCGTGGATGCGCTGAATGTGCTCAGTAAAAACCATATTGATATCGTTCTCAGCGACGTGAATATGCCCAATATGGACGGCTATCGTCTGACGCAGCGTATCCGCCAGCTTGGTCTGACGTTGCCGGTGGTAGGCGTCACGGCGAATGCGCTGGCGGAAGAAAAACAGCGCTGCCTGGAGTCAGGAATGGACAGCTGTCTGTCGAAACCGGTTACGCTGGACGTACTGAAGCAGACATTGTCGATTTATGCGGATCGCGTGAGAAAAACGCGGACATAAAAAAGGCCCGTAAGGGCCTTTTACTTTTCACCCTCTCCCCGTGGGAGAGGGACGGGGTGAGGGCATCAGAACGCACACCCGTTCTGGATCAATCCTTATCCGTCGCGCTCAGCGTCACGGAGGAGAGATAGTTCAGCAGCGCGATATCGTTGTCCACGCCCAGTTTCATCATGGCTGATTTCTTCTGGCTACTGATGGTTTTAATACTGCGGTTCAGCTTCTTGGCAATCTCGGTCACGAGGAAACCTTCAGCGAAAAGACGCAGAACTTCGCTCTCTTTTGGCGACAGGCGTTTGTCACCGTAGCCACCTGCACTGATTTTTTCCAGCAGACGAGAGACGCTCTCAGGGGTGAACTTTTTGCCTTTCTGCAGCGCAGCCAGCGCTTTAGGCAGGTCAGTTGGTGCGCCCTGTTTCAGTACAATCCCTTCGATATCCAGATCCAGCACGGCGCTCAGAATCGCCGGGTTGTTATTCATGGTCAGAACAATGATCGAGATGTCCGGGAAGTGACGTTTAATATATTTGATGAGCGTGATCCCATCACCGTATTTGTCTCCAGGCATGGAGAGATCGGTAATGAGCACGTGTGCATCAAGTTTTGGGAGGTTATTGATCAGTGCTGTAGAGTCTTCAAATTCACCGACTACATTCACCCACTCGATCTGTTCAAGTGATTTGCGAATACCGAACAGTACAATCGGATGGTCATCGGCAATAATTACGTTCATATTGTTCATGTATTAGGCTACCTTGCTACAGCAAGCTTTTGACGTAGGCGTCAATGTCGCTGATGTATTTTTCAATGCCAGAGGCATCTTTCTCACGAATTAGATGTTCCAGCGTTTCACATAACTGCTTGCCGGGAACCAGATTAAGCATGGCAAACACCCCTTTAAGCCGGTGTGCTGTCTGCGCCAGCGCTGCAAAATCATTCGCAGCGGACTCAGTATACAACCGCTTAACATCATCTGGTACTGTATCAACAAAGAGTGAATAATATCCGCTGGCGTGAAGCTCGGCATTTTCATTGCCGCCTAACGGGGATTCCGCTATCTCTTCCTGCGCCAGTTGCTCTTCTATTAGTTGTAGTACAGCTTCCTGCATCGCATTGCTTATATTAAAGTTGACGCGCAGCTGGCCTGGGCCGATTTTTCGCACGCCTGGCTCATCATCGCTTAAAAGCAAGCCGGAGGCAGTAAGATTAGACGGATTATCAGTTAAAAACAGATCAAATTCTTGACTTGAGAGTCTTTCATCCGGCGTGATGCAGGCCGCACCCCAGTTTTCCAGCAGGCGTACCACGATATTGCGGATCTCGTTCGAAGTCACATCCACCATCACAACCACATCGTCCAGCAGGCGTTCTTCATCTTCTTCCTGAGGATTGGCGGCCATTTTTACGTGCAGCGAATAACGGGTGCCAAGCGATTCACGGGCTTTAATGTTCAGATGGCCGCCAAGCTTGCGCGCCAGCTGATCGCACAGCCAGAAGGTCAGAGCATTAGCCTTACCGTAGCGATCGCTTTGGGTATCGTTCAGGAACGGGAAGTGCAGATTATCAATCTCACTGGTTGTAACGCCTTCACCGGTATCGAGGATACGGAACGTCAGACGATCCTCCGCGGACTCGTCGGTATTGACCTCAAGCGTGATTTTGCCAATTTGCGTGGTGGTGACGGCGTACTGAATAATCATCAGCAGAATTCTACGCAGCGCCTCACGATCGCCGTGACGTTCGTCGTTGGCCGGCAGATGGTTGTTGATCAGCAGCTGCAGACCTTTGCGCTTAATCACCGGCAGAACTTCCGGCACCACTTCGTCAATCAGATCCTGAATCGAGAAGAGGGTCGGCGTGCCTTTCCAGAAGTCGTTCTCAAGCATGTTCGCGAGCTGGATCTCATCCACCATCCGCACCAGCGAATCCGCCTGGCTTGCCAGCTGTTGGCTTTCAGGCGTGCTCAACGCCGCCGCCTGCGTCGCCAGCGTTCTTAATGGCTGTTTGAAGGCATCACCAATATTTTGCATAAACGCGGCGCGACCCTGCTGATTTTTCTCATACAGTCTTTGCGCCTGCTTCAGTTTTTTGTTCACCAGCACTTCGCGATCCTGATCGCGAATAATGAAGATCTGCGTGCGGGAGGCGACCTGGCTGCGGAACTGACGGATCTCGTACAGTTCATTATTGACGGTGGCCTGAATCACCCCCTGATGTTGATCCGCCATGGTGGTGATGTTCTGCAGGTTAAGATGCGGCAGCAGATGGTCGGCAATTTTATTGCTCATCACCGTGCGGTTGGCTTCCTGGTCGTGAACCAGCACACCCAGCGGCAGTACTGAGATGATTTCTTCATTCAGGGCACGTAATACGCGCAATTCATTACTGGTTCCGGCCGGGACCGTTGAGGCATCGCTCTGACGCCCGGGCTGGAAACGGAACGTACTGTAGCCAAACAGCGCCAGCGCCAGTAGCCCAATATTCAGTAGCAGCGGTAACAGGATATTTTGCAGGGTGTCGAGCAGCAATGTGCCAAACGGCACCTGCCACACCAGGCGCATACCGGTTGAGTTCAGCGAAGAGGCAATTTCAATCTTCGAGCCGTTAAAGGAGATAGAAACGCTTTCTGCGGCCTCTTTATCCGAGGCAGCACGCATGTTCTGGGTACTGCTGTCCGGCTCCAGGCGGAAGCTGTCGAGCGGCATATCCGGCGGGATCAGATCGTTAATCGGCAGATCGAACGCCACAACCGTCGCCAGATGTCCTGGCTGGTTAAAGGTGGTGCGAAGGGTAAAGTAATGGCCATTTTGCCAGGCCAGACGGCGCAGGGAAGAGAAACTTTCGCGTTCATCAAGGGCGTTCGCCTGCTGCAGCATTTCTGCCCGGCGGGAATCGACAATGCTGCCCACGGTCGTCTCTTTAAAACCCGAGGAGAGATCTTTAAGCGGCAGGGTTGAGATCAGGATCATGCTGTTATCCTGACCGTTCAGATAGTACATCGACCATGGCACCGTCTCGGCACCCCAGAGGGTATCGAGATAGGTTGAAATGCGCTGCGTCATCTCAAGCGTCGCGCTGTCGTGCGAGCCGAAAATAAGCGCTTCCGTTTTGCGCTGCGGCTTTTCCAGGTAGTAAACGTCCTGCTTCAGTCGCGTTTCCTGCAGCCCTTCGCCTGAGGACGTCGCCGGGGCGGCCGCGATATTGTCGTAAATCTGCCAGGTGGCGTAGCGCCAGGTGTCAATGCGCTTGTGCACGGCATGCGTGATATCAACGACCTGATAGCTCTTATCCTTCAGCCAGGCGTTCACCGCGCTCTGAACCATAACCCCCATCGTGACCAACAGCACAACGATCAAAAGAAGAAAGAAACGGGTGATGCTCCCGGGGAGAAGGGAGAATTTGCTCGGGGCGGTAGTTTCAGTCTGACTCATTGATATGTTTAACCCGTAATGGCCGTGCTTTATGGCGATAGGGCAGTATAAAGGGTAATAACTGAATTTCCAGCCTCATAGCCTTTGAACACGCGACTTTTTCCTCTGTGAGTACTACTGAATGGTCTGTATTAAATGTGTACATACCCGAGGTGAATGTACAGATTACGCTCGATATCGGACAGAGAATAGCACGAATAAACAAGAAATTATGTTTTGTTGCGTTGCGTTTTATGCGGAAGGGGTTTCAGGCGAATTTAGTTAATAGTCGTTATGATTTCTGTGCGGTAGCACAAAAAAAAGAATAATTACGTAAAGAAAGGTAAAAAAAAACCGAATGCGAAGCATTCGGTTGAATTAGGGATAAACAGACATTCAAAGCTGAATGACGGTAATAAATAAAGTTAATGATGATAGCGAGAGTTATTTTAGTGATTACGCACGATCTTGTTTTGTCATTCAGTGCTGTAAATTTTTCTATTGTAACTGCATGATTTTTATGGGCGTATATTTTCGTTTGATTATTAGTGCTAATTTCTTAAGCGCTTTGTGCTTTGTAAAAGTTCCTTGATGTTTACAAATTGAAACATCTTGATAGTGAAATGAAACATTTTCAAAGTTTTCGTATCATATTCCTGTTGGATTATTCTGTAATTTTGAGGAGAATGAAATTGCCGACTGGTTAAGAGGGTTAACCGGTAAGCAGTGGTAATAATAAGGCATATAACAGAGGGTTAATAAAATGAAAGTTAAAGTACTGTCCCTCCTGGTACCAGCACTGCTGGTAGCAGGCGCAGCAAATGCGGCTGAAATTTACAACAAAGACGGCAACAAATTAGATCTGTATGGCAAAGTCGATGGTCTGCACTATTTCTCTGATGACGACAGTCAGGATGGCGACCAGACCTACATGCGTCTTGGCTTCAAAGGCGAAACTCAGGTTAACGATCAACTGACCGGTTACGGCCAGTGGGAATACCAGATTCAGGGTAACTCTGGTGAGAACGAAAACAACTCCTGGACTCGTGTGGCGTTCGCCGGTCTGAAATTTGGTGACGCGGGCTCTTTCGACTACGGTCGTAACTACGGTGTTGTTTACGATGTGACTTCCTGGACCGACGTTCTGCCAGAATTTGGCGGCGACACCTACGGTTCTGACAACTTCATGCAGCAGCGTGGTAACGGCTTCGCGACCTACCGTAACAGCGATTTCTTCGGCCTGGTTGATGGCCTGAACTTCGCTGTTCAGTATCAGGGTAAAAACGGTAGCGTGAGTGGTGAAGACCAGACTAACAATGGTCGTAATGAACTGCGTCAGAACGGTGACGGCGTTGGCGGTTCTATCACTTATAACCTGGGCGAAGGCTTCGGTATCGGTACTGCCATCAGCAGCTCTAAACGTACCAACTCTCAGAATGACTACGGCTTAGGTAACGGCGATCGCGCTGAAACCTACACCGGCGGTCTGAAATACGACGCTAACAACATCTACCTGGCTGCTCAGTATACTCAGACCTATAACGCAACTCGCATCGGTGATCAAGGCTGGGCCAACAAAGCGCAGAACTTCGAAGTGGTTGCTCAGTACCAGTTCGACTTCGGCCTGCGTCCTTCCGTGGCATACCTGCAGTCCAAAGGTAAGGACATTGAAGGTTACGGCGATCAGGATCTGCTGAAATATGTTGATGTGGGTGCGACTTACTACTTCAACAAAAACATGTCTACCTACGTGGACTACAAAATCAACCTGCTGGATGACAAAGAGTTCACCCGTAACGCAGGTATCAGCACTGACGATATCGTAGCACTGGGCCTGGTTTACCAGTTCTAATCGCTTTTCAGTGTAACAAAGGGGCCGGCTGGCCCCTTTTTATTGCCTTTTTTAAGGCCTTTCAATTCCCGCGTTTTGGTGTACTCTTGCCGCCCTGGCATGAGGATAATAATGAATGGACATGACTTTTTTACGCGCCAGCGTCCTGGCAACCTTTTTTTTCCTGACCGCATGTGACTCTTCCACGCCTGTGGCACACACCGACGCGCCAGCGGCGACGGTGCTGGAAGGCAAAACGATGGGGACATTCTGGCGCGTCAGCGTAATGAACCTTGATAAAGCACGCGCAGAAGAACTTCGCGGCAAAATTCAGTCTCAGCTGGATGCCGACGATCAGCTGCTATCCACCTACAAAAACGACTCGGCGCTGATGCGCTTTAACCTCTCTACCAGCACGTCCCTGTGGCCGGTGAGCGAGGAGATGGCCGATATCGTGACCGAATCGATGCGCGTGGGCTATAAAACCCACGGTGCGATGGACGTGACCGTGGGGCCGTTAGTTAACCTCTGGGGATTCGGCCCAAATAAGCAGCCGGTGACCACCCCCGATCAGGCGGCCATTGACGACGCCCGCGCCCGGACAGGGCTTCAGCACCTGACGGTGATCAACCAGTACGGGCAGCAGTATCTGCAAAAAGACATCCCCGATCTGTTTGTTGACCTGTCGACAGTCGGGGAAGGTTATGCGGCGGATCATCTGGCCGCACTGATGGCTCAGGAAGGCATCCCGCGTTATCTGGTCTCCGTGGGTGGCGCATTGGTCAGCCGGGGGATGAACGCCAGCGGCAAACCGTGGCGTGTGGCGATTCAAAAACCGACCGACCAGCAAAATGCGGTGCAGGCGATTGTCGATATTAACGGCCATGGCATCAGCACCTCCGGCAGCTACCGTAACTATTACGAGCTCGACGGGAAGCGGATCTCGCATGTCATTGACCCCCAGACCGGGCGACCCATTACGCATAATCTGGTCTCGGTTACGGTGATTGCCCCGACGGCGCTGGAAGCCGATGCCTGGGATACCGGGTTAATGGTGCTCGGTACTGAGAAAGCCAAAGAGGTGGTTCGCCAGCAAGGGCTGGCGGTGTATATGATCACCAAAGAGGCCGACGGCTTTAAGACCTGGAGTTCACCGCAGTTCGACAGCTTCCTGGTGAGCGAAAAGAATTAAAAAGCAAGGTTGCGGGTTTTTGATTGCTGGCGCTCAGGCAAGCTGTAGGTATGCTTGTAAGAGGAGCCGATGATGAAAAACCCGACCTATATGACCGATGAGGATCGCTGGCAGGCTGTGCTGACCCGCGATCCGCGTGCTGACGAACAATTTGTCTTTGCCGTCCAGACGACAGGGATCGTATGTCGTCCGTCCTGCCGCGCCCGACACGCGCTGCGTAAAAATGTCCACTTTTACCCCGATGTGCACCATGCTGTTCAGGCAGGGTTTCGGCCGTGCAAGCGTTGCCGACCGGACAAACGCGACCCGCAGGAAGAGAAGCTGGCAAAAGTGGAGCGCGCCTGCCGCCTGCTGGAGCAGGATCCCGCGTTAACGCTGGAAATGCTGGCGCAGCAGGTTGCCATGAGTCCTTTCCATTTTCACCGCCTGTTTAAATCCGTAACCGGGATGACGCCAAAAGCCTGGCAGCAGGCAGCGCGAGGGCAGCGCCTGCGCGATGCGCTCGCCCACGGGGATAAAATAACCGATGCCGTGCTGGCGGCAGGGTTTCCGGACAGCAGCAGCTACTATCGTAAAGCCAACGACGCGCTGGGCATGACGGCAAAGCAGTACCGTAAAGGGGATGTCGCAGTGCGCTATGCCATCAGCGAGTGTGCCTTAGGCCGCTGTCTGGTGGGTGAAAGCGAGCGGGGGATCTGCGCAATATTGCTGGGCGATGATGATGCCAAAGTCACCCAGGAGATTTTGTCGTTGTTTCCGGACGCGGAGCGCGCGCCGCTGGAAGGCGAATTTGCCCGACGTATTGCTCAGGTTATCCATACCATCGATAACCGTGGCGTGCCGCTGGCTCTGCCGCTGGATATTCGCGGAACCGCTTTCCAGCAGCAGGTCTGGCAGGCCCTGCGCAATATTCCCTGCGGTGAAACAGCAAGCTACCAGCAGGTGGCGCAGGCGATTGGCAAACCTGGCGCGGTACGTGCGGTGGCCGCAGCGTGTGCCGCAAATAAACTGGCGATCGTCATCCCTTGTCATCGTGTTGTACGCCAGGACGGAGCGCTTTCGGGCTATCGCTGGGGGACGGAACGAAAGGCGCTATTATTGAAACGTGAGTCCAGGAATCAGGAGGGATAATGCTCGATCTCTTTGCGGATGCAGAACCCTGGCAGGAGCCGCTAGCGCCTGGTGCAGTGATCCTGCGCCGGTTTGCACTCTCCCGGGCCTCGGCGCTGCTGGCCGGGATCCATGACGTCGCGGCCGTTTCGCCATTCCGACATATGGTGACGCCTGGCGGCTACACCATGTCGGTGGCGATGACTAACTGCGGTACGGCAGGATGGGCAACCAACGAACGGGGCTATCTCTATGCCCCGGACGATCCCGTCACCGGCAAGCCCTGGCCGCCCATGCCTGCGGTTTTTCAGGCGCTCTGCCATGATGCCGCCGTCGAGGCCACCTATCCCGATTTTCAACCGGATGCCTGTCTTATCAACCGCTATGGCGTTGGGGCGAAACTCTCGCTGCATCAGGATAAAGATGAACCCGATCTGCGTGCGCCGATCGTCTCGGTATCCCTGGGTCTGCCCGCCATATTCCAGTTCGGCGGATTACGCCGCAACGATCCTCTCCAGCGTCTGATGCTGGAGCATGGGGATGTGGTGGTGTGGGGCAGGGAGTCGCGGCTCTATTACCACGGCATTCAGCCACTGAAGCCTGGCGTCCATCCGCAGACGGGCGAGTTCCGCTTTAACCTGACTTTCCGCCAGACCGCGCCAGGCAAACAAAAATAAGAATTATTCTTGATGTAAACGCAGGGCAGTTTACACTGCTGGCTGATTTTTATTGTCCGGATTGCCTGCATGCAACTACTTCTTCTTGTCTGGCGTCAGTATCGCTGGCCCTTTATTGCGGTAATGGCGCTAAGCCTTGCCAGCGCCGCATTAGGTATTGGTCTTATCGCCTTCATCAACGTGCGTTTGATCGAAATGGTCGACACCTCGCTGTCCGTTCTGCCGGAATTCCTGGGGCTATTATTGCTGCTGATGGCGGTCACGCTGGGTTCCCAGCTGGCGCTGACGGCCCTCGGGCATCATTTCGTCTTCCGCCTGCGCAGCGAGTTTATCAAGCGTATCCTGGATACCCAGGTGGAGCGCGTCGAGCAGCTCGGCAGTGCCTCTTTGCTGGCGGGACTGACCAGCGACGTGCGCGCCATCACCATTGCGTTTGTCCGTCTGCCGGAGCTGGTACAGGGCATTATCCTGACCGTTGGCTCGGCGGCCTATCTCGCCTGGCTCTCCAGCAAGATGCTGGCCGTTACGGCACTGTGGATTACTATCACCATCTGGGGTGGTTTCCTGCTGGTTTCCCGCGTCTACAAACACATGGCGGTACTGCGTGAAACCGAGGACAAACTCTATAACGATTACCAGACGGTACTGGAAGGGCGTAAAGAGCTGACCCTTAACCGCGAGCGTGCCGAGCATATCTTCAACAACCTCTACATCCCGGACGCGCGTGAATACCGGCACCATATTATCCGTGCCGATACCTTCCACCTGAGCGCGGTTAACTGGTCGAACATTATGATGCTGGGCGCGATTGGCCTGGTCTTCTGGATGGCCAACAGCCTGGGCTGGGCCGATACCAATGTAGCGGCAACTTACTCCCTGACGCTGCTGTTTTTGCGCACACCGCTGCTCTCTGCCGTCGGCGCATTGCCCACCTTGCTGAGCGCGCAGGTGGCGTTTAATAAGCTCAAAAAGTTCGACCTTGCGCCGTTCAAAGCCGAGTTCCCGCGCCCTCAGGCCTTCCCGAACTGGCAAACGCTGGAACTGCGTAACGTCACATTCCTCTACCAGGACAACGCCTTTTCCGTGGGGCCGGTCAATCTGACGATTCATCGCGGCGAACTGCTGTTTCTCATTGGCGGTAACGGCAGCGGGAAATCGACGCTGGCGATGTTGCTGACGGGGTTATATCAGCCGCAATCGGGTGACATTCTGCTGGATGGCCGCGCGCTCAACGCAGAGAAGCCTGAGGATTATCGCAAGCTGTTCTCGGCGGTATTCACCGATGTCTGGCTCTTCGATCAGCTGCTGGGGCCGGAAGGGCAACAGGCTAACCCGGCGCTGGTGGAGAAGTGGCTGGCGCATCTGCAGATGTCGCACAAGCTTGAGCTGCAGGACGGCAAGATCCTCAACCTGAAGCTCTCGAAAGGCCAGAAAAAGCGCGTGGCGCTGCTGCTGGCCCTGGCGGAAGAGCGCGACATCATTCTGCTGGACGAATGGGCAGCGGATCAGGACCCGCATTTCCGCCGCGAGTTCTACCAGGTGCTGCTGCCGCTGATGCAGGCGATGGGCAAAACCATCTTTGCCATCAGCCATGACGATCACTACTTCATTCACGCCGACCGGCTGCTGGAGATGCGTGACGGCAAGCTGAGCGAGCTGACCGGTGAAGAGCGCGATGCGGCGTCTCGCGATGCGGTGGCGCGCACGGCCTGAAGCCTTCACTCTAACCCTCTCCCACGGGGAGAGGGGATAAATCGTGCATGTTATGCCGATTTTTTCTCCATCCCGCCCCGTTGTTTATTCTTATTTACATATCTCCGCGCTATGCTTAAAGCCAACTTATTTCATGGATTTATGATTAATGTCGGTTTTAAAGAAAAACAGTGCCAGGCAGCGCGACCAGGAACGTGCGCGTCTCATCTGGCTCCTCACGACGGATAAAGCGGTCACCTCTGCGTTACTGGGCAAACTGACCCTGGCTGAGCAATATGATGTCGGCACGCTGGCCGACGATATTGCTGAGGTAGGTGCGCTGGTTGCTCATTTACCTCCGCCGGATCTGGCGGATACCCTGGAAGCCCTCCCCTCGGAAGAGCGTCACGCCCTGTGGCGGCTGGTGCAGGATCACGAGCGCGGGCAGGTGTTGCTGGAAGCCTCTGAAAACGTCTGGGACGATCTCATTGATGAGATGAGCGACCGGGATATCCTCGATGCCCTGCAGACGCTGGACATTGACGAGCAGATTTACCTCGTTCAGCACCTGCCGCGAAACCTGACCGGGCGACTGCTGGCTTCGCTGCCTGCGGAAGAGCGGGCACGCGTGCGTCAGGTGATGCACTATGACAAACACAGCGTGGGCGCCATTATGGAGTTTGGCGTCATCATGGTGCGCCCGGATGTGACTCTCGGTACGGTGCAGCGCTATCTGCGTCGCCTGGGCAGCATGCCGGACAACACCGATAAACTGTTCGTCACCTCCCGGGATAAAACCCTGCTTGGCGAGCTGGAGCTTAAAACGATCCTGCTCAACAGCACCCAGCGGCGGGTGAGTGAGGTGATGGAAACCGAGCCGATGGTCTTCTCCCCGGAAGACGACGCGGAAAAAGCGGCCCGTACCTTCGAACGTGACGACCTTGTGAGCGCGGCGGTCGTAGATTCTGTGGGTAAACTGATGGGGCGTCTGACCATCGATGAGATCGTTGACGTGGTTTACGAAGAGACCGATAACGATTTACGTGCGCTCGGCGGGATCAGCGCCGAAGATGACGTCCACGCCTCCGTCGGCAAGGCAGTGAAAACCCGCTGGGCATGGCTCGCCATTAACCTCTGCACTGCATTTATCGCCTCCCGGGTGATCGACGGCTTTGAACACACCATTTCACAATTGGTCGCGCTGGCCTCGCTGATGCCGATTGTGGCCGGCATTGGCGGCAACACCGGCAACCAGACCATTACCATGATCGTCCGCGCGCTGGCGCTGGAGAACATTCAGCCGGGTAACTTCGCCTTCCTGATCTTCAGGGAGATGGGGGTGGCGCTGATTAACGGCCTGGTGTGGGGCGGCATTATGGGCGGCATTACCTGGTGGCTGTACGATGATATGGCGTTAGGCGGGGTGATGATGCTGGCGATGGTGCTGAATCTGCTGGTGGCCTCCATGATGGGGGTCATTATCCCCCTGACGATGACCAAACTGGGGCGCGACCCCGCGGTGGGGTCGAGCGTGATGATTACCGCCATCACCGATACCGGCGGTTTCTTTATTTTTCTTGGGCTTGCAACGATTTTTCTTCTTTAAGCCGACGCTTGAGCCGGGCGGGAAGCAGGGCCATCACAATAATCCCGCCCAGTACGCCAATGGCCAGGTTACCGGTTGAAACCGTTGCTGCAACGGTAATCAGCATCACAACCGTTTCGGCAATGGGCGCACTTTTTAACGTGGCAGGCTGAAGGCTGTGCCAGTTAAACGTTTTGATGGCAACAATCGCCATGATCCCGGCCAGAACGGCCATCGGGATTTTTGCCATCACCTCACTGAGGGCGGTGACCAGCACCAGCAGCACCATGCCCGCTGCAAAAGTTGAGACGCGACTGCGACCTTTGCCCATCTCCACGTTGACGATGGTTTGTCCGATCATGGCACAGCCCGCGATACCGCCGTACAACCCGGCAAGAATATTCCCTGCGCCGAGGCCGATACTTTCACGGCGTTTGCTGGACGTCGTCGCGGTCAGTTCATCCACCAGTTTTGCCGTCAGCAGTGATTCCAGCAGGCCGACAAAAGCGATACTCAGCGCGCATGGCCAGATGATGCTGAGCGTTTCCATATTCAGCGGGACGAGCAGATGCGTCATCCCTGGCAAACCACTGCTCATAGAACCTTCATCCCCCACAGTCGGGAGAACCTGTCCGCTGGTCACGGTGAACAGGGTGAGCAGTACAATCGCAATAAGCGGTGACGGGATGCTTTTAACAAAACGCGGCACCCACAGCACAATCAGCAGCGTCAGCACGAACAGACCCACAATCAGCGGGCTGCGGCTCCAGAAATGGGGAACCTGCGCGAAGAAAATTAACAATCCCAGCGCATTTACGAAGCCGGTCATCACCGACTGGGGAATAAAGCGCATCAGGCGCGCCATTCCGAGCACGCCGAACAGAATCTGGATTATCCCCGCCATCAGGACCGCCGGCAGGATGTACTGCACGCCGTGCTGATGCACCATCGGGCCAATCACCAGCGCGACGGAGCCCGCAGCTGCTGTGACCATCGCACGACGACCGCCGAACGCTGAAAGGGTCAGACACAGCACCACAGAGGCAATCAGGCTGACCTTTGGGTCAACGCCTGCGACCACGGAAAAGGAGATCACCTCAGGAATGAGGGCCAGAGCGGTGATTACGCCTGCCAGCGTTTCGCGTAGCAGCAGTTGAGGGGAACGCAGCACCGTGGCGACCTGGTCTTCACGGGAAAGAGAAGCATGGGGTAATGACATAACAATTCGCAGATTAGGGCGGGCTTCCGTGCGCGCGATCACAAAGTGCAGCATAGTAACCAGAAATAACGCGCCTTGCCAGTTTCATCCGGCAATCCCACACAAACAATCCATCATTAAATTTCACAATTACAATAATTTCGTAACCTTTAAACAATATTTAAAAGTTGCTACCGTTCCCCCCGCAGCTTTTTTCACCTGCAATTTCCACGCTTCAAGCACTACTCAACTAAGGCAAAATTATGAAAAAAATGACTGCCATGCTCTTTTCTCTGGCCGTGGGGCTGAACACCGTCTCCATGGCGGCGAAAGCTGACGCACCAAAAGAGCAGGAAACGGACGTCCTTTTAATTGGCGGCGGCATCATGAGCGCCACGCTGGGAACCTATCTGCAAGAGCTTCAGCCGGACTGGTCAATGACCATGGTCGAGCGCCTCGATGGCGTGGCGCAGGAAAGCTCAAACGGCTGGAATAACGCCGGTACCGGACATTCGGCACTCATGGAACTGAACTATACGCCGCAGAAAAAGGACGGTTCCATTAGTATCGAGAAGGCGGTAGAGATCAACGAAGCATTCCAGATTTCTCGCCAGTTCTGGTCTCACCAGGTGAACAGCGGCGTGTTGCACGATCCGCACTCCTTCATCAACACCGTGCCGCACATGAGCTTTGTGTGGGGCGAGCAGAACGTGAACTTCCTGCGCGCGCGCTACGCGGCGCTGCAGCAGAGCACGCTGTTCCGCGGCATGAAATATTCTGAAGATCACGCGCAGATCAAAGAGTGGGCACCGCTGGTGATGGAAGGTCGTGACCCGAACCAGAAGGTGGCGGCAACCCGTACTGAGATTGGTACTGACGTCAACTATGGCGAAATCACCCGTCAGCTGGTGGCTTCTCTGAAGAAAAAAGAGAACTTCAATCTGCAGCTCAGCACCGAAGTGCGTGGCTTTAAGCGCAACGCTGACAACAGCTGGAGCGTGACCGTTGCCGATCTGAAAAACAACGAAGCCGAGCACGTTATCAAGGCAAAGTTTGTCTTTATTGGTGCGGGCGGTGCGGCGCTGAAACTGCTGCAGGAGTCCGGTATTCCGGAAGCGGACGACTACGCGGGCTTCCCGGTGGGCGGTCAGTTCCTGGTGTCGGAAAACCCGGAAGTGGTGAACCGTCATCTGGCAAAAGTGTATGGTCAGGCCTCCGTGGGGGCGCCGCCAATGTCCGTTCCACACATCGATACCCGTATGCTTGATGGTAAGCGTGTGGTGCTGTTCGGGCCGTTTGCAACCTTCTCCACTAAGTTCCTGAAAAACGGCTCGTTGTGGGATCTGCTGAGCGCAACCACCACCTCAAACGTGAAGCCAATGATGGATGTCGGTCTGGATAACTTCGATCTGGTGAAATACCTGATTAGCCAGGTGATGCTTTCTGATGAAGAACGCTTCGAGGCGCTGAAAGAGTACTATCCGCAGGCGAAGAAAGAAGACTGGCGTCTGTGGCAGGCGGGTCAGCGCGTACAGATCATCAAACGCGATCCGAAAGAGGGCGGTGTGCTGCGTCTGGGTACCGAAGTGGTAAGCGATAAAGACGGCACTATTGCCGCCCTGCTGGGGGCTTCCCCTGGCGCCTCTACCGCTGCACCTATCATGCTGCACCTGATGGAAAAAGTGTTTAAAGATAAAGTCGCCACGCCGGAATGGCAGGCGAAGCTGAAAACGATTATTCCATCCTACGGTACGAAGCTGAACGGTAACGTGGACGCGACGGAGCAGGAGCTGGAATACACCAGCCGCGTGCTGCAGCTGCAATACGTTAAGCCGCAGGCTGCTGATGCTGCACCAAAAGCGGAGCTGAAGCCGCAGGCAGAAAACAAACCGGTGGCGGATATCGCGCTGTAAGGTAAAAGCAAAACGGTAACATCCGTTACCGTTTTTAGTGTTTTCTCCCTCTCCCGGTGGGAGAGGGTTGGGGTGAGGGCACCAGAGCACACCCATTCCGGGTCGGGTAAGGCGAAGCCGCCACCCGACTTATTCTTAACGTACTACCGCTTGTCCGATGTTTTCATCCGCCTTCCACACGCGATATTTCACTTCCACGTTTTCCGGCGTATACACCACGATTGGCAGCTTGCTGTTGTAGCGTAACAGGCTGTTATCACCCAGATACGCGGTCACGAATTTCTTCTCTTTCTTGCCATCCGGGCAGGCCATCATGGTGGAAACCGGTGACGTCACTTTATCAAAGATAAAGTAGTCGTAGCCCCAGCCTTCCAGCGTTTTGCTTTCCAGCTGTCCGCCGAGACGATGCTGGTTGCAATCCACTTCCAGCGTCTGGCCGATCAACAGTTCCACTTTGAAATTCGCTTCATTTTGCTGAGCCGGTAACTGGATCACCTGACGCTTCATGCCTTTTTCCGCTTGCGGATAAGGCGCGATTTTTTCCAGAGGTTGTACCTTCTGGCTTTCAGTTGCGAAGGCGCTGGTGCTGACGCACGCGGCGGCGATCAGGGCAAGGGCAAATTTAGGTGCGTTTTTCACAGTCATTCCTTTATGTCAAAACCATCCTGAAGAGATTAGCATAACGCCCATGTATGATTAGCGTGATTTACTTACATTTTCAATAAAAGCAGTGTAATGAGCTAATTCAGTGCCATTTTTGTGGTGGTTTGTACTTCGGTGGAGTCTGGCGGCAGATCGTGTTATTTTAAGGCATAAATAATGTTATTCATCTGTAAAGGGAAGAGAGATGATTCGTGCAAAACTGAAAACACCTGAAGGCCGTAAGTTCCTCCTGGCGCTGCTGGTTGTGTTTATGATTGCGGCCGCGTGCGTGGGCCGGGCAACCATTGTCGGCGTCATCGAACAGTACAACATTCCACTCTCTGCGTGGACGACCAGCATGTATGTCCTGCAGTCGGCGATGATCTTCGTTTACAGCCTGGTGTTCACCGTCCTGCTTGCCATTCCGCTGGGTATTTTCTTCCTTGGCGGGCGCGACAAGCACTAAGCGTTCACTTGCGATCTCAAAAGCCAGCCTGCGGGTTGGCTTTTTTTGTGCACAAAAAAACCAGCCATATGGCTGGTTTTTAAATAGTTTTGGTCGGCACGAGAGGATTTGAACCTCCGACCCCCGACACCCCATGACGGTGCGCTACCAGGCTGCGCTACGTGCCGACGCATGAAATGAATACTACTCGATTCCGTTTTGAATGCAAGGGAATCTGAGGCTAACTGGTTTATAATTAATCAGTTAGCGATAAACCGTTTCTCATCCGTCAGAACCTGTAGCAGCAGATTCAACTGCGGTTTCTGGTCTTTCAGCCGTTCACCCTGCAGATTATACGTCTGGTAGTTTCCGTTATTGTTCAATACCAGCGTCAGCATTGGCGTGGTGACCGCCAGCGTATCATTGCCCGCTGCCGTGACCCAGTTGTGGCGACGCGTGGCGCTGAAGAGATCCTGCCCCTGTGAATATTCATTTGCCGGTGTACTGACGTGCAGCAGTCGTTGCATCAGCGTGGTCATCACATCTTTATGTTCGGTGAGCATGTTAATGCGCTGAGCGGGGGTGCCCGGCCAGTGGATCACCAGCGGAACATGCAGATTCGGCCGCGACCAGCTCATACTCTTCGCTTCGTCGCCCAGCGGTACGCCGTGGGCTGCCGTCACGATCACCACGGTGTTTTCGAGCTTGCCGGATTCGCGTAAGGCATCAAGCACGCGGCTAATCTGGTCATCAACATTGCCTGCTGCACGGCTGTAGCGGCGCGCAAAGCCTTTCTGATTGCTGTCATCGAGCGTGGTGCCATTAAAGGCAACCCAGGAGAACCAGCGGTTATCTTCCTGCGCATAACGCTGCAGCCAGTTAATCCACTGACTGGCGGTCTGCTCGTCCGACTGGCTTTCTGCGGCTGGCAGGGAGAAATCAGACAGCAGCGCCTGGCGGTACAGCGCGCTGTTAAAGCCGTCTGAGGAGAACAACCCTAACTGATATCCCTGCTGATTGAGCCCGGTGATCAGCGCTGCAGGAATGCGCGCAGAAAGCACGCCGTCCATGTAGGCGGCTGAAATGCCATAGAACAGGCCAAAAATGCCCGCATCGGCGGTGTTGCCGGAGCTCATATGCTGGGTGAACGTCACGTTCTTGCTGGCGAACTCGGCAAGCGCAGGCATCTGCTTCTCGTAACGGGAGTAGTTCAGACCATCGACGGTGATCAGCAGGACATTCTGTCCGCGTCCCATATCGCGATAGCGCAGATCGCTCAGCGGATACTGCACACTAACCGCTTCCGGATTCCCTTGCTCAATCAGACGACGCTGGTACTCCTGCGCGTCCAGCAGCCCGTGCTTCTCAAGGAAACGACGCGCCGTCATTGGATAAGAGAGCGGCAGGTTCGCCCGCTGCATGGTGATCGGGCGATAGAAGTTCGCATCCGCCCAGATATACATGATGTGCGAACTGATAAAGGAGACGAAAAAGATCGCGGCCACCGGTTTCGCGTAATGGCGTCGGCGGGTCAGGCTGCGCAGTTTTTGCCAGCTCCAGGTGGCAAACAGCATCTCTATCAGAAGGATCACCGGGACGCTGATAAACATCAGCTGCCAGTCACGGGCCGTTTCGTTCTGATCGGGGTTAATCACCAGCTCCCAGACGATGGGATTGAGATGCAGGTGGAAGCGGGTGAACACTTCACTGTCGATAAGCAGCAGCGTCATCCCTGCCGTTGCAAGGATGGCGGATAAAAATCGCATCAGACGCTGCGACATGACGATAAACGTCAGCGGGAAGAGGATCAGCAGATAGGTGGCGAAAACCAAAAAGCTAAAGTGCCCTACAACGCTTATCCAGGAGTAAATACGCCCGGTTAGCGTCGTCGGCCAGTCTGCGACAAACAGATAACGACAGCCGATAAGCGTCGCCAGCAGAATGTTGAACAGGGCAAACCAGTGCCCCCAGCTGACCATCTGGGAGACTTTTTCACGGTAGCGCTGACGATTCGTCACCATAAACTGTTGTTCGTTTCCCTTAATGGGCCTGGTCGTCGCTAACGGAAGACTGTAAAGCCTGGGCGAAAGATTTGGCGATCGCCTGACGCTGAGCCGGAGCAACGCTGGTATTGATAAGGTTGGTGACCATATTTCCCAAAACCATCAGGGAGAGATCGGTCGGTGTTTTATGTTTTTCCAGTACGTTGACCAGCTCACTGAGCAATTGTTCAACGTGTTCATCACTGTAGCGGGAATGTTGTGGCATAAATCAAAATCAGTTTGTTGATGAAAGGGCAACATATTACCGTAGCAACAGCTTTTTTTCCCCTTTTTTATCAGTTGTTGCACACATGTCCTGGTGGTGGTTGAATACCGCCCGGTCTAAAAGGAGAGTTTATCATGAGTCTGGAAATCAACCAGATTGCCTTGCACCAGCTTATCAAGCGTGATGAGCAAACCCTTGAAGTGGTGCTGCGCGATTCGTTACTGGAACCCACGGCAACCGTTGTGGAAATGATGGCGGAACTGCACCGCGTCTACAGTGCAAAAAATAAAGCCTATGGTCTGTTCAGCGACGAGAGTGAACTGGCTGATAGCCTGCGCCTGCAACGTCAGGGTGAAGAAGATTTCCTGGCGTTTAGCCGCGCGGCAACCGGACGTCTGCGCGACGAACTGGCAAAATACCCGTTTGCCGACGGCGGTATCGTTCTGTTCTGCCACTATCGCTACCTGGCGGTCGAGTATCTGCTGGTCACCGTGCTGAACAATTTAAGCAGTATGCGCGTGAATGAGCAGCTGGATATCAGCTCCACCCATTATCTGGATATCAACCATGCGGATATCGTTGCGCGTATTGATTTGACCGAGTGGGAAACCAATCCGGAGTCGACGCGCTACCTGACCTTCCTCAAAGGGCGTGTTGGCCGTAAAGTGGCCGATTTCTTTATGGACTTCCTCGGTGCCAGCGAAGGTCTCAACGCCAAAGCGCAGAACAAAGGGCTGCTGCAGGCGGTGGATGACTTCACGGCGGAAGCGCAGCTCGATAAATCTGAGCGCCAGAACGTGCGTCAGCAGGTTTACAGCTACTGCAACGAACAGCTGCAGGCGGGGGAAGAGATTGAGCTGGAGTCGCTGTCAAAAGAGCTGGCCGGCGTCAGTGAAGTCAGTTTCCAGGAATTTACCGCTGAGAAAGGGTATGAGCTGGAAGAGAGCTTCCCGGCGGATCGCAGTACGCTGCGTCAGTTAACCAAATTTGCCGGAAGCGGCGGCGGGTTAACCATCAACTTTGATGCCATGCTGCTGGGGGAACGTATCTTCTGGGATCCGGCCACCGATACGCTGACCATTAAAGGTACGCCACCCAACCTGCGCGATCAGCTGCAGCGTCGCACCGCTGGCGGTAAATAACCGCCATAAAAAAACCCCGCCGAAGCGGGGCTTTTTTTCGACATGTTTGCGATTACGCGCGAACGAAGTCGATGTGAGTCAGTTTTGGCTTGAACGCGTGACGCTGAACAGCCTGAACTTTCACTTTTTCTTCTTTACCGCCAACAACGATGGTCAGAACTTCGCTGTAGAATTCAGCTTTGGTCTGCATGTTCCATACTTTGTCGTGATCCAGTTCGATAGAAACTGGAGCAGCTTCGCCACCGTAAACGATAGCCGGGAACTTGTTAGCGGTACGCAGGCGGCGGCTCGCACCCTTACCCTGCACGTTACGTACTTCTGCTTCGATAGTGAACATTGATTTCTCTCTGTATTTAAAACCCTACTACAGGCGACCCAGCAGCAGGTGAGTGTTCTGCTTTGCGGATGCAAAAGCGGGCGGCATTATAGCCCCCAATCCACCTCAGGGCAATGAATTAATCCCCACTAAAAAAACCGCTTAGGGCGTCGGCGACGGCCTGAGGCTGCTCTTCTGGCTGAAAATGGCCGCAACGGGGGATCACGTGCCCGTCAACGCGTTCTGCAAACGCCCTCAGCGGCGAGGCCATATCAGGAATC
This sequence comes from Enterobacter sp. 03-F-07-AD-ECC, assembly GCF_047530935.1. Taxonomy (NCBI): domain Bacteria; kingdom Pseudomonadati; phylum Pseudomonadota; class Gammaproteobacteria; order Enterobacterales; family Enterobacteriaceae; genus Enterobacter; species Enterobacter sp. 03-F-07-AD-ECC. The sequence goes on along the minus strand of NZ_JBLKBZ010000002.1, from coordinate 155,173 downwards.
GAACCCTGATCGGCACTGAGTGCCAGAACGGGAACGGAGAGTTTACCCCGTTCGCTAAGCGCCCGGTTTTGCGCGGCGGAGAGGGCGGCAGCGCGATAGTAAGCCAGCCCTGCGCGCAAGCCACCTTCGCGCGTAAAAATGCGCAGATACTCGTCAAGATCTGCCTCGCTGAAGGTGAGGGGATTCGCCGCTTTGCGACGCAGAAACCACTCCAGATAGCCACGTTCTTTGCCCCTGATGAGGAATTCAGGCAGGTCTGCAATTACGTGAAAGGCAAAATGCCAGGTGCGCCAGGCGCGGTCCGCGGTGACGGGGAGGGCATCGGGTAAGGTAACACCCGGAATGCCGGCGTCCAGCAGCGCCAGCTTTATCACCTCATCGCTGTACATCGCCGCATAAGGCCAGGCAACCCAGGCTCCCACGTCGTGACCGGCCAGATAGTAGCGATGCACGCCAAGCTGGGTCAGCAGTTCATGAACATGGCTGGCGAGGGTGTGGGTGTCATACCCCTCTGACGGACAATCGGTATCACCCTGTCCGGGTAAGTCCGGGGCGATCACATGGTAACGCTCGGCCAGCACAGGGATAACATGGCGCCAGGCGTACCAGTTTTCGGGGAAACCTGCCAGCAGGACAACCGTCTGCGCGTGCTGTTCTCCGGCGGTGACGTAGTGCGTGCGGATGCCATTGATGAGCGTGAAGTGGTGCTGCGGGGCGATGGGCATGGTCATAACGATATCCAGAATAATAGGAAATAATCGTTTCCTAATTGGTTAAAAAAACTCAGCCGAGCAGGCTGAGTGCCGCGTTAACGGCGCTATTGATTTCGTCCTCAGACAGGCCTTTTTTGCCGATCACGCGGTAACCCTGCAGCAGCGCGAAAAGATTACGTGCCGTTTGCTCCGTGGGCAGCGCGCGGGAAAGGCTACCGTCCCGCTGGCCTTCCTGAACCAGTTCGAGTAACAACTGCTCGGTACGCTGCATGGCGGCTTTGATGTACTGCGCGGTTGCCTCATCAAAAACCGCCAGCTCGGTCGCGCTGGCGACCACCAGACAGCCGCGTATGCCCTCTGGACCGTGGCTGCTCTCGGCGTAGAAACGTAACACCGCCGCGATTTTATCTCGCCCGCTGCGTGCCGCCTCGGTACGCTGGCGCAGGGCGGCGCTGCGCGTCCGGATGTAACGGTCGAACGCCGCGAGAAACAGGCCATTCTTGCTGCCAAAGGCTTTATACAGGCTTCCCGCCGTAAGGCCCGTCGCGTCACTCAGCTCTTTGATTGAGGTAGCATGATAGCCGCGCTCGCGGAAAACGAGCAGGGCGCTGTCGATGGCAGCGTCGGTGTCAAATTCACGCGGGCGACCGGGAAGACGTGACATGAGTGAGTCCTGTTGCAATACGATAATGCATAATAGGAAACAATCGTTTCCTATTCAAGGCCTGCCTGTCGTTAACGCAGTTCGTTGGCCCGACGAAAACGGCCTTCATAGTCAAAAACCTTTTCACGGACTTGCCAGTACTGGCCTTTCTTGCGGGCGACAACAAAATCCGGATGGCGCAGCAGCACCTGCTGATGCACGATATCCGCTACGGTTATCCAGCGCAGCGGTACGCCCGGTGTGCGGGTATGCGGGCGGATAAAGAGCTGTTCGAAAGCCGTGCGCTGAGCCGGAGTGTGCACCCGGAAGCGCTCGCTGACGTCGGCACCGTCCTCATCGTAATAGGTGATTTTCAGCCATTCGCCTTTTTCATCCGCTCCCGGTTGCAGCACCATGCCAGAGCAGCGCAGCACCAGGGCATCCTTTAACTTCAGCGCGGCCTTCAGCATGTCATCAGGGTCGACCAGAACCGTGTCACATTCGCGGCAGCGGCGGGCGGCAATATCATTTTCAGCGTTGCACTGGGGGCAGTTTTTAAAGCGGAAACGGAAATCGCACTGCTCGCGATGCCCTTCATCATCTTCAAACCAGCCCTGACAGCGGCGGCCAAAATGTTCGATCAGCGTACCGTCAGCCGTCGTCTTGCCCCAAAAGGTGTTGGCAAAGCCACAGGCAGGACAGAAGACCTGTACCGGCACGTTGTCACTTTTTCCTTTCGGCGTACCCACTTCAGGCGAGTAGAGATCGTGCGGGTTACCGGCGTAATCCAGGATCAGGCAGTCGGTTTTACCGGGAGCCAGACGCAGACCGCGGCCAACGATTTGCTGATACAGGCTGACCGATTCGGTCGGACGCAGAATAGCAATCAGGTCGACGTGGGGGGCATCAAACCCGGTGGTGAGCACCGAGACGTTTACCAGATAGCGAAACTGCTGCGCTTTAAACGCCTCAATCAGGCTGTCGCGCTCCGGGCCGGGCGTCTCGCCGGTGATCAGCGCCGCGTCGCCAGCGGGCAGTAAGCCGGTGATTTCGCGCGCATGCTCAACGGTGGCGGCAAAAATCATTACCCCTTTGCGCGTTTCAGCGAACTCTTCAATCTGGCTGATAATGTGCGGAGTGATGCGCTTTTGCTTTTTCAGCTCCTGGTTCAAATCCGCTTCGCTAAATAAACCGTTGCTCTGCGCCTGTAAGCGGCTGAAATCGTACTGGACGACCGGCATATCCAGCCGTTCAGGCGGGGTCAGGTAGCCGTGTTTAATCATATAGCGCAGCGGAAGTTCATAAATACAGTCGCTGAACAGCGCCTTCTCATCCCCTCGCACCATACCGTGATAATGAAAGCGGTAAATCCAGCCTTTACCCAGGCGAAACGGGGTTGCCGTCAGGCCCAGCAGGCGTAAGTGAGGGTTCACCTCTTTCAGGTGAGTGAGGATTTGCTGATACTGGCTATCGTCGTCATCACTGATGCGATGGCACTCGTCGACAATCAGCAGCGAAAATTCGCTGCGAAACAGCTCAAGGTTGCGGGCAACAGACTGCACGCTGCCAAACACCACTTTGCCGTGGCTCTCTTTCCGCTTTAGCCCGGCGGCGAAGATATCGGCCTCCAGACCAAGCGCGCAATACTTGGCATGGTTTTGCGCAACCAGCTCTTTGACGTGCGCCAGCACCAGCACGCGGCCGCGCGCCAGGCGGGCAAGTTCGGCGATCACCAGGCTTTTGCCTGCGCCAGTCGGGAGCACAATGGCCGCGGGCTCACGGTGTTTGCGAAACCAGGCCAGGGTGGCGTCAACGGCTTCCTGCTGATAGGGGCGAAGTGTAAAAGTCATGGGGTCTCTGTATCGTTATTCCGCATATAGTATGCCACGAAACTTTTTCCCTTGAGTGGCGCAACCAGACCATTATACTGAACCGTTCCTGACTGCTTCTTTTTCGGACGCATTGTCCGACTTCCAGCACCATTAAGGCTAAAAAGATTTCATGCGACTTGATAAGTTTATCGCTCAGCAACTCGGCGTAAGCCGTGCTATTGCCGGGCGCGAGATCCGCGCCAGCCGCGTTACCGTGGATGGCGACATTGTGAGAGACAGCGCGTTCAAACTGCAACCTGACCATCAGGTGGAGTATGACGGCAACCCGCTCACCCAGCAGCACGGCCCGCGCTATTTCATGCTCAATAAGCCGGAAGGCTACGTCTGTTCTACGGACGATCCGGATCACCCGACGGTGCTCTATTTCCTCGACGAACCGGTTGCACACAAGCTGCATGCGGCTGGCCGCCTCGATATCGACACCACGGGGCTGGTGCTGATGACCGACGACGGTCAGTGGTCCCACCGCATTACCTCTCCGCGACATCACTGTGAAAAAACCTATCTGGTGACGCTGGAATCGCCGGTGGCAGATGACACGGCAGAACAATTTGCCAAAGGCGTTCAGCTGCATAATGAAAAAGACCTCACCAAACCGGCGGTGCTGGAAGTCATTACCCCGACCGAAGTCCGTCTGACCATCAGCGAAGGGCGTTATCATCAGGTGAAACGTATGTTCGCCGCGGTGGGTAACCACGTTGTGGGTCTGCATCGTGAACGTATTGGGGCAATTGAACTCGATCCCGATCTGGCGCCTGGCGAATATCGCCCGCTGACGGAAGAAGAGATCGCCAGCGTCGGTCTGCCCTCGCATTAATTTCAGGAGAACCCTGTGACCACCAGGCCACACTCGTCTTTCAAAATTGTGTTCATTCTTGGCCTGCTGGCCATGTTGATGCCGCTGTCGATTGATATGTATCTGCCTGCGCTGCCGGTGATTTCGGCGCAGTTTGGCGTACCGGCAGGCAGCGCACAGATGACGCTCAGTACCTATATTCTCGGTTTTGCCCTTGGCCAGCTGTTTTATGGCCCGATGGCCGACAGCCTCGGACGTAAGCCGGTTATTCTGGGCGGAACGCTGATCTTTGCAGCCGCAGCCGTGGCCTGTGCGCTGGCACAGAGTATCGATCAGCTGATCGTGATGCGTTTATTCCACGGCCTCGCGGCGGCGGCGGCAAGCGTGGTGATTAACGCCCTGATGCGTGATATCTACCCGAAAGAAGAGTTCTCCCGCATGATGTCGTTTGTCATGCTGGTAACCACCATTGCGCCGCTGGTGGCGCCGATGGCCGGTGGCGCGGTGCTGGTATGGTTCAGCTGGCATGCCATTTTCTGGATCCTGGCGCTTGCCGCACTGCTGGCCTCGGCGATGATTTTCTTCTTTATTGATGAAACGTTAGCCGTCGAGCGCCGCCAGAAATTCCACATCCGTACCACAATGGGGAATTTTGCCTCGCTGTTCCGCCACAAGCGCGTGCTGAGCTACATGCTGGCAAGCGGCTTCAGCTTTGCCGGCATGTTCTCCTTCCTGAGCGCCGGGCCGTTTGTCTATATTGAGCTGAACCACGTTTCCCCTCAGCACTTTGGGTATTACTTTGCACTGAACATTGTGTTCCTGTTCATCATGACCATCATCAACAGCCGCTTTGTTCGCCGGATTGGAGCACTGAACATGTTCCGTGCCGGGCTGTGGATCCAGTTTGTGATGGCTATCTGGCTGGTGGTCAGCGCGTTTTTCGACGTGGGATTCTGGGCGCTGGTGGTGGGGGTTGCCGCTTTTGTTGGCTGCGTCTCGATGATCTCATCCAATGCGATGGCGGTTATCCTTGATGAGTTCCCGCATATGGCTGGCACCGCCTCATCGCTGGCGGGGACGTTCCGCTTCGGGATTGGTGCCGTGGTGGGGGCGTTACTCTCAATGGCGACCTTTAACACGGCCTGGCCAATGCTGTGGGCGATGGCGTTTTGTGCCACCAGCTCCATCCTCTTCTGTCTTTATGCCAGCCGACCGCGAAAAGCCGCTCATTAATCTGCACATCAGGCCCGATATGGGCCTTTTTGTTGACCCATATCAACCAAACTTGCGTTCGTTTACCCTGTGTTTGTTTCTTTTATGTAAAATCTATTTGTGTAAAAAGTCACATCATTGTATTTAAAAAGGTTGAGTTAGATCGCAGAAACGGGTACATATAGCGCCGACGCGAGCCTGGATACCTATAAAAAAGCGCTGAATAGTGCAGGTTGGCGATGATGTGTTACTATAAATGTAAATAAATTGTGAAGTAAATTTGCTTCCGGGGATCGAACGTGAATACATTACAACTCTCCATAGTCCATCGCTTGCCCCAGAGCTATCGCTGGTCGGCGGGTTTTGCAGGTTCGAAAGTTGAACCGATTCCGCAAAACGTTGCAGGTTGCGAGAATTGTCTGGTCGCGCTCAAACTGCTTAGCCCGAGCGATGAAGATGCATGGCCGGTGATGGAACGCTTAAGCCAGGCGCTGTCGGATATCGAAGTGGACAGCTCCGTACTGGAGTGTGAAGGCGAGCCGTGCCTGTTTGTTAAAAGTCAGGATGAATTTGCCGCAACCTGCCGCCTGAAAAACTTCGGCGTGGCCATTGCTGAGCCTTTCTCGGGCCAGTATCCCTTCTGAGTGCTAGTCTGCCGATAACAGCTGGCGCGTGTAGCTCTGCGTCGGTGCAGTAAATACGCGCTGGCACTCACCTTGCTCGACCACTTCTCCCTGCCGTAGCACAATCACCTGATGGCATAACGCCCGCACTACCTGTAGATCGTGGCTGATAAAGATATAGGCCAGCCGGTGCTTTTCCTGTAACCCTTTTAACAGGGTCAGGATCTGTGCCTGCACGGTTCTGTCCAGCGAGGAGGTCGGTTCATCCAGGATGATCAGCTCAGGTTTGAGGATCAGCGTGCGGGCAATGGCGATACGCTGGCGCTGTCCGCCAGAAAATTCAGCCGGGTAGCGGTGGCGCGTCTCGGGATCTAACCCTACCTCTGTCATCACACGCCTGACCTCATTTTCACGTTGCAGAGCCGTCAGGGTAGGCTGATGGACGCGCAATCCTTCTTCGATGATCTGCAAAATACTCAGCCTTGGATTGAGCGAGGAGTTGGGATCCTGAAACACCACCTGCATGCGGGGACGTACCGGCAGCATCTGCCGACGGTTCCAGTGGTGCAGCGGCATGCCGTCAAACAGGATCTCGCCCTGCGAGGCAATTAAACGCAGCAGTGCCAGGCCGGTGGTGCTTTTGCCTGAACCCGACTCGCCCACCAGCCCCAGCGACTCACCCGGGCGCAGTGAAAAACGGATGTTCTTCAGCACGACGTTCTGGTCGACCACGCGGCGCAGAATACCTTTACGGATGGGGAAGGAGACAGACAGCCCCTCGACGTTCAACAACGGCGCGCTGTCCCCCTGAAGAGGCACAGGATCGCCTGAGGGTTCACTGTCGAGCAGCCGCTGCGTATAGGGGTGCTGAGGCGCGTTCAGCAGTGCGGCGGCGGTGTTCTGCTCTACACAGCGTCCGTTTTGCATTACGGCGACGCTGTCGGCCAGCTTTTTCACTATGCTCAGGTTATGGGTGATAAACAGCAGACTCATGTTCAGCTCGCTACGTAACTCCCGCAGCAGCTGCAAAATTTGCGCCTGCACCGTGACGTCCAGCGCGGTGGTGGGCTCATCAGCGATCAGCAGTTCCGGGCGTGTCAGTAGCGCCATGGCAATCATCACACGTTGACGTTCACCGCCGGAAAGCTGATGCGGGAAATCGCTCAGCCGTTTTGCCGCGTTGCGGATGCCGGTTCTGTCGAGGCAGTCGAGGATTTCCCCGCGTGCGGCCTCTTTGCGCATGCCCCGGTGCAGGGAGAGCACCTCGTAAAGCTGTTTTTCCAGGGTATGCAGCGGGTTGAGTGAGACCATCGGCTCCTGGAAAATCATCGCAATTTTATTGCCGCGGACGCCCCGCAGGGTCTGTTCGTCGGCGTGCAGCAGCGAGCTGCCGTGAAACAGAATATCTCCTTGCGGGTAGCTCACTGGCGGAGACGGGAGCAGGCGCAGAATGGAGAGTGCCGAGACGCTCTTGCCGGAGCCGGATTCCCCCACCAGCGCCAGCGTTTCGCCACGCTGGATCTGCAGCGACAGATCGCTGACCACGGTGCGCGTCTCACCCTGTTTCGAAAAGGCAATCGACAGATTATCGATACTGAGAAGGGGCTGCGTCATGTTACACCGCCTTGTTGGGATCGAAGGCGTCGCGCACGGCTTCGCCAATAAAAATCAGCAGCGAAAGCAGTACCGCCACGGAAAGAAAGGCTGTAATGCCCAGCCACGGTGCCTGCAGGTTGTTTTTGCCCTGCAGCAACAGCTCGCCGAGCGAGGGGGAACCGAGCGGTAGCCCGAAGCCCAGGAAATCGAGCGAGGTGAGGGTGGTGATGGAGCTGCACAAAATAAACGGCAGAAAGGTCAGTGTCGCCACCACGGCGTTCGGCAGCATATGGCGGAAGATGATCCCACGGTCGCTCACGCCCAGTGCCTGCGCGGCACGAATATAGTCAAAATTACGGGTGCGCAGAAATTCTGCGCGCACGACGCCCACCAGCGCCATCCAGCCAAACAATACGGTGATCCCCAGCAGCCACCAGAAGTTTGGCTGCACCACGCTCGACAGCAGGATGATCAGAAACAGCGTTGGCATACCTGACCACACCTCAATCACGCGCTGACCCCAGAGGTCAATTTTACCGCCATAGTAGCCCTGGACGGCACCTGCCACCACGCCCATCACGCTGGAGAAGAGCGTCAGCATCAGCCCAAAGAGGATCGAGATTCGGGTACCGTAGAGGATGCGCGCCAGCACGTCGCCACCGTTGGCATCCGTTCCCAGCCAGTTTTGCGTGGACGGGGGAGAAGGGAAGGGGGTCGTGGTGGCGAAATTGATACTGTTGGCGCCAAAACGGATCGGGGCCCACAGTGCCCAGCCGTGTTGATCAATCTGCTGGCGCAGCCACGGATCCTGATACTCCGCCGGTGTTGCAAATGGGCCGCCAAAGTCACTTTCACTGTAGTTATTAAGCACGGGCACATACCAGCGGTCGTTGAAATGCACCAGCAGGGGTTTATCGTTGGCAATCAGCTCTGAGCACAGGCTTAACACAAACAGGACGGCAAAAATCCATAACGACCAGTAGCCACGACGGTTGTGGCGAAAACGGGCCCAGCGGGCCTGATTGACGGGGCTTAAACGCGGCATCATCGGCCCTCAAAATCGATTCGGGGATCGACCAGCGTATAGCTGATATCACTGACGATATTCAGCAGCAGGCCAATCAGGGTAAAAATGTAGAGTGTGCCAAACATCACCGGATAATCCCGCGACACGGTGGCTTCATAACCCAACAGCCCCAGACCGTTAAGCGAGAACATCACCTCAATAAGCAGCGAGCCGGTAAAAAACATACTGATGAACGTGGCAGGAAATCCGGCAATCACCAGCAGCATGGCGTTGCGGAACACGTGCTTCCACATGATCTGTTTTTCACCCACGCCCTTCGCGCGGGCGGTGACGACATACTGTTTGCGGATTTCATCAAGAAAGGCGTTTTTGGTCAGCATGGTCAGAGCGGCAAATCCGCCAATCACCGTTGCCAGCACCGGCAGCGTGATATGCCAGAGATAGTCGGTGATTTTCTGATACCACGGCAGGATGCTGAAATCGGCGGATACCAGCCCCCGCAGCGGGAAGAGATCGAAATAGCTGCCGCCGGCAAAAAAGACAATCAACAGCACAGCGAACAGAAACGCCGGAATGGCATAGCCGATGATAATGAACGTGCTGCTCCAGATATCAAAACGGCTGCCGTTGTAGACCGCTTTGCGGATCCCAAGCGGAATGGAAACCAGGTAGATAATCAGCGTTCCCCACAGTCCCAGGGTGATCGACACCGGCAGGCTTTGTTTGATCAGGGTTAAGACCGAGGCACTGCGGAACAGGCTATCACCAAAATCAAACCGGACGTAATCCCACAGCATTTTGAAATAGCGCTCGTGAATCGGTTTATCAAAACCATAGCGATGGGTGATCTCGGCAATCACCTCCGGATCCAGCCCGCGGCCGCCGCGATAATGGCTTTCGCTGATATTCCCCACGCCCGTTTTGGCATGGCTTGCGCCCATTCCTTCTCCGCCACCGCCGGGCATCCCGCCGCTAGTGCCAAATTCAATCGCCGCAATCGCCTGATCGACCGGCCCGCCGGGCGCGATTTGCACAATAAAAAAGTTAATAGTGATGATGGCCCACAGGGTTGGGATGATCAGCAGGAGACGGCGGATTAGATACGCACCCATGATGATTCCTTATCGCCGCTCAGCTGGGAGTCTGGCGGCTTTGTTAACGTCATACCACCAGGTATCGAAGCCCAGCGAATAGATCGGGCGCACGGCAGGCAGCGAAAATTTGTCCCAGCGGGCAAGACGATCTTCACCCATATACCACATGGGCAGCATGTAGTAGTTCCAGGTTAACACTCTGTCGAGGGCGCGTCCTAATGGCAGGAGCTTCTGTTTATCGCCCTGTGCTGCCACGATCTTTGCAATTAGCGCGTCAACGACCGGGCTTTTTACCCCCGGCGCATTGTACGAGGAGTCGATGTAACTGGACGCCCAGGAAATCTGCAGGTCGGAGCTTGGCCAGGGCTGCGCGGGCCACAGGCTCTGCATCATATCGTAATCCCGGCTGCGCTTGCGGTTGGTCAGCTGGGCGATATCCACCTGGCGTATGTTCATTGTGATCCCCAGCCGGGCCAGGTTGTGCTTAAACGGCAAAACCCACTGATCGTTTGCCCCTGACGCGATCAGTAGCTCGAAGCTCAACGGTTTTCCCGTTTGGGCATTGACCCGTTTTTGATTTTTCAGGACCCAACCGGCCTCATCCAGCAGTTTGCTGGCTTTCAGCAAATTGTCACGATCAAAGCCGTTGCCATCGGAGGTGGGGGGATCAAACACGGTGGTAAACACTTCCGGCGGCAATTGTGCTTTGAAGGGGGCCAGCAGCGTCAACTCGTCGGCATTGGGGTAAGCGCGCGCCGCGTATTCGGTATTCTGAAAATAGCTGTTAGCGCGGCTGTAGGCGCCATAAAACAGCGCCTTGTTCATCCACTCAAAGTCAAAGGCCAGGGTAATGGCCTGACGTACCCGGCGGTCGTTAAACACCGGGCGCTGAATATTAAACGCCAGCCAGCGCGTGTCCTGGGCAGAGCTATTTTTGTGCTCGTCCTTGACGATGTAGCCTTTGGCGAAGTTTTTACCGATATAGCGCGTGGCCCAGTTTTTGGCGCTGCTCTCCAGGCGTAAATCGAAGGCTCCGGCCTTAAAGGCCTCAAAAGCCACGTTATCGTCCAGGTAGTAATCATAGCGAAGGGTGTCGAAATTCCAGCGCCCCCGGTTTACCGGCAGGTTGGCGGCCCAGTAGTCTTTTACACGGGAGTAGACCACATACTGCCCCATGCGCCAGTCGGTGATGCGGTACGGGCCTCCAGCCAGCGGCGGTGTGGAGAGCGGGTCGCTCAGCTTATGGGCTTTCCAGAACGATTCAGGCATTACGGGCAGGGAGAACAGGCTCAGCATATTCTCTTTATTCGGCTCGCTCAGCTCAATGCGCACGGTGAGCGGTGCGATGGCCCTGACCGACGCGCCTTTGTAGACAATACGGAACTGGGGAACGCCTTCAGTCATAAATTTATGAAACGTAAAGGCGACATCGCTTGCCCTGACCGGCGAACCGTCATGAAAACGCGCCCGCGGGTTTAGCGAAATTTCCGCCCAGGCAAAATTATCCGCATACCGCACGTTTTCGGCGATCAGCGGATAGTAGCTTCCGGGCTCATCATCAGAGGTGACAAACAGGGTATCGTAGAGAGATTCTGTGCGCGCCGCGGCCACACCGCGCAGGGCAAAGCGGTTGAAGTTATCGAACGTGCCGGTGGCGGAGAGCGTCACATTCCCGCCTTTCGGCGCGGCAGGGTTGACGTAATCATAATGGGTGAAATTCACCGCGTATTTCGGTTCACCAATCACGGCAAACGCAACGTCTTCTTTGATGGTTTGCGCCTGGCTGGACAGGGCCGTCAGTGCCAACAGCAACAGTATGAAGCGCATAAACATCTCGCGACAGCTCCCTCTTTAACAGACCGGCTCAGTTAAGCTGAATAATAAGTGACGTCACGGGCAATGTGAAATTATTCGCCAGCGTGCGTCAGGTCGGGCCGCCACTCACGGAACTGCTCCAGCGGCATCGGACGGCTAATCCAGTATCCCTGCAGGAAGTTAACGCCATGTTCGCGCAGCCAGGCCGCCTGTTCCGGCGTTTCCACGCCCTCTGCGACGGTAGACATGTTCAGCCGTCTTGCCAGCATCAGTACGGCATCAAGCACCGGTGAGGTGACGGTTTCTGTCCCGATGGCGTTAACAAAACCCCGGTCGATTTTGATGTAATCCATGGTGAAATGTTCAAGATAGATCAGTGCACTGTGGCCGGTACCAAAATCATCGATCGCTATCTCAAACCCTTCGTTGTGCAGCCATTCGAACAGGTTGTTGGCTTCACGGTGGTTGAGCATGTCGCGCTCGGTAATTTCCAGCACCAACTGGAAGTGATCCGGCGGCAGTAACTCTTTAAACGTGCGCATATCATCTTTAAAGCTGTCGGCGTGCAGATGCCCCGGCGCAATGTTGATACCGAGTTTTGCGCCCGGCGGTAGCTGGGTCTGTAATACCGGCGCATCGTGAATGATAAGGTCAAACAGATGCAGCGTGAGCGGAACAATCAGCTGCTGCGCTTCAGCAAAATTGATAAACGCATCAGGGGGGATCTCACCCATGGTGGGGTGCTTCCAGCGCATCAGGACCTCAACCCCCCGCATTTTCAGATCTTTTGCATCCACCACGGGCTGATAGACCACATAAAACTGGCCGCGCTTAATGGCGCTGAGGATCTCTTTGCCGGGATTAACGCGGATGGTGAGGATATAGAAATTCAGCGATCCTGCCGCAATGCCGCACACCAGCCCAAAGAAGAGGGCGTAGAGAATTTCGTCGCTTGTCCACTTTTCAGCGTACAGCTTAATGGTCAGCGGCACGGCCTTAAGCGTGGCGGTACGCTCGGGCACGGCATGTAAATCTTGCGCCCTGATCAGGGTACTGGACATGGTGGACAGCGCCATATCACCGATGATGATGGCAATCCCTGCGAAGTCGTCCTGGCGCGCGGTATAAAGCAGGTAGGGGGTCAGATTGAGATTAACTGACGTAAACACCCCGCCGTCTTTAACCAGAGGGTTTCGGTACCAGATGGCAATGGCGGGTTTATTCGGCAGCATAGGCGTGCCCGGCAGTAATGCCATATCAATCTTCTTGTTGATGTGCAGCTCAGGTATAAGGGCTTCCATCGGCGTATCCATCGGCCCGGTGGCCGACGAGCAGAAGGCGATTTTGTCCCTGACCAGCAAGAACGCGCGCACATTGAGGCTGAAGGCCGCGCGCGACGTCAGCTCGGCATTGACGTCATGGCAGTTGTTCAGCGTGAGGGGCTGAAGAACATCGATAGAGGTTTTCAACTCTTCGAAATAGCTCTCCATGTAGAGGCTCACATCGGTAATCAGGGTGTCGAACCGGACTTCCCGCTTGTGGTAACTCCAGAAAAATTGCAATGAACCCAAAAGCAGGGCAGTGACCAGACCTGTAATAATACTGAGGAACAGTATCTTGCGATGACTGGAAAAGTAGCGGGTGAACATAGACGTCGTGGTTCCTGAATTGCCGCTGGATGTATTCAGTGTAACGGGCAAAAAAAAACACCGCCGAAGCAGTGTCTTTTTTTCATCATATCGCCAGCCAAGGGATAACCAACGATACAATCATCATATTAACTGCGGGTCAGTACGCGACGCGCTTCGTTGTAGCGCTTCTTCCAGTATGGCTCGTTCATGCTGGAAATGGTCACACCGCTGCTGGTGGAGGCATGTACAAACTGGTCATTACCAATATAGATGCCGACATGTCGACCCGTTGAACCGGCACGGAACAGAACTAAATCACCGGTGCGCAGTTTTGTACGTGAAATCGACTTGCCCACTTCCTGCTGTTCGTAAGTTGAACGCGGCAGGTCTAACCCAAACTGCTCACGGAAGGTACGCTGTACAAAGCTGGAACAATCGATACCTTTTTTGGTGCTGCCGCCCAGACGATAACGCACGCCTTTCCAGTCAGCATACTGGTCCATAATACGGGACTTCACGTCCAGATTACGTACCATATTTTCAAATTCATCCTGAGAGGCTTGCAGTGACGAGGAATCTTCCATTCCCACAACACGCGTCTCAGGATGCATGTTCTTTGCGGTGTTCGATGTACTACATGCAGACAACAGTACCGCAACTGCTATCGCCGGGATCCCCCGCAAGATATATCTCAAAATCGGTTGAGATTTGACCATTTTGTTTATTTTCCCTTGAAGTCCTTAACGACAAATATCGTTATAAAAATGCCAAACGTGACGAGACTAATTATCTGTTCACAATGAGACAATTCTTTCTGGTCACATTTGTGGCGCAGCGCACAAATTTATTCACCAAGGAAATAATTATCTCTATGGGGCAAAACGAGTTCGAGATTAACCGATTGCCAGGGCTATTGCGAGTAAAAAAAGCCTTTTTTTTATAAGAAATTGTGATACAGAAAGTAAAAATCCGGCATTGCTTAAAATGCAGTCAGATCCGGCGCTTAATCACGCAATTGATTCATTTTTATCATGAAAGAGATGACGGGAAGATGACAGTGCGAAACGTTCGCGGCGGGAGATCTATCAGGGATCGCAATGATCCCTGATAGCGGACGTTAATTTGGGTTAATTATTTGTTTAATGCTTGTTGCTTTTTACCCGGCAGATAGCGATCGAACAGGGCTATTATCCGGTCGCTCAGCGGTGTCATCAGGCACCACGGTAACGCGACCAGCGCAACAGAGAGCGAGCCCACGGCAATATCGGTGAACCAGTGTGCGCCAATCATTACGCGAGGGAAGGCGAAAACCACAAAAATAATCAGGGCTATGGCGAATGCCTTCCTGCCGAAATAGCGCAGCATAACTGCACAAAAAATAAGCAGCATCATGCCGTGATCGCCAGGGAAACTGGCCTTCGAGGCATCTTTCGTTGGAATATGCAGCAATTCGCTGACGCGATAAATATCGGTAAAGAACAGCGTTGGGCTTGAGCGCTTGACCGGAATAATAGCCGTAGCCAGTTGGTTAATGGCCACAGCCAGCAGCAGCATCATCAGACCAATAATCATAATGCGGCGACGCCCGGTTTTGTCCTCTTTCAGCCAGAAAGAGAGCATCAGGCAGCCCATCGCTACCAGCGAACAGCCGTCAAACGCGCGGTTGTTGGTAATCGCCACCAGCCACAGGAAGGCATCACTCTTCACCAGAGCCTGGTTAAAGAAATGGAAGATGGCAGAATCCAGCGGAAACCAGAAACCGTGATCCACCGGGATATACCAGGAGAAAAAGAGCGCCAGTCCGGCGACATTGAGCAGCAAAATCAGGGGAATTCGAGTTGTCATAACATTCAGCATACAGGGAAATCAGGGGCAACGTTAGCCGCCCGAACTTAAACGAAGCTTCAACAGGCTGGACTGCAGGGCATTCCAGTCGGCGTTAACCGCACTAATTAACTCTATTCGGCTATCCGGGGGCGCAACATTCTGCGTTTCAATAAAGAAATCTTCACCCTGACGGTTGATGCGCACCAGGCCGTCGGGGGTGCGCATAATCCCCTTAACGCGATCGACCGGCGCCAGTCTTGCCCACTCAAGCACGCCTATGGTGTCGAAAACGGTGTCGGCATCAAAGATCCACCCGCAGGCCTGATGACCCTGACCGCTGTTGAGATTACGTCGCCAGCGCTGGTGTTCCGGCAGGCTCAACGCCGCCAGACCCTGCTTTGCGGGATGACTATGCGCATGCTCCGCACTGGCTGGCAGCTCGGTGAGGTTCAGGCGTGGCAGGTCGAGCAGGGCGACATCTATCTTCCCCTGAGTGGTTTGTACCCGCTGACGGTTGCCCCCGAAATGTTGCCACCAGGCATCGAATGCCGCCTGGCTTTCAGCCGTAGCCCGATCTTCTTTATTTGCGACGATAATATCTGCGCAGGCGAGCTGATCGCGGAAGTTGTCGTTGGCCACCGCTTTTTCATCCAGCAGCTGTCGCGGGTCGAGCAGGCAAAGCGTGGCGCGTAAGTTTATCCACGGCTCGTAAACCGGCGCGGTGAGTAAATCAAGAATTTGCTTCGGGTGGCCAAGCCCCGTCGGTTCAATCAGCAGGCGGTCGGGTTTACCCTGACGCAGCAGCGTGTTCAGCCCCACCTGCATGGGCAGGCCATTCACACAGCACATGCATCCGCCCGGGATCTCTTTGATCATGGCGCCGCTGTCAGACAGTAACGCGCCATCAATACCCACTTCGCCGAATTCGTTGACCAGCACGGCCCATTTTTCTGCCGGATCTTTATTGGCCAGCAGGTGGAGAATTGAGGTGGTTTTCCCGCTACCGAGAAAACCGGTAATAAGGTTGGTCCTGGTCACGTGCGCTCCGGTAGATAATTGTGATGATGTAACAATTATCTCTCATCCTGACGAAAAAAGGGCGCAATGAGAAGAGGAAGGGCAAACGGAGCGCATGTCCGTTCGCCTTAAGCGCAATAAACGTTAAAGATTTAACGTTTCGATAACAGCCTGGCGCGCCCCGAGGCGGGCAATACGTTGGTATGCCTGGTTCACCGACTCGACAAAAACGTGGTTTTGCGCGAGATCGTGACCAAAGACTTCGCTCAGCGTCAGCAGAGCGTTTACGCGGTTTGCGTCATTGCTGGCTTCAACCTTCGCACGGATTTTGTCGCTGAGCGGATCGCGGACATCAATCGTATTGCCTTGTTCATCTGTACCGCTGACGTAGTGGATCCAGCCCGCAACACCCAGCGCCAGCAGGGGCCACGCGCTTTGACGCTCCAGATGAATACGGATCCCATCCAGCATGCGTTGGGGCAACTTTTGACTGCCGTCCATCGCAATTTGCCAGGTACGGTGCTGCAGTGCCGGGTTGGCAAAACGGTCGAGCAGGCTGTCGGCGTAAGCCGTTAGATCAACGTCGGTGATACGCAGCGTAGGGGCCTGTTCATCCAGCATTAACCGCCGCGCGGCCTGACGAAACGCCTTATCCTCCATACATTCATTAATGTGCGCATACCCGGCGAGATAGCCCAGATACGCCAGGAAGGAGTGGCTGCCGTTCAGCATACGTAATTTCATCTGTTCCCACGGCAGAACGTCCTGCACCATCTGCACGCCTGCCACTTCCCACCCCGGGCGTCCGGCGACAAAGTTATCTTCCACGACCCACTGAATAAAGGGCTCGCAGCTGATGGCGCACGGATCTTCCACACCGAGTTCCTGCGCGACCTCCGCCAGCGAGGCATCGGTGGCGGCGGGCACAATCCTGTCAACCATTGTGCCCGGGAAACTCACATGGGTATCAATCCATCCGGCCAGGTCTTCAGAGCGTTTCTGCGCCATGCCGAGCACGGCATTTTTCACCACGTGGCCGTTATCCGGGATGTTATCGCAGGAAAGCACCGTAAAGGCGGGTAAGCCGCGTTCACGGCGGCGGTGGAGCGCTTCGACGATGATCCCTGGGGCGGAATGGGGCTCCGTCGGGTTTTCCAGATCGTGAACGATCCGGGTGTTTTGCAAATCGAGTTTCCCGGTTGCGGGGTCGATGCAATAGCCTTTTTCAGTAATGGTGAGGGAAACAATTGCCACCTGCGGCTCGCAAAATTTCTCAATGATGGCGGCCAGCGAGTCCAGTTTTGCATTCAGGCATTCATGCACGGCTCCAGTGATAATCGGCTGGTTGCCCTCCGCGCCTTTCTCCAGCACGGTGAAGAGGTGATCCTGCGCCCGCAGCTGGCTCATCAACACATCGCCGCTGAACAGACTAATCTCACAAATGCCCCAGTCGCCTCCTTTGGCATTCAGCACCCGATGGGTTAATAACGCCTGATGCGCACGGTGAAAAGCACCAAAGCCGAAGTGGACGATGCGCGAGCGCAGAAGCGAGCGATCGTAGCGCGGCTGCTGAACATGGGCAGGAAGCGGGGTGGAGGCAATTGTCTTCATGAAATACACACCTGATTAACCATTAATTAACAATGTCAGTGTAAAGTTATATGACAACAAAGAGAATTGGTAAGCCGTAAATATCGCCGTTCTGTGAGTTCGATCAATCAATCTGTGGCGCTGTGTTGACCCTCCTTATTAAACATGTATGGTAGTCGTCATCGCAGTAACATATATTGGTATAACAACTTTGGAGGATGGGCAATGGAACAAACCTGGCGTTGGTACGGGCCGAACGATCCAGTTTCTCTAGATGATGTGCGTCAGGCTGGCGCAACGGGTGTCGTCACGGCGCTGCATCATATTCCGAATGGCCAGGTGTGGCCGGTAGAGGAGATTCAACAGCGTCAGGCGCTGCTGGCAGAAAAAGGCTTAACCTGGTCTGTCGTGGAAAGTATTCCCGTTCACGAAGATATCAAAACCCATTCTGGGGAGTATCAGACCTGGATTGCTAACTATCAGCAGAGCATCCGCAACCTGGCGGCCTGCGGCATCGATACCGTTTGCTATAACTTCATGCCTGTTCTTGACTGGACGCGTACTGACCTTGAGTATCAGCTGCCAGACGGTTCCCGAGCGTTGCGTTTTGATCAGATCGCCTTCGCGGCATTTGAGTTACACATTCTGAAACGCCCTGGCGCGGAAGCCGATTACACGGCCGACGAGCAGCAGCAGGCGCGCGAATGGTTTAACGCAGCAAGCGAAGCAGACATTGAAAAGCTGACCCGCAATATCATCGCGGGCCTGCCGGGTGCAGAAGAGGGCTACACGCTGGATCAGTTCCGCGCCCGTCTGGCAGAGTACGGCGGCATTGATAAAAATCAGCTGCGCGAAAACATGGCGTACTTCCTGCGCGCGATTGTGCCGGTCGCGGAAGAGGCGGGCGTGCGTCTGGCCGTACACCCGGACGATCCTCCGCGTCCCATCCTCGGCCTGCCGCGTATCGTCTCAACCATTGAAGATATGCAGTGGCTGAAAGAGACGGTCGATAGCATCTATAACGGCTTTACCATGTGCACGGGCTCGTATGGCGTGCGTGCGGATAATGACCTGGTGCGGATGATTGAAACCTTTGGCGATCGTATTCACTTCACGCATCTGCGTGCAACCTGCCGTGAAGAGAACCCGAAAACCTTCCACGAAGCGGCGCACTTGAGCGGTGATGTGAATATGGTGGCGGTGGTGGATGCCATTCTGGCGGAAGAGGCACGTCGTAAACTGGCTGGCGATTTACGTCCTATCCCGTTCCGCCCGGATCACGGACACCAGATGCTGGACGATCTGCGTAAGAAAACGAACCCGGGCTATTCGGCGATTGGCCGCCTGAAAGGGATGGCAGAAGTGCGCGGCGTAGAGCTGGCGCTGAAGATGACGAAGTATCCTGAGCTTCTGTAAGTGCTGTTGCCCGGTGGCGCTACGCTTACCGGGCCTACAAAAAACCGGCCTGAGAGCCGGTTTTTGTGTTTTTGTAGATCGGGTAAGGCGAAGCCGCCACCCAACAAAAGCCGCACTCAGTCAGCACGACCCATATAGCGTTTTTCTTCGATATGGATGCGGATTTTCTCACCCGCGGACAGGTATTCAGGTACCTGCACCACCAGACCGGTGGTCAGCGTCGCGGGTTTGTTACGCGCACTGGCGGACGCGCCTTTGATACCCGGTGCCGTTTCAACGATTTCCAGATCAACCGTCTGCGGCAGTTCCAGCGCCAGCAGCACGCCGTCCCAGGTCAGAACCTGCATATCCGGCATACCGCCTTCAGGAATGAACAGCAGCTCTTCTTCAATCTGATCTTTGGTGAAGATGTACGGGGTGTAATCTTCTTTATCCATGAATACATACTCGTTGCCGTCGATATAGGAGAAATCAACATAGCGACGGGTCAGAGTGACGGTATCAACGATATCATCACCTTTAAAACGTTCTTCCACTTTAAGGCCGGTACGTACATCGGCGAAACGCATTTTGTACAGCGTTGCTGCACCACGGGCGCTCGGGGCCTGAATATCGATATCTTTCACAATCAGCAGTTTGCCGTTGTAATTCAGTACCATACCTTTCTTAATTTCGTTCGCTCTTGGCATTGCAGTAATCCTGTCTACGGGAGGTAAAAAATATCGCGCCAAATTACTCGTGCGCGGCCTTTCAGGCAAGCGGAATTCGTGGCTTTTGCTATCAATACATGAAAGGTGTTACTGTGCGCCCGATACCCGACTGCGCGGGTCTTTCACCGATAGAGAGCATTTATGGATTGTCGTCCCGATTGCGGCGCGTGCTGTACCGCACCGTCCATTTCCAGCCCCATTCCAGGAATGCCGGAGGGCAAGCCTGCGAATACCCGCTGCGTTCAGCTCTCTGAAACCAACCTGTGCATGATCTTTGGCTCGCCTCTGCGCCCGAAGGTCTGCTCCGGGCTGCAGCCCTCCGCAGAGATGTGCGGCAACACGCGCGCGCAGGCGATGACGTACCTGCTTAATCTGGAAGCACTCACCGCACCTTAAACGTCTTTAATTCTTGTCAGGCACGCTATCGTCAGGGTGCACATCACCAGCGCAATCCAGAACACCGTGTGATAGTTCCAGATTTCTGCCACCACGCCGGCCATTGAGCCTGCGATAATCCAGCCCACGCGGGTGGTATTAGTATAAAGGGTGGTGGCGGAGCCTGCCTGGCCCGGCATCAGATCCTGGAAATAGAGCATGCCAATTCCGGCGAGTATGCCGATATAGATGGCGTTCAGCAGCTGTAAAGCCAGCAGCAGGCCCGGCGTATGAACCGTCAGCATTCCAACATAGAACAGTAGCCCGGCGACGGCGGCGATACGCATCAGAAAACGTTTCCCGAAACGCTTCGCGTAATAGCCAGCAATCAGCATGGTGGGGATTTCAAGCCCGGCCGCGGTCCCCATCATGATGCCAGCAAGCTTCTCGGGCAGATGCAGCTCATCAATAATAAACAGCGGCATATTAATGATATACAGGCTGTTTGTGCCCCACATCAGCGTACAGATAATAAAGAGGAGCAGGGCGTCACGACGGTTACGACGCGGTGCCTCCAGCACGCCTGTTGCCACTTTTGGCTCTTTACGCATCGACGGCAGAAAGAACCACACCATGGCGCCACACACCACAAAGGCCACTGCCGCACTCAGGTACATCACCGTAAAGCCAAACCCCATCGCCAGCGCGTAAGCCAGCGGCGGGCCAATAACCCACGCCAGCGATACTTGCGCACGCAGAATAGAGCTGAACATTACCGCTTCTCGCCCGGTATGGTCGGCATGCTCACGGGCAAGGGCGAACATCTGCGGATTCGCCGTTGAACCGAAACTGCTCAGAAACACCCCGATAAACAGCAGAACAAAATAGTTGCGGTTCCAGGCAAACAGGACGCAGGCGAACACCCCCAGCAGACAGCAAAAGACGATCAGGCTTTTACGATCGCCTTTTTTATCTGAACGCCCCGCCAGAAACTGGCTCACCAGGATGCCGATAATGGCGCTTCCGGTAAAGAAGAAGCCCACCATCGCCGGACGCGCATGGACTTCATTGGTCAGGAACAGGCTCAGCGTAGGGGTCTGCAGCGCACCGGCGATGCCGGTCAGGAAGGCAACAATTAAAAATGCCGTTGAGGTGAAATCAAAGGGCTTCGGTGAGACGGCGGCGGGCGTGTTATGCATGTTTCACAGTCGGTGAGTTTCCAGGAGACGCGGAGTGTACGTCGCGAGTCAGAAAATAAACAGAGGGTGAGGTCAATTTCGCCACGAATAATCAAAATGGCATTTCATATTCGCGCGCAGCTGACCTTAGCTGAAACTGATTTGCTGACCGTCAGCAAAATTCAGCTGAACGAGGAAGAAATGTGCTGCATCTCTAAATTCTGCAATCAGAAATGTAACTTTCCTTGCAACGTCTTGCAGAAAGCGCAAGACTTTTTGAAACGTTTCAGCGCTATCTTGTTTTAACAAACGGAGCAGGCTAGCGCATTTTTTCTCAGTGAAGCTGAAACGATTCACTTTCAGCAGGAGAGGAGAACCATGTTCCAGTTATCTGTACAGGATATCCACCCGGGCGCTCAGGCCGGGAACAAAGAAGAGGCCATTCGCCAGGTTGCTGCTGCCCTTGTGCAGGCCGGCAATGTGGCTGAAGGCTACGTCAACGGCATGCTGGCGCGTGAGCAGCAGACCTCGACCTTCCTCGGCAATGGCATCGCCATTCCGCACGGCACCACAGACACCCGCGATCAGGTGCTGAAAACCGGCGTTAAGGTTTATCAGTTCCCGCAGGGCGTTGTATGGGGCGAGGGGCAGGTGGCTTACGTGGCCATCGGTATCGCGGCCAGCAGCGACGAGCACTTAGGTTTGCTGCGTCAGCTGACCCATGTGCTGAGCGATGACGCCGTGGCCGAGCAGTTGAAATCTGCCACCACCGCTGAAGAGCTGCGCGCTCTGCTGATGGGCGAAAAACAGAGCGAAGCGCTGAAACTGGATAACGACACGCTGACGCTGGACGTTGCCGCGACCGATCTGGTGACGCTGCAGGCCCTGAACGCCGGACGCCTGAAAGAAGCCGGGGCAGCAGACGCTACCTTTGTTACCCGCGTCATTAACGATAAGCCTCTCAATCTGGGCCAGGGTATCTGGCTGAACGACAGTGCTGAAGGCAACCTGCGGAGTGCTATCGCGGTGAGCCGTGCCGCAAGCGCCTTTGACGTAGACGGTGAAAACGCTGCACTGCTGGTGACCGTCGCCATGACCGATGACCAGCCGGTTGCCGTGCTGAAGCGTCTGGGCGATCTGCTGCTGAACAACAAAGCTGAAAAACTGCTGAACGCGGATGCCGCCACCGTGCTGGCTCTGCTGACCAGTGATGATGCGCTGACGGATGACGTGCTGAGCGCAGAGTTCGTTGTACGTAACGAGCACGGCCTGCATGCCCGTCCGGGCACCATGCTGGTGAATACCATTAAACAATTCGAAAGTGAGATCACCGTGGCTAACCTGGATGGCACGGGCAAAGCGGCCAATGGTCGTAGTCTGATGAAAGTTGTCGCGCTGGGCGTGAAGAAGGGTCACCGTCTGCGTTTCACCGCGCAGGGTGCGGATGCTGAACAGGCGCTGAAAGCGATTGGCGATGCCATCGCGGCGGGTCTGGGGGAGGGCGCATAATGAGCAGACGTGTTGCGACTATTACGCTGAACCCGGCTTATGACCTGGTGGGGTTTTGCCCGGAGATTGAGCGCGGCGAAGTAAACCTCGTGCGTACCACTGGCCTGCATGCTGCGGGCAAAGGGATTAACGTCGCGAAAGTGCTCAAGGATCTCGGTATCGATGTCACCGTGGGGGGATTCCTCGGTAAAGATAACCAGGATGGTTTCCAGCAGCTGTTCAGCGAGCTGGGCATTGCTAACCGTTTCCAGGTCGTTCAGGGCCGTACCCGTATCAACGTCAAACTGACGGAGAAAGACGGGGAAGTGACCGATCTGAATTTCTCTGGCTTTGAAGTGACGCCTCCTGACTGGGAGCGTTTTGTTAACGATTCTCTGACCTGGCTGGGCCAGTTCGACATGGTGTGCGTCAGCGGCAGTCTGCCATCTGGCGTAAGCCCGGAAGCCTTCACCGACTGGATGACGCGCCTGCGCAGCCAGTGCCCGTGCATCATCTTTGACAGCAGCCGTGATGCGCTGGTCGCCGGCCTAAAAGCGTCCCCGTGGCTGGTGAAGCCTAATCGCCGTGAACTGGAGATCTGGGCTGGCCGGAAGCTGCCAGAATTAAAAGATGTGATTGACGCTGCCCATGCGCTGCGCGAGCAGGGTATCGCTCACGTGGTGATTTCGCTTGGTGCAGAAGGGGCGTTGTGGGTTAACGCGTCTGGTGAATGGATCGCCAAACCGCCGTCGGTTGACGTTGTCAGCACCGTTGGCGCAGGGGATTCGATGGTTGGCGGTCTGATCTATGGCCTGCTGATGCGCGAATCCAGTGAACATACTTTACGTCTTGCCACCGCCGTTGCAGCCCTGGCCGTGAGTCAGAGCAATGTCGGCATTACCGATCGTACCCAGTTAGCCGCGATGATGGCGCGCGTTGACTTAAAACCTTTTAACTAACAGCAGGAGAGGAATAATGAAAACGCTGCTGATTATTGACTCCGGTCTCGGACAGGCTCGCGCCTATATGGCGAAGACCCTGCTGGGAGCGGCGGCGAACAAAGCACATCTGGAAATGACCGATAACCCGGGCGACGCTGAACTGGCGATTGTGCTGGGTGATAAGGTCCCGGCTGACAGCGCGCTGAACGGCAAAAAAGTGTGGCTGGGCGATATTAATCGCGCGGTGGCACATCCGGAACTGTTCCTGAGCGAAGCGAAAGGCCACGCGTCTGTCTACAGCGCACCGGCTGCGGCAGCACCGGTTGCTGCCACGGGCCCGAAACGCATTGTGGCGGTGACAGCTTGTCCGACGGGCGTCGCGCATACCTTTATGGCGGCTGAAGCGATTGAAACTGAAGCGAAAAAACGCGGCTGGTGGGTGAAAGTTGAAACCCGTGGCTCGGTGGGTGCGGGCAATGCCATCACCCCGGAAGAAGTGGCGGAAGCCGATCTGGTGATCGTTGCGGCGGATATCGAAGTGGATCTGGCGAAATTCGCGGGTAAACCGATGTACCGCACCTCTACCGGCCTGGCGCTGAAAAAGACCGCGCAGGAGTTTGATAAAGCGCTGGTGGAAGCCCAGCCTTATCAGGCAACCGGTGCGGCTAAACCGGCTACCGAAGGGAAAAAAGAATCTGCGGGCGCCTATCGTCACCTGCTGACCGGTGTGTCTTATATGCTGCCGATGGTGGTGGCGGGCGGTCTGTGTATCGCACTGTCATTCGCGTTTGGTATCACCGCATTTAAAGAAGAAGGGACGCTGGCTGCGGCGTTAATGCAGATTGGTGGCGGCTCCGCGTTCGCGCTGATGGTGCCGGTGCTGGCAGGCTTTATCGCCTTCTCCATCGCTGACCGTCCGGGTCTGACGCCGGGTCTTATCGGCGGTATGCTGGCCGTGAGCACCGGTTCCGGCTTTATTGGCGGTATCATCGCCGGTTTCCTGGCGGGTTACGTCGCGAAGCTTATCAGCTCGAAGCTGAAGCTGCCGCAAAGTATGGAAGCCCTGAAACCGATTCTGATCATTCCGCTGATTTCCAGCCTGGTGGTCGGTCTGGCGATGATTTACCTGATTGGTAAGCCGGTTGCAGGTATCCTGGCGGGTCTGACCCACTGGCTGCAAACCATGGGCACGGCAAACGCGGTGCTGTTGGGTGCTATCCTCGGTGGCATGATGTGTACCGACATGGGTGGTCCGGTAAACAAAGCGGCCTATGCATTCGGTGTTGGCCTGCTGAGTACCCAGACCTACGCGCCAATGGCGGCCATTATGGCGGCCGGTATGGTGCCACCGCTGGCGCTCGGCCTGGCAACGATTATTGCGCGTCGTAAATTCGACAAAGCGCAGCAGGAAGGCGGCAAAGCAGCGCTGGTACTGGGCCTGTGCTTTATCACCGAAGGGGCGATTCCGTTCGCTGCCCGTGACCCAATGCGTGTTCTGCCTTGCTGTATCGTTGGCGGCGCGGTGACCGGGGCTATCTCAATGGCGATTGGCGCGAAGCTGATGGCACCGCACGGTGGTCTGTTCGTTCTGCTGATCCCAGGCGCTATCACCCCGGTACTGGGTTACCTGCTGGCGATTGTTGCTGGTACGCTGGTGGCGGGGCTCTCTTACGCGGTGCTGAAACGCCCTGAAGCGGAAGCGGTGGCAAAAGCAGCCTAAAAGTGGTGTCGGGTGGCGGTTTCGCCTTACCCGACCTATAAAAAAGCCGGACGCTTAACGCGATCCGGCTTTTTTTATGCCGCCTGTTCAGCGGTCTGCTGTGCCTTCAGCCAGGCGATCTCTTCCGCCCAGATATCCGGATTGATGGTTTCCAGCACCATGGGGATACCATCGAAACGGGCGTCCTGCATGATAAAGCGGAACGCATCATGGCCAATATTACCTTCACCCAGGCTGTGGTGACGGTCTACGCGGCTGCCAAAGGCGCTTTTGGCATCGTTTAAGTGCATTCCACGCAGATACTTAAAGCCCACCACGCGTTCGAACTCATCGAAGGTGTTTTTCGTGGCCTCGGTTGTACGCAGGTCGTAACCGGCTGCAAACGCGTGACAGGTATCGATACATACGCCCACGCGGGATTTATCTTCCACGCCGTCGATGATGGCGGCCAGATGTTCAAACTTAAAGCCGAGGTTGCTGCCCTGACCGGCGGTATTCTCGATCACCGCGGTAACCCCCTGGGTTTTATCCAGCGTGATGTTAATGGACTCCGCAATGCGTGCCAGGCAGGCCTCTTCGTCTATCTGCATCAGATGGCTACCCGGATGGAAATTCAGCAGCGTCAGCCCAAGCTGCTCGCAGCGCTGGACTTCATCCAGAAACGCTTCGCGGGACTTCTCCAGCGCTTCCTGAACCGGATGGCCGAGGTTGATCAGATAGCTGTCGTGGGGAAGGATTTGACCCGGCCCGTAGTGGTACTTCTCACAGGCGGCTTTGAAATCATCTATGACATCAGCGGTAAGCGGCGCGGCGCGCCACTGGCGCTGGTTTTTGGTGAACAGGGCGAAAGCGGTCGCCTCAATTTCGGCGGCGCGAATGGCGGCATTCGCAAGGCCACCGGCAGCGCTGACGTGCGCTCCAACGTATTTCATAAAGGGACTCCTGTTAACCCGAAATGCGTATCATAACGGGTTAACAGGGGAAGGATGTAGTGGTTTATGCCATCAGGCTGTGGACCACGAGGTTAATCGCGCCGCCACCCACAATCAGCCAGATGAAGAGCACCAGCGCCATCAGCAGCGGTTTCGCACCGGCTTTTTTCAGCGCGCTGACGTGCGTGGTCACCCCCAGCGCCGCCATCGCCATCGCCAGCAGCACGGTATCCAGCGTCACCAGCATATCGACCACCGCTTTTGGCAGCAGGTGGAAGGAGTTGAAAATCGCCACCACGATAAACAGGATCGCAAACCACGGTATGGTGATTTTACTCTTCTGATTACCACTCGCGGGCGCAAGCTGTTTCACGCGGGCGGCCAGGATAATCAGGAAGGGTGCCAGCATCATGACGCGCAGCATTTTAGCAATCACCGCAGCGTTTTCTGCTTCCGGGTTAATGGCATGACCCGCCGCCACAACCTGCGCCACTTCATGCATGGTTGAGCCAATGTAGATGCCATAGGTTTCCGGGCTAAACCAGTGGGCAACCAGCGGATACATGGCCGGGTAGAGGAAAATTGCCAGCGTACCGAAGATCACCACGGTCGCGACCGCCACCGTAACTTTGCTGGATTCCGCCTTGACCACAGGTTCGGTTGCCAGTACCGCCGCCGCACCGCAAATACTGCTCCCGGCACCGATCAGCCAGCTGGTCTGTTTATCCAGGCCAAAGATTTTCTGCCCGATAAAGCAGGCCAGTAAAAAGGTGCTGGTCAGGGTCAGAACGTCAATGGCGATACCGCTAATGCCGACATCCGCAATCTGTGAAAAGGTGAGGCGAAAGCCGTAAAGAATGATCCCGAGGCGCAGCAGATGCTGCTTGGCAAAAATAACGCCGCCATCACAGGACTTCCAGATGTGCGGGTAAACGGTGTTACCCACGACCATGCCGAGCAGGATCGCCAGCGTTAAGGCGCTAAAACCGGCACCGGCGACGGCGGGAATGCTGCCGCCCCATAATGCCACACCGGTGACGACCGCGCTGAGCGCAAGACCCGGCACGAAGTGCCACAATGTACGATGATGCTGTAAGGTGATTTCTGACATAACCTTCTCCTTTGTCTGGCTAAAGGTTACGGCGCGCTGGTTTAAAAATAAAATTGATTATATACTTATAATCAATCTATATAAGTGGTAAGCAACCATGCACATTACTTTGCGTCAGCTGGAAGTTTTTGCCGAAGTGCTGAAAAGCGGGTCGACGACCCAGGCCTCGCAGATGCTTTCGCTTTCCCAGTCTGCGGTCAGCGCCGCGTTAACCGATCTTGAGGGCCAGTTGGGCGTGCAGCTCTTCGACAGGGTAGGGAAGCGGCTGGTGGTTAACGAACATGGCCGCCTGCTTTATCCCCGCGCGCTGGCGCTGCTGGAACAGGCAACGGAAATTGAACAACTCTTCCGGGAAGAGAACGGTGCCATCCGCGTGTATGCCAGCAGCACCATCGGGAACTATATCTTGCCGGAAGTGATTGCCCGCTATCGCCGGGATTTCCCGACCCTGCCTCTGGAGATGAGCGTGGGGAACAGTCAGGATGTGATTAACGCGGTAATCGATTTTCGCGTGGATATCGGTCTTATCGAAGGGCCGTGCCATAACGTCGATATCATTGCGGAACCCTGGCTGGAAGATGAGCTGGTGGTCTTCGCCTCACCCGCCTCGTCGTTATTGCAGGGTGAAGTAACGCTGGAACGTCTGGCGCAGGCGCAGTGGATCCTGCGTGAGCAGGGCTCCGGCACGCGGGAAATTGTTGATTATCTGCTGCTCTCCCATTTGCCGCATTTCCAGCTGGGGATGGAGCTGGGCAACTCAGAGGCGATCAAGCATGCGGTGCGACATGGCCTTGGGATCAGCTGCCTTTCACGACGGGTCATTATTGAACAGCTTGAGGCCGGAACGCTGGTTGAAGTTCCGCTTCCGCTGCCCAAACTGGTGCGCACGTTGTGGTGTATTCACCATCGTCAGAAACACCTTTCCAGCTCGCTGCAGCGTTTTCTGCGCTATTGCGCCATGTAAAAGCGCCCCTCACCCCAATGGAGAGAGGGAAAAATTATGCTTTACTTATAATCCTGGCCGAGTCATGAAGCTCTCTTATAACTCAGTATTTCTGCCGGAAGGAACGCGGATCGTCTGCTACAATCGCGCCTCATTTATTAGATGGACAGCATTTTCACATGGTTTCAGAAACTAAAACCACAGAAGCGCCCGCGCTACGCCGCGAACTCAAGGCGCGTCACCTGACGATGATCGCCATCGGCGGCTCAATCGGTACAGGTCTTTTCGTTGCCTCCGGGGCAACCATTTCGGCAGCTGGCCCGGGTGGGGCACTTTTCTCTTATATCCTGATTGGCCTGATGGTCTACTTCCTGATGACCAGCCTGGGCGAACTGGCCGCGTACATGCCGGTATCCGGTTCGTTTTCGACCTACGGTCAGAAATACGTTGAAGAAGGCTTCGGCTTCGCGCTGGGCTGGAACTACTGGTACAACTGGGCGGTCACCATCGCCGTTGACCTTGTCGCCGCACAGCTGGTTATGACCTGGTGGTTCCCGGACACGCCCGGCTGGATCTGGAGTGCGCTGTTCCTCGCGGTCATCTTCCTGCTGAACTACATCTCCGTTCGCGGCTTTGGCGAAGCGGAATACTGGTTCTCTTTGATCAAAGTGGCAACCGTCATCATCTTTATCGTCGTCGGTGTGGCGATGATCGTTGGTATTTTCAAAGGGGCGGAACCGGCCGGGTGGAGCAACTGGACGATTGGCGATGCGCCGTTTGCCGGTGGTTTCTCGGCGATGATTGGCGTGGCGATGATTGTTGGCTTCTCCTTCCAGGGCACCGAGCTGATTGGTATTGCTGCCGGTGAGTCTGAAAACCCGGAGAAGAACATTCCGCGCGCGGTGCGTCAGGTATTCTGGCGTATTCTGCTGTTCTATGTGTTCGCGATCCTGATTATCAGCCTGATTATCCCGTACACCGACCCAAGCCTGCTGCGCAACGATGTCAAAGACATCAGCGTCAGCCCGTTCACGCTGGTCTTCCAGCATGCCGGTCTGCTCTCTGCGGCGGCGGTGATGAACGCCGTTATCCTGACAGCGGTGCTGTCTGCGGGTAACTCCGGTATGTACGCCTCAACCCGTATGCTCTATACCCTGGCCTGTGACGGTAAAGCGCCGCGTATTTTCGCAAAACTGTCTCGTGGTGGTGTGCCGCGTAACGCACTGTATGCCACAACGGTCATTGCTGGTCTGTGCTTCCTGACCTCCATGTTCGGTAACCAGACGGTCTACCTGTGGCTGCTCAACACCTCTGGTATGACGGGCTTTATTGCCTGGCTGGGGATTGCCATCAGTCACTACCGCTTCCGTCGCGGCTATGTGATGCAGGGACACGATCTGAACAACCTGCCGTACC
This sequence comes from Enterobacter sp. 03-F-07-AD-ECC, assembly GCF_047530935.1. Lineage (NCBI taxonomy): Bacteria > Pseudomonadati > Pseudomonadota > Gammaproteobacteria > Enterobacterales > Enterobacteriaceae > Enterobacter > Enterobacter sp. 03-F-07-AD-ECC. The sequence goes on along the minus strand of NZ_JBLKBZ010000002.1, from coordinate 125,467 downwards.
GTTCCGGGTTCTTCCCGCTGGGGCCGATTTTCGCCTTCATTCTGTGTCTGATTATCACCCTGGGCCAGAACTATGAAGCGTTCCTGGCGGACACCATTGACTGGGGCGCCGTAACGGCCACCTACATTGGTATTCCGCTGTTCCTGGTGATCTGGTTTGGTTACAAGCTGATGAAAGGAACGCACTTCGTTCGCTACAGTGAAATGGAATTCCCTGAACGATTTAACAAATAAACCGCACTTCCTCTCTTTTAGCCCGCTCATTTGAGCGGGCTTTTTTATCTCCACATTATGCAGAACGGATATAATTTTTAACAATTTAATTGATAATAATAATCGTTTGCTTTATCGTTACGTCAAAATAAGCAGACCACCGACCCGCCGGAGATGCGGACGGAGCAAAAGGCATTGTGGGCAATAATCTTTTGATTTAGTTGTATTTACCTCATGGAGATATGGAATGTTTAGGTTGAATCCCTTCGTCAGGGGAGGACTTTGTGCGTCCGCAATGTCCCTGGCACTGCCTGTCATCGCTGCGGAATCCAGCGACACACTGGTTGTCACGGCGTCAGCGACTGAGCAAAACCTGAAGGACGCACCGGCGAGCATCAGCGTCATCACCCAGGAAGACCTGCAGCGTAAACCCGTTCAGAACCTGAAAGATGTGTTGCAGGACGTACCGGGCGTGCAGCTCACTAATGAAGGGGACAACCGTAAAGGGGTAAGTATTCGCGGTCTGGACAGCAGCTATACGCTGATCCTGATCGACGGTAAGCGTGTTAACTCCCGCAACGCCGTCTTCCGCCATAACGATTTCGATCTGAACTGGGTTCCGGTCGATGCGATCGAGCGGATCGAAGTGGTGCGCGGGCCAATGTCCTCGCTCTACGGCTCAGATGCGCTGGGCGGCGTGGTGAACATCATCACCAAAAAAATCGGTCAGAAGTGGACGGGCACCCTGAGTGCCGACTCCACCATTCAGGAACACCGCGATCGCGGGGACACCAACAACGGCCAGTTCTACACCAGCGGCCCGCTGGTGGACGGCGTGCTGGGGCTGAAGGCCTACGGCAGTGTGTCTAAGCGTGAAAAAGACAAGCAGCAAGAATCGTCTACCACAACGAGCGGTGAAACGCCGCGCATTGAGGGCTTCACCAGCCGCGATGCCAACGTGGAATTTGCCTGGACGCCGACGGAAAATCATGACTTTACCGCAGGCTATGGTTTCGACCGCCAGGATCGTGATTCCGATTCCCTCGATAAAAATCGCCTTGAGCGCCAGAACTACTCCCTGAGCCACAACGGCCGATGGGGGACAGGCAACAGCGAACTGAAAGTTTACGGCGAGAAGGTGGACAACAAAAACCCGGGTAACAGCCATACCATCACTTCCGAGAGCAACGCCGCTGATGGTAAATACGTGCTGCCGCTGGGTGAAATCAATCAGCTGCTGACCTTCGGCGGCGAATGGCGTCACGACAAGCTGAAAGATCCGGTAAACCTGACCGGGGGCTCCGGCAGCGCGACCTCTACCAGCCAGTATGCTCTCTTCCTTGAAGATGAATGGCGGATATTTGAACCGCTGGCGCTGACTACCGGCATCCGTATGGACGACCACGACACCTACGGCGATCACTGGAGTCCGCGAGCGTATCTGGTCTATAACGCGACCGATACCGTCACGGTGAAAGGGGGCTGGGCAACCGCGTTTAAAGCGCCATCCCTGCTGCAACTGAGTCCGGACTGGATCACCGGATCGTGTCGCGGTGCCTGCGAGATTGTCGGTAACCCGAACCTGAAACCGGAAACCAGCGAAAGCTTTGAACTCGGGCTGTACTACAGCGGGGAAGAGGGATGGTTAGAGGGCGTGCAGGCCAGCATTACCACCTTCCAGAACAATGTTGATGACCGTATCAGCATCAGCCGTACGGCGAACGTTAACCAGGCTAAGAGCTACCCGAACTACGTGGGGCTGAATGCTGACGGTGAACCGATCTTCCGCTATTACAACGTCAACAAGGCGCGTATTCGTGGCGTGGAAACCGAGCTGAAGATCCCGGTGGCTGAGGACTGGAAGCTGACGCTGAACTATACCTACAACGACGGGCGTGATATCAGCAACGGCGGCAACAAACCGCTGTCCGAACTGCCGTTCCATACCGCCAACGGTACCGTGGACTGGAAGGCGACGCAGGAGTGGTCGTTCTACGTCCAGGGCCACTACACCGGCGAGAAACGTGCGTTAACCAGCGCAGACGCAACGCCGGGCGGCTATGTCATCTGGAATACTGGCGCGGCATGGCAGGCAACGAAAAGCGTGAAGCTGCGCGCGGGCGTGCAGAACCTGCTGGATAAAGATCTGAGCCGCGACGATTACAGCTACACGGAAGATGGCCGCCGCTACTTTGTGGGTGTGGATTATAAGTTCTGATGTGGTTTTCATGCCCGGTGGCGCTTCGCTTACCGGGCAAAAAAGACCGCACTTACCCGAACAAATGCTCCGCATGGAAGCGGAGGTGATCCTCAATAAAGGATGCAATGAAATAGTAGCTGTGGTCATATCCGGGCTGAATACGCAGCGTCAGCGGCCAGTCTTTCTGACGTGCGGCTTCAGCCAGCACGGCGGGCTGTAGCTGCCCGGCCAGGAACTGATCCGCATCACCTTGATCGACAAGCGTCGGGATCGCATTTCCAGGCTGGCTCGCCAGCATCAGGGCACAGCTGTCCCATTCCTGCCAGCGTTGTGCGTCATCACCCAGATAGTTCGTAAAGGCTTTCTGCCCCCACGGTACCTGGGTGGGGTTCACTATTGGCGCAAACGCGGAAACGCTGGTGTATCTGCCAGGATTTTTTAGCGCCATGATCAACGCGCCGTGCCCACCCATGGAATGCCCGCTGATGGCACACCGGTTGCTTACTGCAAACTCACGCTGGATCAGGGCTGGCAGCTCGTCGGCAATGTAGTCGTACATGCGGTAATGGCTCGCCCACGGCTGCTCTGTGGCGTTCAGATAGAACCCGGCCCCTTTGCCCAGATCATATCCGGCATTGTCCGCCACCTCATCGCCACGCGGGCTGGTGTCTGGCATCACCAGGGCGATACCCAGCTCAGCCGCCACACGCTGCGCGCCCGCTTTGGTGGTGAAATTCTCATCGTTACAGGTTAATCCCGAGAGCCAGAACAGAACCGGGGGCTTAGCACCCTCTTCAGTGGGCGGCAGGAAAATGCTGAACGTCATGGCACAGTTCAGGACAGTGGAGTCGTGGCGCCAGCGCTGCTGTCGACCTTCAAAACAACGATGCTCTTCGAGCAGTTCCATGCAAGGCTCCTTAATGCGAATTGCTATTCATTCAGCCCATAATACAGAGTTTTCATTTACCTGTGAGCAACTTTCACTTTCGCAAGACAGCGAGATCCTGCATCATAAATTTACTTTTTATTAACAACTGGAGCGGTCATGGCGCTGCGAATTGCGCTCAGTGGATTTGTGGTTCTGGTGGTAGCGATGGGAATTGGGCGCTTCGCGTTTACCCCTCAGGTGCCGCTGATGATTGCCGCCGGGCAACTCACGCTCACCAGCGCAGGTCTGGTGGCGGCGATGAACTATCTGGGCTATCTGGTGGGCGCATGGGATGCGATGCGCGCCCATCGCTTCGTTGAAACCCGCCTTTGGCTGGGTATTACTGGCGCTGTGGCGCTGACGCTGCTTTCCGCCGCAGCGGATAACGCGCTGGTACATGGTCTGCTGCGCTTTGTGATTGGCTGCATGAGCGGCTGGTCGATGGTGCTGATTGCCGCCTGGACCAACGAGCGGCTGGGGCAACTGGGTAAACCGGGTTTGAGCGCGGCCGTGTTTGCCGGGCCGGGCGCAGGTATCGCCCTGAGCGGACTGCTTGCGGTCTATATTCACGCAAAAGCGTTGTCGGCCGGGGCCGCATGGCAGATTTACGGCGTGCTGGCGCTGGTGCTTATCGCACTGGTTGCCCGCTATTTACCGCGTGCCGGGCAACTGCACCGGCCGGGCAGCGCGCCTGAACCCCTTATTCTGACGAAAGATTTGAAGTGCCTGGTCTGGAGCTACAGCCTGGCCGGATTTGGCTACATCCTGCCTGCAACATTTTTATCACAAATGGCGGCCGTGCGTTTTCCCGGCAGCCTGTTTGCACAGTTTGTCTGGCCGATATTTGGCGCTGCCGCTGTTGTGGGCATCGTGCTCAGTATCGTTTTGCGTCACACCTCTACCTCGAACCGCAGGCTGGCTATCGTGCTGTGGTTACAGGGGGCGGGTGTGCTGGCGGCGTGGCTACTGCCGGGAATTGGCGGCTTGCTGACGGGCGGCCTGCTGGTCGGCGGCGGATTCCTGTGTGCCGTTCAGCTCTCTTTACTCTACGGGCGCGAGCTGGCACCCGAACATACCCGCTATATGGCGGGGCTACTGACTACCGGTTATGCCATTGGACAGCTGGTGGGGCCGATGACCTCGGCGTTATCCACCTGGCTTACCCACAAGCTTGAGCCTGCGCTGGGGCTGGCGGGCATTGCGCTGTTCATTGCGGGCGCGCTGGTGTGGAACCGTCAGGCCGAAAGGCAGCAGCAATTGCAATAATTATCGTCGTGAATACTGGATTATGTGCGCGGCCTCACGCACAATGAGCGCACACTTTTGCCACAACGAGGGCAAAAGACGCCACACCTGCAGGAGAAAAGAATGTCATCACTCAGTAAAGAAGCGGCCCTTGTCCACGAAGCCCTGGTTGCGCGCGGTCTTGAAACGCCACTGCGTCCACCCGTTCAGGAAGTGGATAATGAAACCCGTAAACGTCTGATTGCCGGGCACATGACCGAGATCATGCAACTGCTGAATCTCGATCTGAGCGACGACAGTCTGATGGAAACGCCGCATCGCATCGCAAAAATGTATGTCGACGAAATTTTCTCCGGCCTGGACTACGCCAACTTCCCGAAAATCACCGTCATTGAAAACAAAATGAAGGTGGATGAGATGGTGACGGTGCGCGATATCACGCTGACTAGCACCTGCGAGCACCACTTCGTGACCATCGACGGTAAAGCGACCGTGGCTTACATTCCAAAAGATACGGTGATTGGTCTGTCCAAAATCAACCGTATCGTGCAGTTCTTTGCCCAACGCCCACAGGTGCAGGAGCGTCTGACGCAGCAGATCCTGACTGCGCTGCAAACGCTGCTGGGCACCAATAACGTCGCGGTCTCCATTGACGCGGTTCACTACTGCGTGAAGGCGCGCGGTGTACGTGATGCCACCAGTGCGACCACCACCACGTCGCTGGGCGGTCTGTTTAAATCCAGCCAGAACACCCGCCAGGAGTTCCTGCGCGCCGTGCGTCACCACAACTAATCAGACAGGGCAGGGACCATGGAGCGAAACGTCACGCTCGATTTTGTTCGCGGCGTCGCCATTCTCGGTATCCTGCTGCTTAATATCAGCGCCTTCGGTCTGCCGAAGGCCGCTTATCTCAACCCCGCCTGGTATGGCGAGATCACCCGTCGCGATGCCTGGACGTGGGCAATCCTCGATCTCTTTGCTCAGGTGAAATTCCTCACCCTCTTTGCGCTGCTGTTTGGCGCCGGTCTGCAACTCCTGCTCAAACGCGGCACCCGCTGGATCCAGTCACGTCTGACCCTGCTGGTGCTCCTTGGCTTTATTCACGGCCTGTTCTTCTGGGACGGTGATATTCTTCTCGCCTATGGATTAGTCGGGCTGATTTGCTGGCGACTCATCCGTGATGCGCATAGCGTCAAAAGCCTGTTTAACACCGGCGTGATGCTTTATGTCATGGGGCTTGGCGTGCTGCTGTTGCTGGGTATGATCGCCGGCGACGCAACAAGCCGCTCATGGATACCGGACGCCGCCAACCTGCAGTATGAGCAGTTCTGGAAGCTAAAAGGCGGCGCGGAAGCGATAAGCAATCGCGCGGATATGCTGGGCGATAACCTGCTGGCACTGGGAGCGCAATACGGCTGGCAGCTGGCGGGGATGATGCTGATGGGCGCATCCCTGATGCGCACCGGCTGGCTGAAAGGGGAATTTAGCCTGCGCCACTATCGTCGCACCGGAGTCTTGCTGGTGCTGCTGGGCGTGGCGATCAATCTCCCGGCGGTGATTGCGCAGTGGCATCTACACTGGGATTACCGCTGGTGCGCTTTCCTGCTGCAGGTTCCGCGCGAGCTCGGTGCCCCGTTCCAGACCATCGGCTACGCCGCGCTCATCTATGGCTACTGGCCGCAGCTCTCCCGCCTCTGGATTGTCAGTGCCGTGGCCTGCGTTGGCCGCATGGCGTTAAGCAATTACATTTTGCAGACCCTCATCTGCACCACGCTGTTCTATCGATTCGGCCTGTTTATGAAATTCGACCGCCTTACGCTGGTGGCGTTTGTTCTTCCGGTCTGGACGATAAACCTGGCGTTTTCGGTTATCTGGCTGCGGTATTTCCGCCAGGGGCCCCTGGAGTGGGCGTGGCGTCAGTTAACCGCAAAAGCATCAGGTGTTTCATTGAATAATACATCCAGATAACGATCTGGATCACAATCATTAACAAAATGGATGTAACCGTTTTCATCTGTGTGAGCTTCTTCACGTAGTCCCCTTTCTCTCGCTGCCAAAATAGCCACCTTGCTAAACACAGGGGGTGTCTGTGAGTTGCTGCAATCCATTTAAGGATGGTGAATATGATCACCATTCGTGACGTCGCCCGTCAGGCGGGCGTTTCTGTGGCCACCGTCTCTCGCGTGCTGAACAACAGCGCGCTGGTCAGCCCTGAAACCCGTGAAACCGTAATGAAAGCCGTGACCCAACTGGGTTACCGGCCCAATGCTAACGCGCAGGCGCTGGCTACGCAGGTCAGTGACACCATTGGCGTGGTGGTGATGGACGTGTCGGATGCGTTTTTTGGCGCGCTGGTGAAAGCGGTGGATGTTGTCGCCCAGCAGCACCAGAAGTATGTGCTGATCGGCAACAGCTATCATGAAGCAGAAAAAGAGCGCTATGCCATCGAAGTGCTGATCCGCCAGCGTTGTAACGCGCTGATTGTGCATTCAAAAGCCCTGAGTGATGAGGAACTTGCCGGATTTATGGAGCAAATCCCCGGCATGGTGCTCATCAACCGGATTGTGCCCGGCTATGCCCACCGTTGCGTGGGGTTGGATAACGTGAGCGGCGCCATGATGGCCACGCGCATGCTGATTAATAACGGGCACCAGCGAATCGGTTATCTGGCCTCCAGCCACGCGATTGAGGACGACGAACTGCGTCGCGAAGGCTGGCAAAACGCCCTGAAAGAGCACGGCATTGCGCCTGCTGAAAGCTGGGTAGGCACCGGTACCCCGGACATGCAGGGAGGGGAGGCGGCGATGGTCGAGCTGCTGGGCCGTAACCTGCAGCTCTCCGCGGTGTTTGCCTACAACGACAGTATGGCTGCCGGAGCACTGACGGCGTTAAAAGATAACGGCATTGCGGTGCCACAGCATTTGTCGTTGATCGGTTTTGACGATATTCCCATTGCCCGTTACACCGACCCGCAGCTGACAACGGTACGCTATCCCATTGTCTCGATGGCCAAACTGGCGACTGAGCTGGCGTTACAGGGCGCGGCAGGGCTGCTTGATACGGGAGCAACACACTCTTTCATGCCGACGTTAGTGCGCCGCCATTCGGTCTCTGCCCGGCAAATTGTGGTTCCGATCACTAACTGATAAAGCCAGCTGATGTAACCGTTTTCAATCTGTGAGTAAATTCACAGTATCTTAACAAGGCGCTGACTATGATGTCAGCGTTTTAGGGGCTGAAACGCTATGTAACAGTGATTATTCACTTTCACTATAGCCAACGTGCCGCAAACAACGAATAAAACGCATTTCTGGAGCGTTACCGAACACGGAAGATAGAAATTTTATAAGTGAACTTCGGCTGTCAGTAACGTTTTATTAACACCTGCCCGCCGATCGTTATTCACAAGAACTACCCTGCATAAAAAAAACCGGAGATACCATGAATAAGAAGGTGTTGACTCTGTCTGCTGTAATGGCAAGCATGCTTTTTGGTGCAGCAGCGCACGCTGCGGATACCCGTATTGGTGTGACTATCTATAAATACGACGACAACTTCATGTCTGTTGTGCGTAAAGCGATCGAGAAAGATGCTAAAGCAGCGCCAGATGTTCAGCTGCTGATGAATGACTCCCAGAACGACCAGTCCAAACAGAACGATCAGATTGACGTCCTGCTGGCAAAAGGCGTGAAGGCACTGGCAATCAACCTGGTTGACCCGGCTGCTGCAGGCACAGTTATCGAGAAAGCGCGCGGCCAGAACGTGCCAATCGTCTTCTTCAACAAAGAACCTTCCCGTAAAGCGCTGGACAGCTATGACAAAGCGTATTACGTCGGTACTGACTCCAAAGAGTCCGGTATTATCCAGGGCGATCTGATCGCGAAACACTGGGCGGCCAACCCGAACTGGGATCTGAACAAAGACGGCCAGATCCAGTTCGTGCTGCTGAAAGGCGAGCCAGGCCACCCGGATGCTGAAGCGCGTACCACTTACGTTGTCAAAGAGCTGAACGACAAAGGTCTGAAAACCCAGCAGCTGGCTTTAGATACCGCGATGTGGGATACCGCTCAGGCGAAAGATAAAATGGACGCGTGGCTGTCTGGTCCTAACGCGAACAAAATTGAAGTGGTTATCGCTAACAACGACGCGATGGCAATGGGTGCGGTAGAAGCCCTGAAAGCACACAACAAATCCTCTATCCCTGTGTTCGGCGTGGATGCGCTGCCAGAAGCGCTGGCTCTGGTGAAATCAGGTGCGATGGCCGGTACCGTGCTGAACGATGCCAACAACCAGGCGAAAGCCACCTTCGATCTGGCGAAAAACCTGGCCGACGGTAAAGGTGCGGCTGATGGCACCAACTGGAAAATCGACAATAAAATCGTTCGCGTACCTTACGTGGGCGTAGACCAGTCCAACCTGGCTGAGTTTATCGGTAAATAAGATAGTTAGTTATGTCTCCACAGGGCGCAACATGTTGCGCCCTTTTATAACGCGATATGCGAGGCCAACAAGGTATAATTATGGTCAGCACAACTACTCCGTCGTCCGGTGAATTCTTGTTGGAAATGAACGGCATCAACAAGTCGTTTCCCGGTGTTAAGGCACTCGATAATGTTAATTTAAAAGTTCGGCCTCATTCAATTCATGCCTTAATGGGTGAAAACGGTGCCGGTAAATCAACATTATTAAAATGTCTTTTTGGGATCTATCAAAAAGATTCTGGCAGCATTCTTTTTCAGGGGAAAGAGATCGATTTCCATTCAGCGAAAGAAGCACTGGAAAACGGTATCTCTATGGTTCACCAGGAATTGAACCTGGTACTGCAACGCTCGGTAATGGATAATATGTGGTTGGGACGTTATCCAACCAAAGGTGTTTTTGTCGATCAGGACAAAATGTACCGTGACACCAAAGCCATTTTCGATGAGCTGGATATTGATATCGATCCGCGCGCCCGCGTGGGAACATTATCCGTCTCGCAAATGCAGATGATCGAAATTGCCAAAGCGTTCTCCTATGATGCCAAAATTGTCATCATGGATGAACCGACATCGTCATTAACGGAAAAAGAGGTTAACCACCTTTTTACCATTATTCGTAAGCTAAAAGATCGCGGCTGCGGCATTGTTTATATCTCCCATAAAATGGAAGAGATCTTCCAGCTGTGTGATGAGATAACCATCCTGCGCGACGGCCAGTGGATTGCCACTCAGCCTCTCGAAGGGCTGGACATGGACAAGATCATCGCCATGATGGTGGGCCGTTCCCTGAACCAGCGTTTCCCGGACAAAGAGAACAAGCCGGGTGAGGTGATCCTTGAGGTGCGTAACCTGACTTCGCTGCGTCAGCCCTCTATTCGCGACGTCTCCTTCGACCTGCACAAGGGCGAAATTCTGGGCATTGCAGGCCTGGTTGGGGCAAAACGTACCGATATCGTCGAAACCCTGTTTGGTATTCGCGAGAAAGCCGAAGGCACCATCACGCTGCACGGTAAGAAAATTAACAACCACAACGCCAACGAAGCCATTAATAATGGTTTTGCACTGGTGACGGAAGAGCGGCGTTCGACCGGTATTTATGCCTATCTGGATATTAACTTTAACTCGTTAATTTCTAATATCCGCAACTATAAAAACAAAGTGGGTCTGCTGGATAACTCCCGCATGAAGAGTGATACCCAGTGGGTTATTGACTCTATGCGCGTAAAAACGCCGGGGCATCGTACGCAAATTGGTTCGCTGTCGGGCGGTAACCAGCAAAAAGTCATTATCGGTCGTTGGTTATTAACGCAGCCAGAAATTCTGATGCTGGATGAACCAACCCGCGGTATTGACGTCGGCGCGAAGTTTGAAATTTATCAGCTGATCGCTGAACTGGCGAAAAAGGATAAAGGGATCATTATTATCTCTTCCGAAATGCCGGAATTGTTAGGGATCACAGACCGTATTCTGGTTATGAGCAATGGTCTCGTTGCCGGTATTGTTGACACGAAAACGACAACGCAAAACGAAATTTTGCGTTTAGCGTCTTTGCACCTTTAAGATCAGGGGCTCCTCATGAGTGCGTTAAATAAAAAAAGTTTTCTCACTTATCTGAAAGAAGGCGGTATTTACGTTGTTCTTTTAGTATTGCTGGCCATTATCATTTTCCAGGACCCTACGTTCTTAAGTCTGCTGAACCTGAGTAACATTCTGACTCAGTCTTCCGTACGTATTATCATTGCGCTGGGCGTGGCGGGGCTCATCGTCACCCAGGGGACTGACCTTTCCGCGGGGCGCCAGGTCGGCCTGGCGGCGGTGATCGCGGCAACCCTGTTGCAGTCGATGGAAAACGCCAACAAGGTGTTCCCGGAAATGGCGACCATGCCCATTTTCGTGGTGATCCTGATTGTCTGCGCCATCGGTGCAGTGATTGGTCTGATCAACGGTATCATCATCGCTTACCTGAACGTGACGCCATTTATCACCACCCTGGGTACGATGATCATCGTTTACGGTATCAACTCCCTGTACTACGACTTCGTCGGTGCGTCCCCCATCTCGGGCTTCGACAGCGGCTTCTCGACCTTCACGCAAGGATTTATTGCGCTGGGCAGCTTCCGCCTGTCGTACATCACTTTCTACGCGTTGATTGCGGTGGCGTTCGTCTGGATCCTGTGGAACAAAACCCGCTTTGGTAAGAACATCTTCGCCATCGGGGGCAACCCGGAAGCAGCGAAAGTGTCCGGCGTTAACGTGGCCCTGAACCTGCTGATGATTTATGCCCTGTCCGGTGTGTTCTATGCCTTCGGCGGGATGCTGGAAGCGGGCCGTATCGGCTCTGCCACCAACAACCTCGGCTTTATGTACGAACTGGATGCGATTGCCGCCTGCGTGGTGGGCGGGGTCTCTTTCAGCGGCGGTGTGGGTACTGTGCTCGGCGTGGTCACCGGTGTGATCATCTTTACGGTCATCAACTATGGTCTGACCTACATCGGCGTGAACCCGTACTGGCAGTACATCATCAAGGGCGCCATTATCATCTTCGCGGTTGCGCTGGATTCACTGAAATACGCGCGTAAGAAATAACCTTCCTGAAAAGTTAAACCCGCCGTATGGCGGGTTTATTTTTTCTTCTGCATATCCAGCAGCTGCTCCGGCGTCACCGCCGGATAACCCTGCGCATCTTCCGGCACTTCATGCATGGCCGGAATTGGCACCAGCGGGCCTAAAAAGCGCGGTTCACGTTTGAAGATATAGAGATCGGCCAGCGCGCCAAAGCGAGCGCCAAACTCACGCACGCGCACGCTCAGCATATCTTTTGGCGAGGGCACCGCATAACACTGCGCCTGAATGCCCATGTGCAGCGCGATAAACAGCGCACGTTCGCAGTGGAAGCGCTGGGTGATGATGATGAAGTCGTTGGTGTCGAACACTTTGCGCGTGCGCACGATGGAGTCGAGCGTGCGGAACCCGGCGTAGTCGAGCACGATATCTGCCGGATCAACGCCTGCGGCAATCAGATCTTTGCGCATGGTGACCGGTTCGTTGTAGCTTTGCAGCGCGTTATCGCCGCTTAACAGCAGGTAATTGACTTTGCCGCTGTTGTAGGCGTTGAGCGCGCCCTGAATGCGGTAGCGGTAATACTGATTGATGACACCGGTGCGGTAATACTTTGCGGTGCCGAGCACCACACCCACCTGGCGATAGGGCAGGTCCTGCAGGTCATCAAAAATGTAGGGGGCCGTTTTCCAGCTCATCCAGCGGTCGAGACCCAGCACGATCAACAGCAGTATGCCGACCAGGACAGACAGGCTGTAAAAAACGCGCTTTAACATGCAGATGGCTCGTACCGAAGGTGAATTTAACTCAGGCTACTGTACCCGCCTGGTTAGCGCAAGAAACAGCGCATCAACTGAAGGCTTTTTCAGCAAAACGGGCGGGCATGTCTGCCCGCCAGAAGGATCACGCCAGCAATACACGCTCGATTGACGTGCAGCCCAGCGCTTTCAGGGTGGCGGCGGTGGCATCCCATTGAATCAGCGGTGCATCGGCAATTTCTGCCAGAATGGCGCGCTGAATATCCGGGTAGTCATAGCCGTTCAGACTCAGCAGGTTCAGTGCGCCCTGCAGCGGTGGCAGCGTTGGGTTAAACGCGGCGTTTTCGGCATAGCTGCCGTTAAAAATACGCCCATCGCGGCATTGCAGTGCCACGCCGCTCGGGGATTTGCTGTACGGCGTATGGCTCTTGTTGGCAGCGCGAATGGCCGCCTGGGTCAGGTCATCACCGGTCAGCGTGTAACCGTGATCCTGCTCGTCCATCAGCAGGGTTTTGATTTCAAGATCTTTCGGACCAAAGGCGTCAGGCAGGTAGTCGCCCAGCGTATGCGGCGCGCGACCCGGCAGATTGATGCGCAGCTGCAGCCCGCTGTTCAGTTCATTCATAAACTGACGGCAGTGCCCGCACGGGGTGTAGTTCACGGTAATGGCGCTCAGGGCCTTTTCGCCGCGCAGCCAGGCGTGGCTGATGGCGCTCTGTTCCGCATGAACAGTCTGCTGCATGGTTGCGCCCAGGAACTCCATGTTTCCGCCGAAGTACCAGGTTCCGCTGACGCCGCGCGCAATCGCGCCAACGTTAAAGTGGGAAAGATCGGCACGTGCACAGGCGGCAGCCAGCGGCAGCAATGCGAAAGCCAGCGCGTCTTCGTCAAGATCCGTGGCCTGTTTCAGCGTGGTGATCTGCTCAGCGGTGAGCAGGGCGGGGAAATGCTCATCCGCCAGAATCGGGGCCAGAGCTGATTGCAAATTCTCTGCAAGCCGGGCGAAAGCCGCTTGAAAACGTGGATGCATGGCGTTTGCCTCATAAAGGTTAATGGATCGGTAGTGTACGGAGCCGCTGGGGCTTTATATGTGATCCATATCTCATTATGTATGCAACTTATGAAAACAAAATGAAATTTGCGCGACGCATCGCAAATTTTAGCCCATCACCGCCAGAATCACGGGGAAAATGAACGGCGCCATCAGCGAGGTCATGATTCCGCAGATCACCAGTGCCAGCGAGCTGAACGCCCCCTCCTGATAATCCAGCTCCGCACAGCGGGCGGTGCCCAGCGCGTGCGACGCGGTGCCCATCGCCAGACCGCGTGCGGCTTTGGTATGAATGCGCATGACATTGAGCAGGGTATGGCCAAACACGGCGCCCAGTATGCCGACAAAGATCACGCACATGGCGCTGATGGCAGGAATGCCGCCGAGGCTGCCGCCCACTGCCATGGCGATAGGCGTGGTCACCGATTTCGGCAGAATAGAGGCGGCAATTTGCGCAGAGGCCCCCATCAGCAGTGCGACTGAAGTACCGGTGATCATCGCCACCAGGCTCCCCACAAAACAGATGGTAATAATGGATTTCCAGCGGGCGCGGATCTGGTGCAGCTGTTCATATAAAGGAAACGCGAGTGCGACCACGGCGGGTTGCAGCAGGTCGTTTAAAATTTTGCTCCCGGCAAAGTAGCGTTCGTAAGGAATACCGGTAAGCAGCAGAAACGGGATAATCACCACCATCGCCACCAGCAACGGGTTAAGCAGCGGCATCTTGAACCGGGCGGCAAGTTTGCGTGCCGCGAAGAACACCGCCAGGGTTAATGGCAGCGACCACCAGATATTGGCCATCATTGTTTTGTTCCTTTCTGTCCAACCACTTTACGTTCGCCATGTACCAGATGCGAACTCCAGCTCACCACAAGGAAAACCACCAGCGTACTGACCGCGCAGGAGACGACAATCGGGCCGAACTGGGCTTTAAGCAGATCGAAGTACTGCATGACCCCGACGCCAATCGGCACGAACAGCAGCGCCATATAGCGAATAAGAACGAAGCAGCCCGGGTTGACCCACTTAGCGGGCAGAATTTGCAACGCCAGCAGAACAAAGAGGATCAGCATGCCGATAATGCTGCCGGGAATGGTGATAGGAAGCAGGGAAGCGATGAAAATCCCGGCGTACAGGCAGGCGTAAATCAGGACGAATGCGCGCAGATATTGCCAGATAATGTTCAATGATTTTCTCATGGTTAAAATCCTTGCTGAAACGCATTCATCATACAATTAAACCCGAAAGTGTGCCATGGATCACATCATGAATTTTAAGCATACCCGTCATTCCAGAATAGAACGTCGTGCTTTCAACATACATACAGAGCGATTACTATAGCGCGTCTTTTTTCACAGGTACTGCTATGCGTGTTTTACTGGCCCCAATGGAAGGCGTGCTCGACTCCCTCGTGCGCGAACTTCTGACCGAGGTGAACGATTACGATCTCTGCGTGACGGAGTTTTTGCGCGTGGTCGATATGTTGTTGCCGGTAAAATCGTTTTACAGACTCTGTCCGGAGCTGCACCGCCAGAGCCGGACCACCTCCGGCACGCTGGTGCGTATTCAACTGCTGGGCCAGTATCCTGAAT
This sequence comes from Enterobacter sp. 03-F-07-AD-ECC, assembly GCF_047530935.1. NCBI lineage: Bacteria > Pseudomonadati > Pseudomonadota > Gammaproteobacteria > Enterobacterales > Enterobacteriaceae > Enterobacter > Enterobacter sp. 03-F-07-AD-ECC. The sequence continues at coordinate 110,441 of NZ_JBLKBZ010000002.1, read as the reverse complement.
GGCTGGCCGAGAACGCCGCCCGTGCCGTCGAGCTGGGCTCTTACGGGGTCGATCTCAACTGCGGCTGCCCGTCGAAGCTGGTGAACGGCAGCGGCGGTGGGGCGACGCTGCTGAAAGATCCTGAGCTGATTTACCGTGGCGCGAAAGCGATGCGTGAAGCCGTGCCTGCCCATTTGCCGGTGACGGTGAAAGTGCGCCTGGGCTGGGACAGCGACGCGCGGCAGTTTGAAATTGCCGATGCGGTGCAGCAGGCCGGGGCTACTGAACTGGTGGTGCATGGCCGCACCAAAGAAGATGGTTATAAAGCCGAGCGCATTAACTGGCAGGCAATTGGTGAGATCCGCAAACGCCTCAGCATTCCGGTGATCGCCAACGGTGAAATCTGGGATTACCAGAGCGCGCAGGCCTGTCTCAAGGCCACCGGCTGCGAGGCGGTGATGATCGGCCGCGGGGCATTGAATGTGCCTAACCTCAGCCGGGTGATTAAATATAACGAGCCGCGTATGCCGTGGGCTGATGTTGTGACGCTGCTGCAAAAATATAGCCGTCTGGAAAAGCAGGGCGACACCGGGCTATATCACGTGGCGCGCATCAAACAGTGGCTCAGCTATTTACGCAAAGAGTACGATGAAGCGCTGGGGTTATTTCAGGAGATTCGGACATTACAGACTTCTGCGGATATTGCGCGGGTGATCCAGGCAAAATAATAAGCGTGTGACCGCAATTATCGCTGTGAAGCGCTGGACCAGACGCATGGGCTGGTTGACCTTTGCCCGGCGCGGTGCCGGGCAAATGAATCAGAAAATCATCTTGAACACACCCGTTACCACCAGCAGTCCTATCAGAAATATAATTAAAATGACCCACAATAATATTTTCATTCCCTTCTCCTGCGTATGTATGTCAACAGTAAGTGTAGCAGGCAATTTATAATTAAGATGAATTTGTTAATTTGGCTTATTCTCGGTATGTATAATTTTCTAATTACAAAAATGTATGACAATTTGCGCATTGCCACGCATTACTAAAAAAAAGAGAGGTATCAGGCGTACTTTGCGCCTTTATTTTTTGGCGTGAATGGCGTAATGAAACGTTTTCTTATTTTATCTCTGAGTGCTCCCTTTGCCGTTATTCTGGCCGGCTGTGCGCCGCAACATGCCACGGTAACTCCCCTTAATACCCAGTCACTCACGGCGTCGGTTAATACGGTGCTGCCTCATCAGGACTGGCCGAAAAATGCATGGTGGAAAGCGTATAACGATCCGCAGCTTGATAAGCTAATTGCCAAAGCATTAAGCGATGCGCCCGATATGCAGATTGCCCGTCAGCGTATTACCCTTGCCGAAGCCCAGGCCAAAGCAGCCCTGGCGGCCGACGGCCCGCAAATTGATTTTTCGGCCGATGCTGAACGTCAGAAAATGTCCGCTGAAGGGCTGATGGGGCCCTTTGCCATAACCGACCCGGCTGCGGGCACCACCGGCCCCTGGTATACCAACGGTACCTTTGGCTTGACCGCGGGCTGGGATCTGGATTTGTGGGGCAAAAATCGCGCCCGGTTGGAGGCCCGGATAGGCAAGGTGAATGCGCAAAAAGCGGAGCTTGAGCAGACCCGTCAACTGCTTGCCAGCAGCGTGGCGCGGCTCTACTGGGACTGGCAAACTCAGGCCGCCGTGGAGGAGGTCCTCACGCAGATCAAATCCCAACAGGACAATATCATCGGTGCAGATCGCGAGCTGTATCAGCACGGGATCACCTCCTCTGTGGAAGGTGTCGAAACCGACATCAGTGCCAGCAAAACCGAAGAGCAGATCGCAGAGGTTCACGGCAAAATGAAAGCCATCGAGGCGCGTCTGAACGCGTTGACTAATACCCCCGCCCTGGCGCTCACACGGCATGCCTTACCGACGGTTGAAGCGTCGTTACCGTCGACGCTGGGGTATGAACTGCTGGCCCGACGGCCGGATCTGCAGGCGGCGCACTGGTATATCGAAGCGTCAATGAGCGAGGTCGAAGCCGCCAGAGCGGCGTTTTATCCTGATGTGAATCTGATGGCGTTTTTACAACAGGATGCCCTGCACCTGAGCGATCTGTTCCGTTCTTCAGCCCAGCAAATGGGGGTGACCGCCGGGCTGACTCTGCCCATTTTTGACAGCGGCAGGCTGAACGCGCAGCTGGATATTGCCCAGGCGCAGAACAATCTGTCGGTGGCGAATTATAACAAGGCGGTGGTGGATGCCGTAAACCAGGTGGCGCGCACGGCCAGCGAAGTGGAAATGCTGACGGCGAAAAATCAGCATCAGCAGCAGGTAGAAAAAGATGCGGCGCGCGTGGTGGCGCTGGCGCAGGCACGTTTTAGCGCCGGAATTATTGCCGGTTCGCGCGTCAGTGAAGCCAGAATTCCAGCGCTGAAGGAACATCTCGCCGGATTGATGCTGCAGGGCGAGTATATCGACGCCACGCTACAGCTCACCTCCGCGCTGGGTGGTGGTTATCATCATGGCTAATCAGGGTCATTATCTATACTTACCTCTTTGCCGTTCTTCAGGAGGTGAGTATGACCAAAGTAGCGATTGTTACCGCATCGGATTCCGGGATTGGTAAAACCACAGCCCTGATGCTGGCTGAACGTGGGTTTGATATTGGCGTCACCTGGCACTCTGATGAACAAGGGGCCCGGGATACCTGCCGCGAAGTGGAGGCGCAGGGACGGCGGGCTGAAGCTATCCACCTTGATCTAAGCACCCTTCCACAGGGCGCGCAGGCGATTGAAACGTTAATTGCCCGTTTTGGTCGCCTGGACGTGCTGGTTAACAATGCGGGTGCGATGACCAAAGCGCCCTTCCTGGATATGCCGTTTGACGACTGGCGAAACATTTTCACCGTCGACGTGGACGGTGCGTTTCTCTGTTCGCAGATTGCCGCACGTAAAATGGTGGAGCAGGGGGAAGGAGGGCGAATCGTCAATATCACCTCGGTGCACGAACATACGCCGCTGCCGGAAGCCAGCGCCTATACCGCCGCAAAACATGCGCTGGGAGGATTAACCAAATCGATGGCGCTGGAACTTGTGCAGCACAACATTCTGGTCAACGCCGTTGCACCGGGGGCGATTGCCACACCGATGAATGATATGGACGAGAGTGAAGTGAAGGAAGGATCGATGCCAGCGATCCCGCTCGCAAGACCGGGATATACCAAAGAGATCGCCAGTCTGGTGGCGTGGTTATGCGACAGCGACGCCAGCTACACCACCGGGCAATCGTTTATCGTCGATGGCGGGTTTATGCTGGCGAATCCGCAGTTTAAGCCAGCGGGGTAGCTTCCCCTCACCCCGTGGGAGAGGGTGTGTTAAGTTCCCTCACTCAGTGGGAGAGGGTGAGGGCAACAGACCGCACTCACTCCTCATCCTGCTTCTTCTCTCTGTGCCGCATCCACAGCCTGACTCCAATCACCGCCACCACCACCAGAATCAGCCACGCCCAGTGCTTCAGATGCTGGTCAAGGTTATGCAGCCACGGGCCAATCACTTCTCCACCCACGTAACCGAGCGTGGTAAAGATCAGCGCCCAGGCGCACGCGCCAATCACGTTCAGCGGCAGGAAAATTTTCGGCGGCAGGCGGCTGGCGCCAATCAATATCGGCCCGATAATCCGAAAGCCGTACATAAAGCGGGTGCCAATCACAAACAGGTAAGGGTGGCGCTGGATCAGCCGCTGCGCGCGGTTAATTTTCTTCTTGTGCTTAGCGAAACGCTTAAGCAGCGTCGGCCCAAAACGCAGCCCCAGAAAGTAGAGCAGCTGATCGCCAATCATCCCGCCCAGCGCAACCGCGGCGACAACCAGCGGGAATTTAAGTAATCCCTGATGCGCGGCGACGCCGCCTAACAGGGTGATGGTTTCACCTTCTGCCACGCTTCCGACAACCAGCGCAGCGTATCCGTATTGTTCAATAACTCCGTTGATATCCATTACGTAAATATTATCTCCCTCAGCGTGCCTCGGTTAATCATATACCCCTTGTGACAACCGCGGGGCAATCAACGGAAATTTCCCACTGTACATAAAATAATCTAAACCCTGCATTATACTTAAGGTATCGATGACGGGCCGACAACAAGGGGGCGCTATGAACCATGTCTGGGGACTTTTTTCCCATCCCGATCGTGAAATGCATGTCATCAAAAGTGAGAACGAAACGGTCTCGCATCATTACACGCACCACGTGCTGCTGATGGCGGCGGTGCCGGTGATATGCGCGTTTATTGGTACAACACAAATCGGCTGGAACTTTGGTGATGGCACCGTAGTACAGCTTTCCTGGTTTACCGGGCTTTATCTTGCCATTCTCTTTTATGGCCTGATGCTGGCAGGGGTGGCGGTTATGGGACGCGTCATTCACTGGATGGCACGTAACTATCCGCAGCGTCCTTCCCTGGCACACTGTATGGTCTTTGCCGGATACGTCGCAACCCCGCTGTTCTTAAGCGGTATTGTTGCGCTCTATCCCCTGGTCTGGCTGTGCGCGCTGATCGGGACCATTGCGCTCTTTTACACCGGCTATCTGCTGTATCTGGGGGTACCTACCTTCCTGAATATCAATAAAGAAGAAGGCCTGAGCTTTTCCAGCTCTACGCTCGCCATCGGCGTGCTGGTACTGGAAGCGTTACTGGCGCTGACGGTGATTCTTTGGGGTTATGGTTACCGTCTCTTCTGAGTTAATTGCATTGCTGGCGTAAATGCCAGCAATGCAGCATCTGTTCACGATTATCCGCTGGCGACAATACACGGTGACCGCTATGATGCCGAAGCCAGCCTGTGTTTCTCCGTCGACGCAGGCGGTGTACGTCATAACGTGCGTGAATAATTATCAGAAGTCTCACCATGCTGAAATTCCGAGTTTCTTTACTTAGCCTGGCACTGTTGCTGGGGGCGTCCGCTGGCGTGCCAGCTCTCGCCAAAACGCCCGCGGTGACCACCGCTGCTGCTCAACCGCAAATCGCTTCCGGCAGCGCGATGATTGTTGATCTCAACACTAATAAGGTGATCTACGCCAGCCACCCGGATCTGGTGCGCCCGATCGCCTCGATAACCAAATTAATGACCGCGATGGTAGTGCTGGATGCACATCTGCCGCTGGATGAAAAACTGAAAGTGGATATCAGCCACACGCCGGAGATGAAAGGGGTTTACTCCCGCGTGCGCCTGAACAGTGAAATCAGTCGTAAAAATATGCTCTTGCTGGCGCTGATGTCGTCTGAAAACCGCGCCGCGGCGAGCCTCGCCCACCATTATCCGGGCGGCTACGACGCCTTCATTCGAGCGATGAATGCCAAAGCCAAAGCGCTGGGAATGAATAACACCCGTTTTGTTGAGCCGACAGGTCTGTCGATTCACAACGTCTCTACGGCGCGCGATCTGACCAAACTGCTGATTGCCAGCAAACAGTACCCGCTGATTGGGCAGCTCAGTACCACCCGTGAAGAGATGGCGACCTTTGCGAACCCGGCCTATACGCTGCCGTTTCGCAATACGAACCACCTGGTGTACCGCGAGAACTGGAATATTCAGTTAACGAAAACCGGCTTTACTAACGCGGCGGGTCACTGTCTGGTGATGCGTACCGTGTTCAACGGTAAACCGGTGGCGCTGGTGGTGATGGATGCCTTCGGCAAATATACTCACTTCGCCGATGCCAGCCGACTGCGCACCTGGATTGAAACCGGGAAAGTGCAGCCTGTTCCGGCTGCGGCATTGACGTATAAAAAGCAGAAAGCCGAGCAGATGGCGACGGCGCAGAACGATTAGGTAAAAGCAAAACGGTAACTGTGTTACCGTTTTTTATGTTTTCTCCCTCTCCCGGTGGAAGAGGGCGGGGGTGAGGGCACCAGACCGCACTGGTCCTATTCCGGCAGGGTCCAGTCTCCGTCGTTAAGCGGGCGCTGCATAATCACCGTATCCCGCCAGTCGCCTTTTTTGTAGCCCACGCTGCGCAGCTGACCGACCACTTCAAAACCGTGCTTTTTATGCAGCCGCAATGATCCGGCGTTATTATGGCCATCCCCCACAACCGCAATCATTTGACGCCAGGGACCTTGTTCGCAGCGTTCAATCAGCGCGTCCATTAGTGCACTGCCAAAACCGCGTCCGGTGGTGCTGGCATCCACGTAGATTGACTCTTCCAGCGTGAAGCGATACGCGTGTCGTGGACGGTATGGCGTGGCGTAGCAATAGCCCACCACAATGCCGCGATACAGCGCCACCAGCCAGGGCAAACCGTTATCGGTCACGTTTTTCAACCGCTTACGCATTTCATCAACGGTGGGGGGGATTTCCTCAAACGACGCACGTCCGTGAAGTACATGCCATGCATAAATAGCCGAAATGGCATGCACATCGTCGGGAAGGGCATCGCGCACTTCCACTTCGGTTACGGATAAAATATCAACAGCCGACATGATGTGCCTGCTCCTCGTCAAAGAATGCCGGAGAAACGTTTCTCCGGCGAGTGCAGGTACTCTAGTACGATTGAGCTGTGCTTAACAATCTCTTAAATATGGCTGTATGAATTAATCAGATGCTTGCGTAATGGCCTGCTCTGCGTTACCGCTCTCTTTCCAGTATTTATTCCGCGTTGTTTTACCAATGCCGGGATTCATACTGTTTGTAGGGTCATTCTCGCGATAAAACTGCTTAAGTGTCTCAGGGGCTTTGTAAAGATGCCCAACGTTGTGTTCCGCAGGATATTGTGCGCCACGTTCGCGCAGAAGCGCGAGCATCTCCTCTTTCAATGCGTGCGCGTCGACCCCTTTTTTAACGATGTAATCCTGGTGGAAGACGTAGCACATAAAGTGGCCGTAGTAGAGCTTATGCACCAGCTTGCTGTCGATTTCCGGCGGCAGGTGTTCAAACCACTCGGTATCGTTGCGTCGCAGGGCAATATCCAGCGCCAGAATATCCTCTACTTCTTCTGAGTGTACGGCCTGATAACGGATGGCGGCCCCCGCAGCGGCAAAACGGTGCAGGAACGCTTTGCTCCCCTCTTCAGGTGTACAGGCGAAGAAATCTCCCTCGGCGGTTTTGAAGAATTCGCTCAGCCAGTTTTGTGCTTCGGCGATCCCGTCCCCGGCCATTTTCAGCAGCAGGTGATGTTCATACTTGTCGCGCCAGGTTTTCATTCGCTCCGGCAGGTGGGCCGGGAAAACGTTACCCAGCTTCTGCATAAAGCGGTCGGTGAAGTGGGGTTTAAACAGCGGCACTTTCTCCAGCATTGCATCAGTGCGGCCCTTCATGGTGAAGAAGAACGGCATTTTGTCGGTGCCGAGCTTGTCGATCATCAGGAACGTATCTTTGCCGTAGCGTTCGGCGATGTCGTAAATATCCCGATGCATATACTCGCCCGCCACCGGCAGATGCGTGAATTCGCCCAGAATATGACGACGGATTTCGGTCAGCACGTCAGGCTGATTGGTGCCGATGTAAAACACCTGCTGTTTTTTCTCGGCCGGGAAGGTGTCGAGCCGGACCGCGAAAACGGCCAGTTTGCCCGCGCAGCCGGAGGATTCGAACAGGCGATCCGGGTCGGCGTTGTAACGCGCTGGTGTATCCGCGTTGATATCACGTACGCGGGTGATGTAATCGTGATCGTGGGCATGACGCCCATCGTGCTGTACGTCTTCATCTTTCACGCGATCGTCGTCGAGCTTACTCAGGATCTGCTCCGGCGTGACGCCCAGATCGATTCCCAGATGGTTCACCAGCGTCAGCTTGCCGTTTTCATCAATACGGGCATAGAGCGACATTTCGGTATAAGCCGGGCCGCGCTGCACCAGCGAACCGCCAGAATTATTACAAATCCCACCAATGACGGAGGCGCCGATGCAGGATGAACCAATCAGCGAATGCGGTTCGCGCCCAAGCGGCTTAAGCGCTTTTTCCAGCGAGTAGAGGGTGGTACCGGGGAAGGCCAGTACCTGCTCGCCTTTATCGAGCAGGTGAAGTTTGTCGAGGCGCAGGGTGCTGATAATCACGATGTCGCGATCGTAATCGTTGCCGTTCGGCGTCGAGCCTTCGGTCAGGCCGGTGTTAGCCGCCTGCATTAAAATGATCTTGTCCGCGGCGACGCAGGCGCTCAGGACGCGCCACAGCTCCAGCAGCGTGCCGGGAAAAACCACCGCCAGCGCATCGCCCTGTCCGGAACGAAAGCCCTTACGGTAGCGGGCGGTTTTAGCCGGGTCGGTGAGCAGGTGAGAGTGACCAACCAGGCGCGACAGTTCGTTAATAAAAGTCGTGTTATCGGCAGTTCGAACAGAAGACATCTTCCACTCCTTGTGGTGGGGCAAATTTCTCGCTGTAAAGCATAGCGCGATTAGCTGTTTAGAGGGCGCGTATTTGCGAGAAAAATCAGAGAATAACCCTGCAACGTTCTGAGGGTTTGTGGCACACTGCGCTTTTCGCACGCCCTGGCCGAGATCTTCCGGCGGAAATTGATGAGAGAGTAAAACGACATGAAATGGCTATGTTCTGTAGGTGTCGCCGTCAGCCTGGCACTGCAACCTGCGCTGGCAGATGAACTGTTTGGCAATCACCCGCTTACGCCTGAAGCACGGGACGCGTTTGTCACGGAATTGCTCAAGAAAATGACGGTCGATGAGAAGATCGGCCAGCTGCGTCTTATCAGCGTCGGCCCGGATAACCCGAAAGAGGCGATCCGCGAAATGATTAAAGAGAGCCAGGTAGGGGCGATTTTTAACACCGTGACCCGTCAGGATATCCGCAAAATGCAGGATCAGGTGATGGAACTTAGCCGCCTGAAAATTCCGCTGTTCTTCGCCTATGACGTGGTACACGGACAGCGTACCGTTTTCCCTATCAGCCTCGGTCTGGCCTCCTCCTTTAACCTCGACGCGGTGAAAACCGTCGGGCGCGTCTCGGCATATGAAGCCGCAGACGACGGCCTGAACATGACCTGGGCCCCGATGGTTGACGTCTCCCGCGATCCGCGCTGGGGCCGCGCGTCAGAGGGCTTTGGTGAAGATACTTATTTGACCGCCACGATGGGGAAAACCATGGTGGAAGCGATGCAGGGTAAAAGCCCGGCGGATCGTTATTCGGTCATGACCAGCGTCAAGCACTTCGCCGCCTATGGTGCCGTGGAAGGCGGTAAAGAGTACAACACCGTCGACATGAGCCCGCAGCGCCTGTTTAACGATTACATGCCGCCGTACAAAGCAGGCCTGGATGCCGGTAGCGGCGCGGTGATGGTCGCCCTGAACTCGCTCAACGGCACGCCTGCCACCTCTGACTCCTGGCTGCTGAAAGACGTGCTGCGCGACCAGTGGGGCTTCAAGGGCATCACCGTCTCTGACCATGGCGCCATTAAAGAGCTCATCAAACACGGTACGGCCTCCGACCCGGAAGATGCGGTGCGCGTGGCGCTCAAATCCGGCATCAACATGAGCATGAGCGACGAATATTACAGCAAATACCTGCCGGGGCTGGTGAAGAGCGGTAAGGTGACGATGGCGGAGCTGGACGATGCCACGCGTCACGTGCTGAACGTGAAATATGACATGGGGCTGTTTAACGATCCATACAGCCACCTGGGTCCGAAAGAGTCAGACCCGGCGGACACCAATGCCGAAAGCCGTCTGCATCGTAAAGAGGCCCGAGAAGTGGCCCGTGAAAGCCTGGTGCTGCTGAAAAACCGCCTCGACACGCTGCCGCTGAAAAAATCCGGCACCATTGCGGTGGTCGGCCCGCTGGCCGACAGCAAGCGCGACGTGATGGGGAGCTGGTCTGCTGCGGGCGTGGCCGATCAGTCCGTGACCGTGCTCACCGGTATTAAAAATGCGGTCGGTGAAAACGCTAAGGTGGTGTACGCCAAAGGGGCGAACGTCACTGATGATAAAGATATCGTGACCTTCCTCAATCAGTATGAAGAGGCGGTGAAGGTGGATCCGCGCTCGCCGAAAGAGATGATTGACGAAGCGGTAAACGCCGCGAAACAGTCTGACGTGGTGGTTGCCGTGGTGGGTGAAGCACAGGGGATGGCACACGAAGCCTCCAGCCGAACGGACATCACGATCCCGCAAAGCCAGCGCGATCTGATCGCCGCCCTGAAAGCCACCGGCAAGCCGCTGGTGCTGGTGTTGATGAACGGTCGTCCACTGGCGCTGGTGAAAGAAGATCAGCAGGCTGATGCTATTCTGGAAACCTGGTTCGCCGGTACGGAAGGGGGTAACGCCATCGCTGACGTGCTGTTTGGTGATTACAACCCGTCGGGCAAACTGCCGATGTCCTTCCCGCGCTCTGTCGGGCAGATCCCGGTGTACTACAGCCACCTGAATACCGGCCGTCCGTATAACGCCGATAAGCCAAACAAGTACACCTCCCGTTACTTCGATGAAGCGAACGGCCCGCTGTATCCGTTTGGTTACGGTTTGAGCTACACCACCTTTAAGGTCTCTGACGTGAAAATGTCGGCCCCGAGCCTGAAGCGTGACGGTAAGGTGACTGCCAGCGTTGATGTGACGAACACCGGTAAACGTGAAGGTGCGACGGTGATCCAGATGTATGTTCAGGATGTGACCGCCTCCATGAGCCGTCCGGTGAAACAGCTGCGCGGCTTTGAGAAGGTCGACCTGAAACCTGGTGAAACCAAAACCATCAGCTTCCCGATTGACGTGGATGCCCTGAAGTTCTGGAACCAGCAGATGAAATACGATGCGGAACCGGGCAAGTTCAATGTCTACATTGGGGTGGATTCCGCCCGCGTGAATAAAGGCGAGTTCGAGCTGCTGTAACCTTTCCCTCCTTTGCATCCCCCGTTCACCGGGGGATGCGTCTTACCTTATGCTAAAAAGGCATTTTGCCGGGTAAATCCGCCGTTTTAAGCTACGCTTTTCTCTCAAGCCTCTGAAAAAGGCAGCAAAAAAATGAGGATAGTGGAATGACGATTAAAACGGGGATGGTAGTTTCTGCGGCGTTATTCGCGGCGCTAAGCCTGCCGCTACAGGCGGCAGAACCGGTAAAAGTGGGCTCAAAGATCGACACTGAAGGCGCGCTGCTCGGGAATATTATTTTGCAGGTGCTGGAAAGCCACGGCGTGAAAACCGTGAATAAAGTTCAGCTGGGTACCACGCCCGTGGTACGCGGGGCCATCACCTCCGGCGAGCTGGATATTTATCCGGAATACACCGGCAACGGGGCATTTTTCTTCAAAGATGAAAACGATCCGGCATGGAAAAACGCCAAAGCCGGGTATGAAAAAGTCAAAAAACTCGATGCAGAACAGAACAAGCTGGTCTGGCTGACCCCGGCTCCGGCCAACAACACCTGGACCATCGCGGTGCGTAAAGACGTGGCGGAGAAAGGCAAACTGACGTCACTTGCGGATCTCAGCCGCTATCTGAAAGAGAAGGGCGACTTCAAGCTTGCGGCCTCGGCGGAGTTTATCGAGCGTCCGGACGCGCTGCCTGCTTTCGAAAAAGCCTACGACTTCAAGCTTGACCAGGCACAGCTGCTCTCGCTCGCGGGCGGTGACACCGCGGTGACCATCAAGGCGGCGGCGCAGCAGACCTCTGGCGTCAATGCGGCGATGGCCTACGGTACGGACGGCCCGGTCGCGGCGCTTGGTCTGCAAACCTTAACCGATCCAAAAGGCGTTCAGCCTATTTATGCCCCCACGCCGGTGGTGCGTGAGGCGGTGCTGAAAGCCTACCCGGATATCGCCGACTGGCTCAAACCGGTCTTTGAAAAACTGGATGCAAAAACGCTGCAACAGCTCAATGCGAGCATTGCCGTAGAGGGACTGGATGCCAAAAAAGTGGCCGCCGATTTCCTGAAACAACAAGGGCTTGTGAAGTAACAGGACAGGGATGTGCCAATAAAATGTCATAACCGCGTACTGCTGCTGTTGGCCTGTGTGGCCATTGCGGCGGTCGCGCTACCGTTTGTCAATGTGGCGCCAAACCGCCTGATGTCGGGGGAAGGGCGCGCGCTCTGGCAGGTCTGGCCGTTTACGCCGCTGCTGCTGGTTGTGGCGCTGGGTGCACTGGTTGTGCTCTCGCTCAGCCGTGGGCGGGTTGCACAGTGGCTGACGCTACTCCTCAGTGAAGGCCTCTTCATCACCTTGTTCTGGAGTGCCGGGCTTGCCGCCACGCACATGACTTCGGCGGAAAGTCCACTGGCGCGAACCACCGTGGGCAGTGGGCTGTGGCTGTGGCTGGCGCTGTGTCTGCTGGCCTGCAGCGATGCGATCCGCCGCCTGATCCCGTCATCTGCCTGGCGCTGGGTGCTCAATGCCCAGATCTGGTGTATTCCATTGCTGCTGCTGTTCAGCGGTGAGCTGAATAATCTCTCGCTGTTAAAAGAGTACGCCAACCGTCAGGAGGTGTTTGATGATGCGCTGGCGCAACACCTGACGATCCTCTTCGGCACGCTGTTCCCGGCGTTACTGCTGGGGGTACCGCTTGGCATGTGGTGTTATCGTCATCCCTCCCGCCAGGGCGGGGTTTTTGCCGTGCTCAACGTGATCCAGACCATCCCTTCCGTGGCCCTGTTTGGCCTGCTGATTGCGCCGCTGGCGGGGCTGGTGAAGTCATTTCCGGCGTTAGCCTCGGTCGGTATCGCCGGAACCGGATTAACCCCCGCGCTTATTGCCCTGGTGCTGTACGCGCTGCTGCCGCTGGTCCGCGGCGTGGTGGCGGGCTTAAGCCAGGTCGCGCCGGATGTACTGGAGAGCGCCCACGCGATGGGGATGAGCCGGCGACAGTGCTTCTGGCAGATCCAGCTGCCGCTCGCCTTGCCCCTGCTGCTGCGCAGCCTGCGGGTGGTGGCGGTCCAGACCGTCGGGATGGCGGTTATCGCCGCGCTGATTGGCGCAGGCGGTTTTGGCGCGCTGGTGTTCCAGGGGCTGCTGAGCAGCGCGCTGGATCTGGTGTTACTGGGCGTGGTGCCCACGATTGCACTGGCGGTCGTCATCGATGCGCTGTTTGCCTTATGGCTCGCGTTGCTCGGGAGAAGAGCCAATGATTGAATTTCACGATGTCAGTAAAACATTTGCCGGTCGTCCGGCAGCAAGTCACCTGAACCTGAATTTTGCCGAGGGGGCGTTTTCGGTACTGATTGGCACCTCGGGGTCGGGGAAGTCCACCACGCTGAAGATGATCAACCGCCTGGTGGAGCACGACAGCGGTGTAATACGTTTTGCCGGGGAAGAGATCCGCAGTCTGCCGGTGCTGGAGCTGCGTCGTCGCATGGGCTACGCCATCCAGTCCATCGGCCTGTTTCCCCACTGGACGGTCGCGCAGAACATTGCCACCGTGCTGCAGCTGGAAAAATGGTCGCGTGCAAAGAGTGACGAGAGGGTGGACGAGCTTATGTCGCTGCTGGGGTTAGAGCCTGGGCTGCGTGGCCGCTATCCGCATCAGCTTTCAGGTGGACAACAGCAGCGTGTGGGAGTGGCGCGCGCGCTGGCGGCGAACCCGCAGGTATTGCTGATGGATGAGCCTTTTGGCGCGCTCGATCCCGTTACGCGCGGGGCACTGCAGACCGAGATGACCCGCATTCACCGCATCCTTGGCCGGACGATCGTCCTCGTGACCCACGATATTGATGAGGCGCTGCGGCTGGCCGATCATCTGGTGTTGATGGACCACGGGGAAGTGATCCAGCAGGGTACGCCGCTTGAACTGCTGACCCATCCGCAGAACGATTTTGTGCGCGAGTTTTTTGGACGCAGCGAACTGGGCGTCAGACTGCTCTCCCTGCGAACCGTCAGCGATTATATGCGTCGACAGGATGTGGCGATGGGCGGTGAAGCATTACAAGAACAGATGAGCCTGCGGGACGCACTCTCTGCGTTTGTGGCGCGCCAGTGCGAGGTACTGCCGGTTACGGATGCCGCTGGGGCACCGTGCGGCACCCTGCATTTTCGCGATCTGCTGGCCGGGGAGGTGACGCGTGAAGGTCATGCGTGATCCGCTCCTCTGGCTGACGGGGCTTTTTGTTGCCTTGCTGTTTCTAATGCCGCACAGTGCGGCGCTGTTCAGCTCGCTTTTTCCCGGCCTGCCGCGCCCCGTCTATCAGCAGGAAAGCTTTATCAATCTCGCCCTGGCGCACCTGTGGCTGGTGGCGCTCTCCAGCGCGATTGCCGTGGTGCTGGGCGTGGGGGCGGGGATTGTGGTCACCCGGCCCTGGGGGAGAGAGTTTCGCCCGCTGGTAGAGACGATTGCGGCTATCGGACAGACATTTCCGCCGGTGGCGGTACTGGCGATTGCGGTGCCGGTGATCGGGTTTGGTCAGCAACCGGCTATCATTGCGCTGATCCTTTACGGCGTGTTGCCTGTTCTTCAGGGGACGCTGGCGGGCATTGCGTCGGTACCGGCATCGGTACTGAGCGTGGCCGAAGGGATGGGCATGAGCAGCGGTCAGCGGCTGTGCAAGGTTGAGCTGCCGCTTGCGGCACCGGTGATTATCGCGGGGATCCGTACATCGGTGATTATTAACATCGGCACGGCGACCATCGCGTCTACGGTGGGGGCCAATACGCTGGGAACGCCGATCATCATTGGCTTAAGCGGGTTCAATACGGCCTATATCGTTCAGGGTGCGGTACTGGTGGCGCTGGCGGCCATCGTTATCGATCGCCTGTTTGAACGACTGGCCCGGCTTCTCAGCCGACACCGCCACGAACAATAAATGAGTACCCGGCCAGCATCACGCCGCCGATGCCGCTTACGGCCATCAGTACAAAAAGGGTAATTACGGCCAGTTTGGTTGCCTTCATCATCTGCTCCTGTTGTTAACGGAACAATTATACGGTGAAGCGCAGCTGTTAATGAACCATTAAATGCCGTTACGTTTCGTCGGGGCCCAGGGCGTAAACCGGATAACCGTGCTCCCGCCATTCCGTCAGCCGCTGTTGCTGCGAGGCGGTGGGCACTTCCCCGCACCAGACCAGCAGAGTCTGGCCGTCGAAGAATTCGGGCCGTAGCTGAGCCAGCGAATGCGCCAGCACCTCCACGCGCCAGCCCTGCTGGGTGGCGATCCAGGCTTCGAGCCACAGCCGCGTGGTATCGTGCACGTTCCAGCCAACAACCAGCGCGTCTTTTCCGCCCTTGTTTCGCGCCGAGGCCAGACAGACGGCGATATAATTGATCAGCACCCCGTCGAGCATACTCAGCAGCGCCTGCAGGGTAGAGTGCTGGCATTGCAGCCGTCGACGAAGCGGGATGAAAAGATGGTTGATTAAGGTTTGCGCCGGATAATCGCGGCCTTGCTCTTTGATCCACGCGCGCAGACGTTGAACGTTGCCCGCCTGCAGAAGCCGGAGCAGGGTTTCCTGCTGTTCGCGCCAGCGGTGTTGGGTATCGGGATCGTCATGGCAGAGCAGCGACTTTACCTTGCTCACCTGCACACCGTTATCTATCCAGCTTTTGATCTCGCGGATCCGATCGATGTCGGCATCATTGAAAAGGCGGTGACCACCGTCCGTGCGCTGCGGTTTGAGTAAACCATACCGTCGCTGCCAAGCCCGTAGCGTGACGGGATTGATATCACAAAGGAGTGCCACTTCACCGATCGTGTAAAGCGCCATATTCGCCCCCTGGCTAACGCGTCCCCAGCTTAACTGTAGACCCAGTTTGTCGAACCAGGAAGAATTGCCTTTTTTTTGTACAAATAATGCGAAGCAGCCGTTATGTTCGGCAAAAGATGTGATGACGGACACGATTTACCGCTTTTTTGGACTGCTTCAAAGAAACTTCGGCGCCTTCAGTGTATGTTACGCGTTTTCAGAAGGTGCGGTTCCTGAGTATGTACGAGTTTAATCTGGTGCTGCTGTTGCTTCAGCAGATGTGCGTGTTTCTTGTCATCGCCTGGTTGATGAGTAAGACGCGTCTGTTTATCCCGCTGATGCAAGTCACCGTCCGCCTGCCGCACAAGCTCCTCTGTTATGTGACTTTCTCCATTTTCTGCATCATGGGGACCTATTTTGGCCTTCATATCGAAGACTCCATTGCCAATACGCGCGCCATCGGCGCGGTGATGGGCGGGCTGCTGGGCGGCCCGGTTGTGGGTGGCCTTGTCGGTTTAACCGGTGGGCTGCACCGCTATTCCATGGGCGGGATGACGGCGCTGAGCTGCATGATCTCGACCATCGTGGAAGGGCTGCTTGGTGGCCTGGTGCACAGCTACATGATCAAACGAGGCCGCCCGGATAAAGTCTTCAGCCCGCTTACCGCTGGCGCGATCACCTTTGTGGCCGAAATGGCGCAAATGGCGATCATTCTGCTTATCGCCCGACCTTTTGAGGACGCACTGCATCTGGTGAACAGTATTGCCGCCCCGATGATGGTCACCAACACCGTGGGCGCGGCGCTGTTTATGCGCATTCTGCTCGACAAGCGCGCCATGTTTGAGAAATACACCTCGGCGTTCTCTGCCACGGCACTTAAAGTCGCCGCTTCAACCGAGGGGATCCTGCGTCAGGGCTTTAACGAAGAAAACAGCATGAAGGTGGCGCAGGTACTCTATCAGGAGCTGGATATCGGTGCCGTTGCGATTACCGATCGTGAAAAGCTGCTGGCCTTTACCGGTACCGGCGACGATCACCACCTTCCCGGCAGACCGATTTCGTCCGCGTATACGCTTCGTGCGATAGAGACCGGTGAGGTAGTCTATGCCGACGGTAACGAAGTGCCTTACCGCTGTTCGCTGCATCCGCAGTGTAAGCTCGGCTCTACGCTGGTCATTCCGCTGCGGGGGGAAAACCAGCGGGTGATGGGAACCATTAAGCTCTACGAAGCGAAGAACCGCTTGTTCAGCTCGATCAACCGGACGTTGGGGGAGGGGATTGCGCAGCTGCTTTCCGCGCAGATCCTGGCGGGGCAATATGAGCGGCAAAAAGCCCTGTTAACGCAGTCGGAGATTAAGCTCCTGCACGCTCAGGTGAACCCGCATTTCCTGTTTAATGCCCTCAACACCCTGAAAGCGGTGATCCGCCGCGACAGCGATCAGGCCGCGCAACTGGTGCAATTTCTGTCGACGTTTTTCCGCAAGAACCTGAAACGGCCGTCTGAGATTGTGACCCTGGCCGATGAGATTGAACATGTTAACGCCTATCTGCAGATTGAGCAGGCGCGCTTCCAGTCTCGTCTGCAGGTGTCGTTATCCGTGCCGGATGAGCTGGCGTATCAGCATCTCCCGGCCTTTACGCTGCAGCCTATTGTGGAAAATGCCATTAAACACGGGACATCGCAGCTTCTGGGCACTGGGGAGATCACTATTTCTGCCAGCCGTTTTAATCATCATCTGGTGCTGAATATTGAAGACAATGCCGGGCTTTACGTCCCGTCCGCTTCCGGCGGGCTGGGGATGAGCCTGGTGGATAAACGCCTGCGCGCTCACTTTGGGGATGGATGTGGCATCACCGTGGCCTGTGAGCCGGACCGATTTACCCGTATTACGTTACGATTGCCGCTGGAGGAGACCGCATGTTAAGAGTGCTGATAGTCGATGATGAACCGTTGGCACGGGAAAACCTGCGCGTGCTGTTGCAGGAGCAGAGTGACATTGAGATTGTGGGAGAGTGCGCCAATGCCATTGAAGCCATTGGTGCTGTACATAAACTGCGTCCGGATGTGCTGTTCCTCGACATCCAGATGCCCCGTATCAGTGGGCTGGAGATGGTCGGCATGCTTGACCCGGAGCATCGCCCGTATATCGTGTTTCTGACGGCGTTTGACGAATATGCCGTGAAGGCCTTTGAAGAACACGCGTTCGATTACCTGCTGAAGCCGATTGAAGAGAAGCGGCTCGAAAAGACCCTGACGCGTTTACGCCAGGAACGCACGGTACAGGACGTCACGCTGCTGCCGGAAAACCAGCAGCCGCTGAAGTTTATCCCGTGTACCGGGCATAGCCGGATTTACCTGCTGCAAATGGATGATGTGGCATTTGTCAGCAGTCGCCTGAGCGGGGTGTTTGTCACCAGCGCCGAGGGCAATGAAGGCTTCACCGAGCTGACGCTGCGCACGCTGGAGAGCCGCACGCCGCTTGTCCGCTGCCATCGGCAGTATCTGGTTAACATGGCGCACCTGAAAGAGATCCGTCTGGAAGATAACGGTCAGGCAGAGCTGGTACTGCGGGCCGGTCAAACGGTACCCGTCAGTCGTCGCTACCTGAAAAGTTTGAAAGAGGCGATTGGGCTGTAAAACTGGTACACTGCGCGCCATTGCATCATCGACAGTTAAAGGCACTCATGCTTAGTAATGATATTCTTCGTAGCCTGCGCTACACCCTGAAAGCAAACAACAACGATATGGTGCGCATTCTTGCGCTGTCTGCCATGGAATCCACCTCTGCTGGTTTTGACATCTGGATGACCAAAGAGGACGAAGAGGGGTTTGTTCGCTGCCCTGACATTATTCTGTCAGGCTTCCTGAACGGCCTGATCTACGATAAGCGTGGCAAAGATGATTCTGCACCTGAACTGGCGCTGGAGCGTCGGGTGGACAACAACACGGTGCTGAAAAAGCTGCGTATCGCGTTCTCGCTGAAAACGGATGATATTGTGGCGATCATGACGGAGCAAAAATACCGCGTATCCGTGCCGGAAGTGACCGCCATGATGCGTGCGCCGGGCCACAAAAATTACCGCGAGTGCGGCGACCAGTTTCTGCGTAATTTCCTGCGCGGGCTGACCCACCGGGTGCATAATACGAAGGCGTGATTGCGGAATGGGTGCGGCCTGATGCCCTCATCCCGGCCCTCTCCCTGTGCGAGAGGGAGAACAAAAAAAGCCGGAGATAATCTCCGGCTTTTTTTGTTATTTCACCTGCTGACCCGGCTTCGCGCCTTCGTCAGGGCTTAACAGGAAGATATCTTTCCCGCCAGGGCCTGCGGCCATCACCATCCCCTCAGAGATGCCGAAGCGCATTTTACGCGGTGCCAGGTTCGCGACCATGACGGTCTGACGGCCAATAAGTACCTGCGGATCAGGATAGGCAGAACGGATGCCGGAGAAGACGTTACGCTTCTCACCACCCAGATCCAGCGTCAGGCGCAGCAGCTTGTCAGAGCCTTCCACGAATTCCGCGTTTTCAATCAGCGCCACGCGCAGGTCAACTTTAGCGAAATCGTCAAAGGTGATGGTCTCCTGAATCGGATCGTCAGCCAGCGGGCCGGTCACCGGTGCGGCAGCTGCTTTCACCTCTTCTTTCGAGGCTTCCACCAGGGCTTCAACCTGTTTCATTTCGATGCGATTGTAGAGCGCCTTGAAGGTATTCACCTTGTGGCCAAGCAGCGGTTGCTGGATTGCATCCCAGCTCAGTTCGGTGTTCAGGAACGCTTCTGCACGCGCTGCCAGCTGCGGCAGTACAGGCTTCAGCCAGGTCATCAGCACGCGGAACATGTTCAGACCCATGGTGCAGATCGCCTGCAGGTCAGCGTCGCGGCCTTCCTGTTTCGCGACAACCCATGGGGCCTGCTCGTCCACATAGCGGTTGGCAACATCGGCCAGCGCCATGATTTCACGAATTGCTTTACCGAATTCACGGCTTTCCCAGGCTTCGCCAACCGCAGCGGCGGCATCGGTGAAGGTTTTATACAGCTCAGGATCGGCCAGTTCGGCAGAAAGCACGCCGTCAAAACGCTTGGCGATAAAGCCCGCGTTTCGGGACGCCAGGTTCACCACCTTGTTCACGATGTCCGCGTTCACGCGCTGCACGAAATCTTCCAGGTTCAGGTCGATATCGTCGATGCGGGAAGAGAGCTTCGCCGCGTAATAATAACGCAGGCTGTCCGCATCAAAGTGGTTCAGCCAGGTGCTGGCTTTGATGAACGTCCCACGCGATTTGGACATCTTCGCGCCGTTCACCGTCACGTAGCCGTGAACAAACAGGTTGGTTGGCTTGCGGAAGTTGCTGCCTTCCAGCATTGCCGGCCAGAACAGGCTGTGGAAGTAAACGATGTCTTTGCCGATGAAGTGATACAGCTCGGCGGTGGAATCTTTCTTCCAGTATTCCTCGAAGCTGACGGTGTCGCCACGCTTGTCGCACAGGTTCTTGAAGGAGCCCATGTAGCCGATTGGCGCGTCCAGCCAGACGTAGAAATATTTGCCCGGTGCATTTGGAATTTCGAAACCAAAGTAGGGCGCATCGCGGGAGATATCCCACTGCTGCAGGCCGGATTCGAACCACTCCTGCATTTTGTTCGCTACCTGCTCCTGCAGCGCGCCGCTGCGGGTCCACGCCTGCAGCATTTCGCTAAAGGATGGCAGGTCGAAGAAGAAGTGCTCGGAGTCACGCATCACAGGCGTGGCGCCGGAGACCACCGATTTCGGGTCGATCAGCTCTGTCGGGCTGTAGGTAGCGCCGCACACTTCGCAGTTATCGCCGTACTGATCCGGTGATTTACATTTCGGGCAGGTGCCTTTGACGAAACGGTCCGGCAGGAACATACCTTTTTCCGGATCGTACAGCTGGGAAATAGTGCGGTTTTTAATAAAACCGTTCTCTTTCAGACGGGTGTAGATAAGCGTTGACAGCTCGCGGTTCTCCTCGCTGTGCGTGGAGTGGTAGTTGTCATAGCTGATGTCAAAGCCAGCAAAATCGGTCTGATGCTCCTGACTCATTTCGGCAATCATCTGCTCCGGGGAAACACCCAGTTGCTGGGCTTTCAGCATGATCGGCGTGCCGTGGGCATCGTCCGCGCAGATGAAGTTAACCTCGTGGCCGCGCATTCGCTGGTAACGGACCCAGACATCAGCCTGGATATGCTCCAGCATGTGGCCGAGGTGGATTGAGCCGTTGGCGTACGGCAGTGCGCACGTTACCAGAATTTTTTTCGCGACTTGAGTCATAGTAGGCATTACTTCTTTTAACTGTGAAAAGGGTTTTTGATATTACCAAAAGGGGCATTATTAAGTAAGCACAAACCACGGCCTTTCAGGTAAACTTGTTCATCTAAGGTCTTATTCACAAGAACAAAGGAGTCGGGATGAGTTCGCAATCCCAGGCCAAATCACCGGAAGCCTTACGAGCAATGGTCGCCGGGACGCTGGCTAACTTTCAGCATCCAACCCTGAAGCACAATCTCACTACGCTGAAAGCGTTGCACCATGTCGCATGGCTGGACGATACGCTGCACATTGAGCTGCAGATGCCGTTCGTCTGGACCAGCGCCTTCGACGCGCTGAAAGAGCAAACCAGCTCGGAGCTGCTGCGCATTACCGGTGCAAAAGCGATTGACTGGAAGCTGAGCCACAGTATCGCCACCCTCAAGCGGGTGAAAAACCAGCCCGGCGTTAACGGTGTGAAAAACATCATCGCCGTCAGCTCCGGCAAGGGCGGGGTGGGGAAATCGTCTACCGCCGTCAACCTGGCGCTCGCGCTGGCGGCCGAAGGGGCGAAGGTCGGTATTCTGGATGCGGATATCTACGGGCCGTCAATTCCCAACATGCTGGGCGCAGAAAACCAGCGTCCAACCTCGCCGGATGGAACCCACATGGCGCCAATCATGGCGCACGGTCTGGCAACGAATTCCATCGGTTATCTGGTGACTGATGACAATGCGATGGTCTGGCGTGGTCCAATGGCCAGCAAAGCGCTGATGCAGATGCTGCAAGAGACCCTGTGGCCGGATCTGGATTATCTGGTGCTGGATATGCCGCCGGGTACCGGTGATATCCAGCTGACGCTGGCGCAGAACATCCCCGTCACCGGGGCAGTTGTCGTCACTACGCCGCAGGATATCGCGCTGATCGACGCCAAAAAAGGCATCGTGATGTTTGAGAAAGTCGAGGTGCCTGTGCTCGGTATCGTCGAGAACATGAGCATGCACATCTGCAGCAACTGTGGTCATCACGAGCCTATCTTCGGCACCGGCGGTGCAGAAAAACTGGCGGCGCAGTATCACACCCAGCTGCTGGGACAGATGCCGCTGCACATCACGCTGCGTGAAGATCTGGATAGCGGGAAACCGACGGTCATCAACCGCCCGGACAGTGAGTTTGCGGAGTTGTACCGTCAGCTGGCGGGGCGCGTTGCGGCGCAGCTTTACTGGCAGGGTGAAGTCATTCCTGGCGAAATCGCCTTCCGCGCGGTGTAATTCTTCTGCGCTTGAGTGCCGGGTGGCGCTTCGCTTACCCGGCCTACAAATGGCACCATCATGTAGGTCGGGTAAGGCGAAGCCGCCACCCGACATTAACGCAATCGGTAATGCATCAGATAGTACTCTCCCTCCGGAGAATCCCCCGTTGCCTCGATGTGCCAGCCATGACGCTGATAAAACGCGATAGCCCGTTCGTTTCTCACCAGACACTTTAACGCCCCCGTACTGGTAAACGTTTTTTGTACCTGTTCCAGCAGCAAACGGCCAACACCCAGGCTCTGATACTGCGGATCAACGAACAGATTGTGCAGAAAGTTATCATTCGTCCAGACTGACGCAAAGCCCACACGATGGCCGTTCTGTACAGCAACCCAAATCACTTCGTCTCGGGTTGCCTCGTCAAAATCTTCGAGTTGCCATTCTGCACCGTTCAGCCACGGCCACGCCTCGCGGCGGGCATGCAGGTAAAGGGTGCGCAGGAAAGGACGATCGCTCTCCTGCCACGGCCGAATATGGACGGTATCAGCGATGATAGAAGATATCTCCGTTATAGGCTTTATAGATCTTACCGTCGGCATCGCCGATCAGGACATAGTTCTCGCCCATATAGGTCCAGTGCGTACCCGCATCCGGCGCCGGGAGGTTACGCAGTTGATACTGTTTGATGGTGTATTCAGGGGTTTGATACAGCGCCGGAGCCGTGTCGCCAATTTTGAACTTCGTGAAATCAGCAATGAACTCTTGTTCTTCATAAGCTTTGATGCCGCCAGGTGCTGACGCCGTTTGCGGGGCTGCCGAAGCCGCGCTCGCTAGAGACATTACTACACCCAGAAGCAGCCATGTACGCTTAGCCATTTTTTCTCCAGTTATACCGTTACTGATACGCTCAGCCTGCTGTGTTGACGATATGGCAGACAGCCTATTTTAAGTATCCCAGCAGAGCCTGTTAGAAAAAAAATGTAACAAAAGTGGACGGTTTTGTGTAGATCAAACGGTTAATACTATTTTGTTTATGAATATTATTTCCTAGGACTTATTCAGAACGGAAATGTTTTTTTTAATTAATTCTGAAAATATAAGTTTACTCTAAATTTGTGACCTGAAATGCATGCATTTCATTTGAAGACGATTTAAACTTCTAAAAGCGGAGCGGTTTAATTCTCAATTCTACGTGGTTCCGGTCCTTCAGTTCATTCTACACATCATTCAGTGATGTGTAATTTTACGTAATTGCTTGAAAAACAGCATGTTGAAAAAGTAGGCGATTCTTCCGGAATGGCCTGTTATGCGTTTTTTGCGCTCATGAATGAAATATTAATTCTAATGAAAAACACAACCACATTATCTGTAATATTCTTAGCGATAAGTCAGTTGACGGGCTGCGTATTTTCTCCCGGGCAAACATTAAGCTCAGCGGGAAAAAACGTCATTACGTCGGGTGATGAAAATAATAATTTAGATAAGCGCGTGGATCTCTATC
The DNA here is from genome assembly GCF_047530935.1 of Enterobacter sp. 03-F-07-AD-ECC. Classification (NCBI taxonomy): domain Bacteria; kingdom Pseudomonadati; phylum Pseudomonadota; class Gammaproteobacteria; order Enterobacterales; family Enterobacteriaceae; genus Enterobacter; species Enterobacter sp. 03-F-07-AD-ECC. The sequence continues at coordinate 86,849 of NZ_JBLKBZ010000002.1, read as the reverse complement.
CTGTTACCCCTTCATTGATTGAGAAATTGCGCCCTGCCGTCACCAAATCTCAGTCTAATCCTAAGCTCGATGAGCAGGTCAGAAACTGGGAGTACCGCATTGGAACCGGTGATATTTTGACCGTAACCGTCTGGGATCACCCTGAACTGACAACACCGGCCGGACAGTATCGCAGTGCCAGTGACACCGGCAACTGGGTCAACGCCGACGGTACGCTCTTCTATCCCTATGTCGGCAAACTCCCGGTGGCAGGAAAAACGGTCTCTGAAGTCAGGGAAGAGATCGCCAAACGGCTGGATAGCGTGATCGAAAGCCCGCAGGTGGACGTCAGCGTGGCTGCCTTCCGCTCGCAAAAGGCCTATGTCACTGGCGAAGTCGTCAAATCTGGTCAGCAGGCAATCACCAATATTCCCCTGACGGTCATGGATGCCGTCAACGCGGCAGGCGGGCTTTCTGCCGATGCGGACTGGCGCAATGTGGTTCTCACTCACGAGGGGAAAGATTCGCGCCTCTCTCTGTATGCGCTGATGCAGCACGGCGACCTGACGCAAAATAAACTGCTCTATCCGGGCGATATCCTTTTTGTGCCTCGTAATGACGCCCTGAAAGTCTTCGTGATGGGGGAGGTGATCAAGCAGAGCACGCTCAAGATGGACAGGAGCGGAATGACCCTTGCTGAAGCGCTGAGCAATGCGGGCGGCCTGAATCAGGATATGGCCGATGCGACGGGCATTTTTGTCATTCGATCCATTGCCAAAGGCAACGATGCGGGAAAAATTGCCAACATTTATCAGCTTAACGCACAGGATGCCTCCGCAATGGTGTTGGGCACTGAATTCCAGCTTGAGCCGTACGACATTGTCTACGTCACCACGGCACCGCTGTCACGCTGGAATCGCGTCATTACGCAGCTCGTGCCGACCATCAGTGGCGTTCATGACCTGACCGAAACGGTCCGTTACATCAGATCGTGGCCGCAATAATGTTTGATTCTATCTTAGTGGTCTGCACCGGCAATATTTGTCGCTCGCCGATTGGCGAGCGGCTGTTGCGTCAGCTGCTACCGGGAAAACGGATAACCTCGGCAGGTATCTATGGGCTGGAGGGCAGCCCGGCGGATGTCAGCGCTCAGGACGTGGCCAGGCGGCATGGGATCTCACTTGAGGGACATCGCGCGCGCAAACTGACCCCGCAGATCATGCGGGAATCGGATCTGATTCTGGTGATGGAACCTGCCCATCTTCGCTTTATCTCTGACATGGCCCCGGAAATTCGCGGCAAATCGCTGCTTTTTGGGCAATGGCTGGGGCCGCAGGACATCCCCGATCCCTATTGTAAAAGTCGTGAAGCGTTCGATTATGTTTTCGGTCTGCTGGGCAAAGCCAGTCAGGAATGGGCTCATCGTTTGAGTCAACAAGGAATGAAGCGTTAATGTCGTCTTACACAACAGACAGTTACGGTGCGGCAGCACCGGAGAACCATGAAATCGATCTCATTAGCCTGCTCGGCGAGGTGATCGATCACCGTGCAGTCATTTTATCGATAACTTTCCTGTTCACCCTGCTGGCGGGGCTGTATGCCTTTCTGGCCACGCCCGTTTATCGCGCAGATGCCTTAATCCAGGTAGAAGGAAAGCAGGATAACAGCCTGCTCAAAAATTTAAGGCAGTTTGGGAGTGAGATGTCTCCCGATGTCGAACCTGAAATTCTCCTGCTTAAATCGCGGATGATTCTGGGCGCAACCGTCGATGAATTAGGCCTAACGCAGCACGTGATGCAGCGTACGTTCCCGGTAGTGGGACGTCTGTGGGCACGGTTGCAGGGCCGTACACCGGCGACGGTTGCCCTTGGCTGGCTGCAACTTCCCCCTGTTGAAGGCAAACCTCGCACCCTTGTGCTCACTGTGCTGGAAAAAGGGGCATACCGGCTGGAGGGGGATAACTTTTATGCCGAGGGCAGGGAAGGGAAACCGCTGGAAAAAGCCGGCGTTTCGCTGTTGGTGGTGAAAATGAATGCGCCAACGGGCACGCAATTCACGGTGCAAAACAGCACCCGTCTGGAAGCTATCAATACGCTCAGCACCCAATTTAGCGTCGTTGAATCGGCAAAGCAGAGTGGGGTGCTGACGCTCACGCTGACCGGAAACGATCCTGAGCGCATTGCGCATGTGCTTGACCGGATTGCCAACAACTATCTGCAGCAAAACATTGCGCGCCAGGAAGCACAGGATGCCCGCAGTCTTGCATTTTTGCAGAAGCAATTGCCTAAAATCAGAAGCGAACTGGATCTGGCTGAAGAGCGGCTGAATCAGTATCGCAAACAGCGTGATTCGGTGGATCTCTCCCTGGAAGCGAAATCGGTTCTCGAGCAGATTGTGAATATCGAAAACCAGCTCAACGAGCTGACGTTTCGTGAGGCGGAGATTTCTCAGCTGTTCAAGAAAGAGCACCCGAACTACCGCGCCTTGCGTGAAAAGCGTCAGACGCTTGAGCAGGAGAAGGTTCGCCTTAATCAGCGTGTCGCCGCCATGCCATCGACTCAGCAGGACATTTTGCGCCTCAGTCGGGATGTGGAGTCAGGCCGCACCATTTATTTGCAGCTCCTCACCCGTCAGCAGGAGCTGAACATTTCGCGCTCCAGCGCCATTGGTAACGTGCGAATTATCGACAGCGCGGTGACGCAACCCGATCCCATCAAACCGCGAAAGCTGGTGATCATCGTCTTAGGCATCCTGTTGGGGCTGATATGCTCAATGGGGCTGGTCCTGGTCCGTATGGCGCTCAGACGCGGCATCAACACCTCCGAGCAACTGGAAGGGCTTGGCGTACAGGTGATGGCCACCTTGCCCCGTTCCCTGTGGCTGTGGAAAAAAACCAACCTGCGTAAAAAACGCGCATTTGGCTCACGCTGGAGACACAAGATTGTCGATGTCCCTTTCCTGCCGGTTGATCGGCCTGCGGATGTTTTTGTCGAGGCCGTGCGGGGGCTGCGCACCAGCCTGCATTTCACCTTGCAGGATGCTGCTAACCGGATCGTGATGATTTCAGGCCCAACGCAGGACTGCGGTAAAACCCTTGTCAGCACCTCGCTGGCCGCGATTGAGGCGCAGGCCGGGCTCAGGGTGTTATTCATTGATGCGGATATGCGCGAAGGCTATGTACACAACATCTTCGATCTGAAAAACCATACCGGGCTTTCCGACGTGCTTGACGGAAAATGTCATTTCCAGGCGGCGATTCAGCGCTATGAGAAAGGCAACATTGATGTGCTGACCTGCGGGCCGGTTCCGTTACGCCCCTCTGAACTGCTGATGAGCGAACGCTTCAGGGCGTTAATGACCTGGGCAGACGAGCATTATGATCTTGTGATCCTCGATACCCCGCCGGTGCTGGCCGTAACCGACGCCTCAGTGGCTGCCCCGGTGGCCGCCACCTCGCTGCTGGTGGCCCGCTATGGTAAAACCAGCCTCAAAGAGATGGAGAACAGCATTAAGCGTTTGCAGCAAACGGGGGCGCATATCAACGGCACCGTGCTGAATGATGTGGTGAAATCGGCAGCGCTGTATTACCGTGCAGGCTATGGCCATTACGAGTATGGCCAACGCCCGACACGGCAACCGCGCAAGGATTAGTGCTTCACCAGCGTGGCAAAGTAATACACCAGCGGAATGGCGAGGATCCAAAGACCAACGGGGATTTCTCGCCATTTTCCTGCAATCGCTTTAATGACGATGTAAAACAGCAGCCCTCCCGCAATCCCTGTCCCGAAGCTGTTGGCAATCAGCGTAATCATTACCATCATCAGCACCGGCAGCCCGTCGGTGAAGTTTGCCAGATTCACCTTACGCAGGCCGCTGAACATATTCAGGCCGATCAGGATCAGGGCAGGGGCGGTGGCTTCTTTTGGGATCATGAGCGCAACGGGCGTAAACAGCAGCATCAGCAAGAACATGACCGCAGCGGCCAGCGCCGTCATGCCGGTTTTCCCCCCCGCTTCTGCGGCCGCGGAGGATTCGATCAGCGCCGTGGCGGCAGGAATACCCACCCACGGGCCAATCGCGGCGGCAATCGAGTCCACCATAAACGGGCGATTGATGTTTGCCATATTGCCCTCTTCATCCAGCAACCCGGCTTCACCTCCCACCGCCAGCGTGGTGCCCATGGTGGAGAAAAACTCCGATGCGAAAAAGACAAACAGGAACGGCAGGAAGGCAATATTCAGCGCGCCCAGCATGTCGATATGGCCCAGCACCGGCGTCAGTGAGTGAGGCATGTCAATAAAGCTGGCAGGAAGGTGGGTCACCCCCATCGGAATGCCTACGAGGGTGGCAAACAAAATGGCCCACAAAATGGCGCCCGGAATGCGACGCGCCTGCAGGGCAATGGCGAGGAACAGACCGCTGAGCGCCACCAGCGCGCCTGGGGAGAGAAAATCACCCAGCATCAGCGCGTTCGTTTTTGCGTTAGCCAGCACCAGCCCGGCATTGCGAAAGCCCAGTACGGCGACAAAAAGACCGATAGAGGCCGTCAGTCCCAGTTTGATGGACTGCGGTACGGAGCGGGTCACAACCTCTCGCAGGCCAAAACGGGTGAGCAGGAAGAACAAAATTCCCGACCAGCAGGCAATGCCCAGACCAATTTGCCAGCCGATGCCTTCACTGCCCGCCAGCGTTACCCCAACCAGCACTGAGCCACCAATGCCGGGCCCGACAATAAACGGCAGGTTGGCGTAAAACGCCATCAGCAGCGTACCGGCCACAAACACCAAAATGGTGCCGGTGGTCGCCGCGCCTTTATCCATCCCGCCCACGGCCAGCAGCCCCGGGATGACCACCAGCAAATAGGCGGCGGCGAGAAAACCGGTGAGACCGGCCAGACACTCTGTGCGCACGGTACTGCCGCGCGTATGCAGTGCAAAACGACGTTCAAGCCAGTTCCCTGGTGCTGGCGAATTAACGGTATTGTCGGCCATTATCCGGCTCTCCTTCGGTATTATTGTGTGGTGTCCGGGGTTTCCCGGTAAGAAATCAGCGGATCGACAATCTGGCGCGTGCTGCCATCGGTCAGTCCAAGATCGGTTAAATGCGGCCCGGTGTTGCAGGCAAGGCACGTCCCTTCAATGGCTTTAAATACTCTGTATGGCGGCTCCCAGTCGGCAATCTGGCTGCTGCGTTCACGCAGTTCACGAAACTGGCGCGCCAGTTCCGCAGGGGCGAGTTCTGACAACATCCCCGCAATGGGCATCGCCACATGGGCAATCACGTCCCCGTTCTGGACCAGCGCCATCCCGCCACCGCTTTGGATCAGCGTGTTGGCGGCCAGTGCCATGTCATCAGGATTGCGTCCCAGTACCACCAGGTTGTGTGAGTCATGGGAGTAGCTGGTGGCAATGGCCCCCCGCAGCTCTCCCCAGCCTTCCAGCAGGGCGATTTGCGGTTTTGCCGCATGGCGCGCGTGGCGGTGCTGAACCCAAATCAGGCTAAAACCAGCCGGTATCTCAACGCGTCCGTCACGTACCCGGGCGTCGGTTTCTCCCCAGCGGGTAAAACGTGCGCCGCTGATATGACGCAGGCGCGCCACACCGTGGTTTGCGTTGTCGATGCGCATGTAAAAATCTCTGGCGGTCAGCGACGACAGGCGCACGGTATCCCGGGGCAGCGTCAGGGGCGTATCAACAATCGGCTCGATCATCGCTCCGTTACGGGCAATGCATTTTCCGGCGACGTACACCCGGCGAGCCGTCAGTTTATCCAGTGAATCGAACACCACCAGATCCGCACGACGACCCGCGGCAATCAGCCCGAGATCGTTACGCTGCAGGCGCAGGGAAGCATTCAGGGTGGCAAACCGCAGCGCGTCCGTCGCCGGAAGGCCATGTTCAATCAGCAGGTTGAGCAGGGCGATGATGCCGCCTTTTTCCATCAGGATGTCCGGTGGGACATCATCAGTGCAGACCGTGATTTGTGACGACAGATGCGGCAGCGTTTTCAGCGCGCTGACGATATCAGGCAGCAGATAAGGATGCGAGCCGCGGATCTCCAGCGTCAGCCCGGCGCGTAATTTTTCCAGCGCATCGTCGGCGGAGGTGAGTTCATGATCGGAGGTGACGCCCGCCGCCAGATACGCCTGTAAATCCGCGCCGCTCAGACCACGCGCGTGACCTTCAATCAGCTTCCCACTTTCCAGCCCGGCCTGCAGGATCTCAAGCATACGCTGACTGCCATTCAGCACCCCGTGCATGTCCATCACTTCCGCCACGCCGCGCACTTCGGGCCAGCCAAGCAGGGTATTCATCTCTTCGCCCGCAAAGTCTGCGCCGGACATCTCCAGCCCCGGTGTGGAAGGAACGCTCGATGGCGCCGCGACCATTACCTGCAGTGGCAGGTTGCGGCTCGCCTCAATGGCAAAGCGGACGCCCTCAATCCCCAGCACGTTTGCCAGTTCGTGCGGATCCCAGAACACCGCGGTGGTGCCCTGCGCCAGTACGATCTCTGCGTAGCGGGCGGGCAGCAGGTGCGAGCTTTCAAGGTGAACATGCGTGTCCATTAGCCCCGGAGAGAGAAACTGGTTATTCAGGTCATGCGTCTCAAGCGCATCGTTGCGGCTGCCGCGCGGATGGACGCTGGCGATAAGCGAGCCGACGATGCCCACATCCGCGTCGCGGATCTCACCGGTTGCCATATCAACAACTCGGGTATGCGTAAGCAACAGGTCAAACGGCGTTTCGCCTCGTGCAGCCTTCACGGCGCGGCGTCGGGTTTCGGCAGTCATGCAATTAACAGTTCCAGCATTGAAATATTGACGTTACTCTATGCACCCGGCAAACGTTTGCCCAGCTGATAAAATTTATCGCCCGATAACCCCGGGTTATTCTGTGACGCGTGTAATGGATAATGATGACGGAACCCTGGCAGCGCTTGCCTGCGCTCTCCCTTCGGCAGCTACAGTATTTTGTCACTCTGGCGCAGCTGCGTCATTTTACGGATACCGCCAGTAAACTGGCCATCAGCCAGCCGGCACTCAGCAGCGCCCTGCGGCAAATCGAAACCGTGCTCGGCGGTAAACTGGTCAACCGTACCGCGTCGGCGGTCACGCTGACCGAGCTGGGTCACGCCATTCTGCCACACGCCCAGCGGGTGCTCAGCGTGGCGCAGCTGGCGTTTGATGATATGCAGCAGATTGTGCAGGCCGGCGGCGACGGTACGGTGCGGATCGGTCTGGTGCCTTCAGTCAGTTCGCTACTGTTTCCGCTGCTGCCGCAGACGCTGGCGCAAACCTTTCCACGTCTGCGGGTGGAGTTTCACGACCAGACCAACGATGCGCTGGTGGCGCAACTGCTGAAAGGGCAGATTGATTTTGGCATCGGGGCGCTGGACAACTCGGTACCCGAACAGCTGGACGTGTTCCCGCTGCAGGAGGATCCGTTTGTGGCCGTGTTGCACTGCGACGATCCGCTCGCCGCGTCGGCACATGTTCCCTGGAAACAGCTGGTGGGCCGGGATATTGCCGTTTTCTCAAAAGGCAATATTCAGCGGCTGGTCAATGCGCTTGCCGAAAGCCACCGTCTGTCCCTGCAGACCCGTTATCAGGTGGACTATATCGAGACATTATACGGGCTGGTGCGCTCGAAGCTTGCCGTGGGGATATTGCCTCAGCTTTACACCACCCACCTGCAGGACTCGCAGCTTAAGGTGGTTCACCTTCAGCAACCGGCCCTGGCGCGCACGGTGGCGCTGATGCGTGCCCCGCAGGCGCTGCCTCCGCTCATTGAATCCTGCTTTACCCTGATGGTTGATACCTTACGCACCAGGTAGGGCGACACTTCTTTACAGCGAAACGGCGCGCAGCTCGCTAAGATGACTTTCGTTAAATCACGAGGTCACAATGGAAAACCGCAAATTCAGCCAACTGCGCCGCTGGGCGCGGGAAGGGATCATACTCGTACTGCTGGCGCTGGCCGTGATGTGGGGTGTGGATCAGTACCGCAAGCCGACATTACCCGCCACGTTTAGCGCTACCCCAATGCAGGGTATTGATGGCTCAGTACATGACATTGCTGCACTCAGTCAGGATCGGCCGCTGCTGATTTACGTCTGGGCGACCTGGTGCAGCATCTGTCGTTATACCACGCCTGCGGTCAATAGGCTGGCAGAAGAGGGCGGGAACGTGGTGAGTATTGCCATGCGCTCTGGTGATGACGCTAAGCTTGCGCGCTGGGTCGAAAAGAAGCAGCTGAAAATGCCGGTGATTAATGACGAAAACGGTGCGCTGTCACAGCAATGGCAGGTTAGCGTAACGCCGACGCTGGTGCTGGTCTCTAAAGGCAATGTCGTCAGTACAACAACGGGCTGGACAAGCTACTGGGGATTAAAAGTCAGGATGTGGTGGGCAGGGTTATAAAAATAGCCCCTCTTCCGGTGGAAGAGGGGCTGTGTATTACTTCGCCAGAACTTCCTGCGCAGTACGCTCAACCAGAGACAGCAGGGTTTTGATATCCTCCAGCGTCACGGTTGGGTTCAGTAGCGTCAGCTTCAGACAGGTCACGCCGTTATGCTCGGTCACGCCGACGTTTGCACGGCCGGACTCCAGCAGCGCATCACCAATTTTCTGGTTCAGCAGGGCGATACCTGCATCATCTGCCTGCACCTCGCCACGGAAGCGGAACAGCACGCTTGCCAGCTGTGGCTGCATAACCAGTTCCAGTGCGGGCTGCTCTTTCACATAAGCTGCAACCTGCTGTGCCAGCGTCACGCCGTGATCGATAATCGCCGCGTATTGCTCCTGACCCAGCGCTTCCAGGCTCATCCACAGCTTCAGCGCGTCGAAACGGCGTGTGGTCTGCAGCGATTTGGAAACCAGGTTCGGCACGCCGGCTTCTTCGTCGAACTCAGAGTTCAGGTAAGCCGCCTGATAGCGCATCAGCTCATAGTGGCGCGCTTCCTTCAGCAGGAATGCACCGCAGCTGATGGTCTGGAAGAACTGTTTGTGGAAGTCCAGAGTAACGGAATCCACCAGTTCAATGCCGTCCAGGTAGTGGCGATACTGCTCAGACATCAGCAGTGCGCCGCCCCAGGCCGCATCAACGTGTACCCAGATGTTCTGCTTCGCCGCCAGTTCAGCAATGGCACGCAGCGGGTCAATAGCACCGGCATCGGTGGTCCCTGCTGTCGCGACAATCGCCAGAATCTGTTCGCCGTTGGCGTTGCACTGCTCGATTTTCGCCGCCAGATCGGTCAGATCCATGCGAGAGAATTCGTCAGTTTTCACCTGCACGACGGACTGATAACCCAGCCCCATCAGCGCCATGTTTTTCTGCACGGAGAAGTGCGCGTTTTCGGAGCACAGTACGCGGATCTTACGCAGATCGCCCGTCAGACCATCCTGCTGGACAGAGTGGCCCTGACGTGCGAAGAACGCATCACGTGCCAGCATCAGACCCATCAGGTTGCTTTGGGTGCCGCCGCTGGTGAAGACACCCGCGTCGCCAGCCTGATAACCCACGCGGGTACGCAGCCATTCGATCAGTTTGATCTCAATAATGGTTGCGGACGGGCTTTGATCCCAGGAGTCCATGCTCTGGTTAGTGGCGTTAATCAGCACTTCCGCCGCCTGGCTAACGACCAGGCTTGGGCAGTGCAGGTGCGCCACACACTGCGGGTGATGAACGGACAAACTGTCTTTCAGGAAAAACTCGACGGCGCGTTCAATCGCCGCTTCGTTGCCCAGCCCTTTCGGGTTGAAATCCAGCTTAATGCGGTCGCGCAGTTCCGCGACCGTTTTGCCCTGATACATCTCAGGCTGTTTCAGCCACTGCATCACAGCCTGAGTGCTTTGTTCAATCGCCTGCTGGTAAGCTTCAATGCTCTGCGCAGAGGAGAACAAAATTGGGTTTGAATCAGACATCGTAATCAACAACTCCGGTTACGCCGGGCGAACGCCCGCAGCAAGCAGTGCCTGCTCGAATTTATCCAGGAAGACTTTCAGCTCATCATCGCTGATCAGCAGAGAAGGCAGCAGACGCAGAACGATACCGTTACGACCACCGCGCTCCAGAATCAGACCGGCTTCGAAGCACTTCTTCTGAATCAGTGCAGACAGCTCGCCATCACCCGGGAAGCAACCCATGTGGTCAGCGGCTTCGTGTGGTTTAACGATCTCAATACCGATCATCATGCCCAGACCGCGAACGTGGCCGATAACCGGATAGCGTTTCGCCATCTCGTTCAGCTGGCCTTTCAGCCATTCGCCCTGTGCAGCCACTTTGCCAGCGATGTTCTGGTCTTTCAGGATCTTCAGCGTCGTCAGACCGGTTGCCATCGCCAGCTGGTTGCCACGGAAGGTGCCGGTGTGGTGACCTGGTGCCCATGCATCGAACTGCTTTTTGATACCCAGCACAGCCAGTGGCAGACCGCCACCAACGGCTTTAGACATCACGATGATGTCTGGCTCAATGCCAGCGTGTTCGAACGCGAAGAATTTACCGGTACGGGCAAAGCCTGCCTGAACTTCGTCCAGGATCAGCAGAATGCCGTGTTCCTGAGTCACTTTACGGATGCGCTGCAGCCACTCAACCGGAGCCGGGTTCACGCCGCCTTCACCCTGAACGGCTTCCAGGATTACCGCAGCAGGTTTACGCACGCCGCTTTCAACGTCGTTGATCAGGTTTTCGAAGTAGTAGGTCAGCGCTTTCACGCCCGCTTCACCGCCGATACCCAGTGGGCAACGGTACTGGTGTGGGTAAGGCATGAACTGCACTTCTGGCATCATACCGTCTACCGCTTCTTTCGGAGACAGGTTACCGGTCACGGACAGTGCACCGTGAGTCATACCGTGGTAACCACCCGAGAAGCTGATGATACCGCTACGGCCGGTGACTTTTTTCGCCAGCTTCAGCGCCGCTTCCACGGCGTCAGCACCGGATGGACCGGTGAACTGCAGGCAGTACTCTTTGCCCTGACCAGGCAGCAGAGAGAGCAGGTATTCGGAAAACGCGTCTTTCAGAGGCGTAGTCAGATCCAGAGTATGTAACGGCAAGCCGCTGGTAATGACATTTTGGATGCTTTTCAGCACATCAGGGTGGTTATGGCCAAGCGCGAGAGTGCCTGCGCCTGCTAAACAGTCAAGGTATTCTTTATTATCTGCATCGGTGATCCACACGCCTTCTGCTTTAGTGATGGCTAAAGGCAGTTTGCGCGGATAACTCCTGACGTTAGATTCAAACTCGGCCTGACGGGCCAGATAGGTTTCGTTGCTTTTGTGGGCATCTACGGTGTCAATACGGACTTTATCCGTCATCATATCACTCCTACAACCGCCGCTTCGTTATGAGCCACGATTGAATAAAAAGTTAAAAAACAGATGGGGGCCTGAAAAAAACGCCGCCAATATAGAGCCTTTTGCCACGGGGCTCAATGGTTAATTTGTTTACTGTTTTGTGACATGGGGCACAGGGGACGGAATATCCCCGTTTTGAGAAAGAAAATTATGTGTTATGGCAAATAAAAACAGCCGGTTACGTGCTAACTGCCCGGAGGGTAAAATCATAAAAAAGAGTGTGACAAATCGTGCCATTTTTCCCTGAAAGGGAGGTTGACCGCCTCCTTAGCCTGCTTATTACTGCGACAGGGCTAAAAAGCGGTGGTCATGATAGATGCGTAATGGAATTCCGCATTAAAAATGGACTTTCAACGCGCGTGGTTTCCCGATGGGTTTCACCGTGAATAATATGCAGAGCACTGAGGCGACCAATTTCATAATGCGGCAGTTGAACCGTTGAAAGAGGCGGAAGAAAGAGTTCTCCAATGCCCACCATATTGTCATAGCCGATAACCGCGATATCTTCAGGGATGCGAATTCCTTGCGCCAGCAGGGTCTGGTAAACCATCAATGCGATACGATCGTTGCCGCAGATAACCGAGTCGAACTGGGGAAGGCCATTCTGAATGTGCGCCTGCAGAACTGACGGAATGTCGCGATAGTGCTCGTCCCCAAACGCCATATAACTATGATCCAGACGGTCCGGGTCGAGCCCCGCTTCACGGCATGCACGTTCCAGCCCGTGACGGCGTCGGGTTGTGGCCAGATGATCTGCGGGTAAATGCAGGCACAGGGGCTGTCGATAGCCTGCGGCGAGTAACGCCTGTACGGCGGCGTACTGCCCCTGTTCATCATCAGGAATATAGCTGGCGACCTTTTCATCGATACTTTCGCAGTTGGCCAGCACGCAGGGAAGGGTAAGGAGCTTGGCCGGGAGAGGAACCTGACGTAATCCCATGGTGGTGTAAATAATGCCGTCCGGGCGGTGAGAGAGCAGCAGATCGACGATTGCCTCCGGGTTGTCATCGGTAAACATATTCATGACGAAACTGTTCCAGCCGTGCATCCGGGCCGTCTCTTCAATGGACAGCGTAATCTCCACCGAGAAAGGTGTCGTCACCGTATCGAGTGCCAGCACGCCTATGGTTTTTGGCGAGGCACGCGCGCCGCGTACTTTCTTGGCGGAAAGATCGGGTACGTAGCTGGTCTGCTCAATAGCCTGCTGTACGCGTGCCAACGTTTCCGGTTTAAGGCGCTCCGGGTTGTTAAGCGCGCGTGAGACGGTCATCAGCGATACGTTAGCCAGCTTTGCGACGTCCTTCAGGGAAGCCATTTTCTTACTCCGTTAATGTCACGTGTTAAAGAGTATACAACTAAGTTACTGATGTAAAAGGAAAGTGGATATGTGAGTGGAGCCAGACAGGATTCATTGATGAATAATTGATCGCGATCTCACTTCTGTAATGTTAACGTTAACTTTCGTGATTAACATCATGAATCTGATCCAAACCGCATGAGTCGCGCTCAATGTTAACGTTACCATTTTGTCATTACTCCAACATGAGAATGCCATGATGAAAACGCATCACTCTCACAGCTATCCCTTATTGAGCGCATTACTGTTTTTCTTTTTTGTCACCTGGTCTTCTTCCGGCTCTTTGCTTTCCATCTGGCTCCACCAGGAGGTGGGCTTAAAAGCGGGCGACACCGGCATTATCTATGCCGTGCTTTCTGTCTCCGCGCTTTTCGCTCAAATCTGCTATGGATTCATTCAGGACAAACTTGGTCTGCGCAAGAACCTGCTCTGGTTTCTGACCAGCCTGCTCATTCTTTCTGGTCCGGCCTTTTTGCTGTTTGGTTATCTGCTGCAGATTAACGTTTTACTCGGCAGTATTTTCGGCGGGATCTATATCGGCCTGACGTTTAACGGTGGGATAGGGGTACTGGAGTCCTATACCGAGCGTGTCGCCCGCCAGAGCCAGTTTGAGTTCGGCAAGGCGAGGATGTGGGGATCGCTTGGCTGGGCGGTGGCAACCTTTTTCGCGGGACTTCTGTTTAACATTAATCCGAAGCTGAACTTCGCTGTCGCAAGCTCTGCAGGACTGCTGTTTTTTGTTTTGCTGGCGCGTCTCAGGGTCTCTTCCGCCCCGCACGCCATGCAGGAAGCGGTGTCAGGCGGTAAAGTCACGCTGGAAGATGCATTGCGTCTGCTGACGCTGCCGCGGTTCTGGGCGCTGGTGTTTTTTGTTATCGGCACCTGTATTTATGGCGTTTACGACCAGCAGTTCCCGGTCTATTTCTCCTCCCAGTTCCCGACGTTACAGGAAGGAAACGCCATGTATGGCTATCTCAACTCCTTCCAGGTTTTCCTTGAGGCGGCGGGCATGTTCTGCGCCCCATGGCTGGTGAACCGCCTTGGCGCAAAGAATGGCCTGATTTTTGCGGGAATGGTGATGGCGATGCGTATGGTGGCTTCGGGGCTGGTTGAGGGGCCGGTACTGATCTCCATGACCAAGCTATTGCACGCGGTCGAACTGCCCGTTTTGCTGGTCTCAATTTTTAAATACAACAGCTTACATTTCGATAAACGGCTCTCTTCCACCCTCTATCTGGTGGGCTTTGCCTGTACCAGCTCGGTGATCGCCTCGGTCCTGTCGCCGCTGGCGGGTTACAGCTATGAGAAATACGGCTTCGCCCAGTCCTATCTCATTATGGGGCTGTTAGTTTTCAGCACCACGTTTATCTCCATCTTCCTGTTGCGCTCGGGTAAATCTTCTTCTGACCCGCTCATGCCGCAACCTTCCACCATCTGATCGAAAGAGTAGAGAAATGACGTATTCAATTACTAAAGCAGAGCAGGAACTTCAGTCCAGACGCGAAGGGCTCAATCTGCGCTGGTATCCACGTTACCACCTCGCTGCACGCGCTGGCTGGATGAACGACCCAAATGGCCTGGTCTGGTTTGACGGCTGGTATCACGTTTTTTACCAGCATCATCCGTACTCCACCCAGTGGGGGCCTATGCACTGGGGCCATGCGCGTAGCAAGGATTTAGTTCACTGGGAACATCTCCCCGTTGCGCTGGCGCCAGAAGGGCCTGAAGACAAGGATGGCTGTTTTTCCGGATCGGCGGTGGTGGATGGCGATACGCTGGCGCTGATTTACACCGGACATAAATTCCACGGCGATCCTGATGACGAGGCGAATCTCTACCAGGTGCAATGTCTGGCGACCAGCCGTGACGGCATTCATTTTGTCCGGCAGGGAATGATCGTTGATACCCCGCCAGGTCTGCATCACTTCCGCGACCCGAAAGTGTGGCGTGAAGGGGAGAGCTGGTACATGGTTGTCGGTGCGCGGGACGGTGAGACGGGCCAGGTGCGTGTATATCGTTCTGCCGATCTGCGTGAGTGGCAGGATATGGGCGTGCTGGCGGTGGCTGAAAAGGAGATGGGCTACATGTGGGAATGCCCGGACTTTTTCACGCTCAATGGCAAACGCGTGCTGATGTTTTCGCCTCAGGGGATGGCCGCTGAAGGATTCAAAAATCGTAATCTTTTCCAGAGCGGCTATCTTTTGGGCGAGTGGCAGCCCGGGCAGCCTTTTGTGCGGGAAGGTGAGTTTGTGGAGATGGATCGCGGGCATGATTTCTATGCGCCACAAAGTTTCCTCACGCCTGATGGTCGCCGCATCGTTATCGGCTGGCTGGACATGTGGGAATCCCCGCTGCCGGAACAGGAGGACGGCTGGGCTGGCATGCTCTCTTTACCGCGCGAACTGACGCTTGGCGCGGATCACCGTCTGCAAATGCGGCCAGCCAGAGAGGTCGAAGGTCTCAGGCGAGCGTGGTTCCCCTGGCCGGTTAGCACGCTTAACAATCAGCAGATGACTCTGCTGGAACGCTGCGACGCGATGGAGGTTATTCTGCAGTGGGATTGTGCCAACAGCAGTGCCGAGCAGTACGGCATGAGTCTGGGAGAGGGGCTGCGCGTCTACGTGGATGCTCAAATGCAGCGTCTGGTTCTTGAGCGAAACTATCCGCAGTATGGCCTGTGCGGGACACGAAGCGTCGCGCTGAACCTGGATAATACGCTTAGTCTGCGTCTGTTCTTCGACAGTTCATCCGTGGAAGTTTTTGTCAATGAAGGCGACGCGTGTTTAAGCAGCCGAATTTATCCTGAGGCAGGGCGAAGGGAAATAAATTTATTCGCCTGGGGTGGCTCAGCGTTATTATTCGAAGCCGGAGCCTGGCAGCTGGAGTGACGACTTCCCGTTCATTCGCATGGTGAGTTTGCAATAAAGGGGCAGCCACCCCTTTATTGTTGCCGGTTTAGATCATCATTTTGACAGCTGGCTGTTCACAACAATTCCCTTTTCAACCACCAGCGTTATGGTATATCCCTGTTTATGCCATTTACCGTTGTTTGGTTTCCATCCTTGCCCCAGCAGGAATGCCGCACCGTCATCGATGGTACCGTTCATTACCGCTTCGGCCTCGCGGGAGAGCTGTTTTAAATCACGCGATTGACTTTTATCTGAATTTGCAGTGCATTCGCCGTTAGCTTCCTCAACCTGCGTACATCCTGAACGAGCAAGCTCTTTTCTGTGCTTATGTGTCATTTGTGCATGTTGCACCGCATGAGCCGCATTCGCAAAAGCCGCATTCATCGACGCGTTGCTGATCGCTGCCTGGCGTTGTGATTCTGCGAGATAACAGGTGTCTTTAGAAATGCCTTCATTAAGACACTCCTGCATCCTTGACGCCTTTGTTGCACATCCGCCGAGAAAATACGCTATGCTGAGTATGACTACAGTAAATATCGTTTTTTTCATTGCACTAACATCACAATTTTAATATATGCTGTGATGATGATAATTATTATAAAAATAACTATCACCGCTAATGACCAGTAAATTATTTTAATTTTACACCCCAGTAAATCATTTAATTGTGCTCTTGCTTTGATATAAACAAAGCATGTCATTGTAAGAGCAGATATCTAAATTATTTCAGGAATTTAAACGCAACTTGCGATTAATGGTTTTACTCTATGTGGTTGTTTTTAATTACCAGCCAAGCCCTATACCCGCCCCTACAGCATAATCGTTATTCGTTGTGGTGGTGACACCCGCTTTCACAATGGCATGTTCACCCGCATGGAAGGACGCGCCTACCGCAACGGCGCTTTCGTCATGAAAAGTCCCGGCACCCGCACTCACCATAAACGTTTGATCCCGCTCGACTTGCGGCATTGAAGCGATAGCAACGGCACCGGCGATTCCACTACGGGACTCTTTTTTATTATCGTCCACGTCGTCTTTAAGGCTTTTAAACTGTGCGTTAGAACTTTTTTGCTGCTGAATAAGCATTTGTCGGGCCGCGTTGAGCTCCTGTGCTTGCCCGGCTGTTTGCGTAGTCAGCGTATTGATCTGTTTAACGGCGGCTGTATCAGTGACATTACGGGTGATGATCGTCGTCACGCCGTCTTTGCCCGGACGGCCATCACGACCATTAATGACCTGGTTGTGTTGACCGTCTAAATGTGTTGCCTGCGCGGTTTTCAACGCCGTTGCAGAACCATCAACAGAGGTTTGTATTGGGTCAACCGCAATTTGTTTCACGGGAGTTTTCTGCGGCGGCAGAACAGGCGTGGGCGCCTGACCAGGCTCAATATGCTGCCCGTCCAGGTGAGGGGCTAATAATACTGGCTGTGGTGCAACCGGTGTTTGTTGCGTCGGCAGGGTAATAACAGGTGTGGCAGTAAATTGCTCATTCTTTGCGGAAATATATGCGTCCCCCCAACTGGATGTAACCGGCGAGGTAGAGGCAAGAACTGCTGTGCCAGGAACAGAAGTTAAAATAAAAACAGATACGGCGGTTTTAATACATTTCATTTCCAAACTCTCATCAATAAAATTATTTCGCTATCCTGGCGGGAGGATATAACGTCTTGTTATATTTAATTTAAAAAAGGAGGTTGCGGTGATTTTTTCTAAATCACTTTTTTTGTAACGCGCAGCAACTATCCCGGATATTCACGTTTTATTTATTGATCTTCATCAATACTGGCACGCATGGCTAAAAAGGGGAGTTTGAGAGCGGATTGATCTACTCATTATAAAACAAGGAGTTAATTTTTATGGGGATTGACGGGCGTTCTTGGGTAAAACTAAGAATACATTAATCTTGCTTATCTGTTTTCGTCAAAAAATTACATTATTACGCCTGTTTAATTAATTTATTTAAAGCGTCTTTTGGTTTTCCTTTCTATTGATTTCGTTATTTGTTTTGAATGAAACTTTTATTATTGCCTCTGCAAAATATTTTCCACATGAAAAAATATCATGTTGTAACGGTTTAAAAACAACGAATTTATCGTGTTTAGGTAACAATGATTTAATTATCGCGAAACGTATAGCTAAAAAATACAGGAATGATCTCCCTACGATAAGCTGCGGCCACATGCTGCATGCGACTGGCCTTGTAGAAACCCCTTGCACCGTGGCCTTCGCTACGGTTACACTAAATTCAAGCAAATGTTTGCATCTAACTATTTGTTTTAAAAGTATTTTGACTCGGGGTGCCCTTCTTCGTTGAAGGCTGAGAAATACCCGTATTACCTGATCTGGATAATGCCAGCGTAGGGAAGTCAGATGCCTCCCCTGGTCATCGCTTCTTCACGCAAGGCAGGAGCGAACCTATGCAGCCTGACCTGCTCGATTTACACGTTTTACATCATTTCCGAACCCGTTCCCCGCTTACGCACTGTATGACCAATGATGTCGTGCAAACCTTTACGGCCAACGTTCTGCTGGCGCTTGGCGCTTCTCCGGCAATGGTGATTGAAGCCGAAGAGGCCGAGCAGTTTGCCGGGATGGCCGATGCGCTGCTGATTAACGTCGGTACTCTCACCACGCCCCGCGCCCAGTCGATGCGTCGTGCTATTGAGAGCGCGGTGGCGGCAGGCAAGCCCTGGACGCTTGACCCGGTTGCGGTGGGCGCTCTGGCGTTCCGTACCCGCTTTTGTCATCAAATCCTTGCCCTGAAACCAGCAGCCATTCGCGGCAATGCGTCGGAAATTCTCGCCCTTGCGGGGATGAGCGCAGGGGGACGCGGTGTAGATACCACCGACACCGCCGCCGCCGCGCTACCCGCCGCGCAGGTGCTGGCTCGCCAGACCAATGCCATTGTGGCAGTGACGGGGGAGGTGGATTACGTCACCGACGGCCAGCGCACCCGAACGGTTGCGGGCGGCGATCCGTTAATGACCCGCGTGGTGGGCACCGGGTGTGCGCTCTCGGCGGTGGTGGCGGCGAGTTGTTCCCTGCCGGGGGAGCGGCTGGATAATGTTGCCGCTGCCTGCGGATGGATGAAGCGTGCCGGAACGATCGCCGTTGCGCAGTCTCACGGGCCGGGCAGCTTTGCCAGCGCGTTCCTTGATGCGCTGCACAACCTGGAGGCACAGGCATGAAACGAATTAATGCTCTGACGATTGCCGGTACCGATCCAAGCGGCGGTGCCGGTATCCAGGCCGACCTGAAAACGTTCTCGGCTCTTGGCGCTTACGGCTGCTCGGTGATCACCGCGCTGGTGGCGCAAAACACCCGTGGCGTGCAGTCGGTCTACCGTATCGAGCCTGATTTTGTCGGTGCACAGCTGGACTCGGTATTCAGCGATGTGCGCATCGACACCACCAAAATTGGGATGCTGGCAGAAACGGATATCGTCGAAGCGGTGGCTGAGCGGCTGCAACGTTATCAGGTGCAAAATGTGGTGCTGGATACGGTGATGCTGGCTAAAAGCGGTGACCCGCTGCTCTCTGCCTCTGCTGTTGAGACATTGCGCAAGAAACTGCTGCCGCAGGTGGCGCTGATTACGCCAAATCTGCCGGAAGCGGCCGCACTGTTAGACGCGCCACACGCGCAGAACGAACGTGAGATGAAAGAGCAGGGGAACGCCCTGCTGGCGATGGGGTGCGGCGCGGTGCTAATGAAAGGCGGCCATCTCGATGACGATGAAAGCCCGGACTGGCTCTTTACCCGCGACGGTGAACTGCGTTTCACGGCCCCGCGCGTGCATACCAAAAATACCCACGGTACGGGGTGCACGCTCTCTGCCGCGCTGGCGGCGCTGCGTCCACGGCACAACAGCTGGGACGATACGGTACGCGAGGCCAAAACATGGCTCTCGGCCGCGCTGGCAAAAGCCGATACTCTGGAAGTGGGTCACGGTATTGGGCCGGTTCATCATTTTCATGCATGGTGGTAAGCCAGTATACTGGCAGGAAACACCACGCCTGAGAAAACAGAGATGGAACAAGCGCATACCCGGTTAATCGCTCAACTGAATGAACGGATCGCCGCGCCCGACAACATGCCGCTGTATCTGAAATTTGCCGAAACGGTAAAAAACGCGGTACGCAGCGGAGTGCTGGAGCACGGGAATATTCTGCCCGGCGAGCGCGATCTGAGTCAGTTAACCGGGGTGTCGCGCATTACCGTGCGCAAAGCGATGCAGGCGCTGGAAGAAGAGGGCGTGGTAACGCGCGCCCGGGGTTACGGGACACAGATCAACAACATCTTTGAATATTCGCTCAAGGAAGCGCGCGGGTTTTCCCAGCAGGTGGTGCTGCGCGGTAAAAAACCTAACACGCTGTGGGTGAATAAACGGGTGGTGAAGTGTCCGGAAGAGGTGGCCAGCCAGCTGTCGGTACCCCCGAACAGCGAGGTATTCTTGCTTAAGCGCATTCGTTACGTTGACGATGACGCGGTGTCGATTGAGGAGTCCTGGGTTCCGGTTGAGTTAATTCATGACCCGGACGCAATTGGCATCTCGCTGTACGACTACTTCCGTAGCCAGAATATCTTTCCGCAACGCACCCGCTCCCGGGTCAGCGCCCGGATGCCGGACAGCGAGTTTCAGGCGCATATCAGTATGGATGACAAAATACCGGTACTGGTGATCAAGCAGGTTGCGCTTGACCAGCAGCACCGGCCGATTGAGTACAGCATCAGCTACTGTCGCAGCGACCTATACGTCTTTGTGTGCGAGGAGTAATGCCTCGCGCGTCGGCGCGCAATCCCCGCCGCGGTGGCTGACCACCCAGGCCGCCACGGCATTTCCCAGCGTCACGGCATCCGCCAGACGCCATCCTGCCGCCAGACCGGCAAGCGTACCGCCCGCATGGCTGTCGCCTGCGCCAATGGTATCGACGACGGTGGCGGGAAACGCAGGAACATAACCCGATGCGTCGCCTTCATACCAGGCTGCGCCATCTTTGTCGTGACGAATAATTAGCGCGGCGCCATAACGGTGCTGCCACTGCACGCCTAAGGTATCAACGTCCATGCCAGCGCGCTCTGCGGCAATCTGCGCCTCCTGACGATTGAGCGACACGATAGGTTTCAGGGCCATGATCCGCGCCATCAGCGCGTCGGGAATATCAGCAATGCGGGGGCCAAAATCGATAAACGCGGTGACGTTTTCCAGCGACTCCAGCCAGCGTGTGAGCAGTTCGCCCGATGGCGATGCCAGCTGATAGCCGGACAGATACACCAGGCTACCCGGTGGGACGTTCAGCCCATCCAGCCAGTGCGGCTGCCACTGGTTCTCCACGCCGCTAAACGACATAAAGGTGCGTTCGCCGTCAGGCTCTACCAGCGCCAGACACCAGCCGTTATCGCCCGCTTCGGCCTCCACGGCGCTGTGCAGATCCTGTCTTGCCATGGCGTTACGGATGATCTCCGCCCATACGCCGTGGCCGACGGGCAGGGCGTTTTGCGCCGCAATGCCGAGCCGCTTCAGGGCGATGGCAATATTCAGCGCACAGCCGCCGATATTCACCCCTTGTTGTTTCAGCTCGATATCGCATCCGCGCCAGGGCAGGGCGTACGCGTCGGCGATCACGTCGATGACCGCCGCGCCCAGCACCGTGACCGGGCGTGTGGCCTGTAATGTTTCAAGACGCTGGGCTAACGTACTCATACGCCCTCCCTTTGCTCCCGGTAGTGCAGCAGTTTTTCGCAATAGTAGTCAAAATCGAGCCGGTTTTCGGTATCGAGTTCATCCTTCAGCGCCGGGTCAATTGCCTGCACGCCGTGCAGTGCCCCGCAGATGGCCGTTGCCATCGCCCCGATGGTGTCTGTATCACCACCGAGGTTGGCGCACAAAATCGCGCAGCGGTTAGGGTCCGTGCCGGCCAGCTCCACCATCGCAATCGCCGCCGGAACGGACTCAATGGTGCTGGTGCCCGCACCAATAAGCTGATAAACCTGCTCGCTGGCGGAGTCGATACCGTGGGCTTCCCGCACGGTCTTAAGCGCCAGTTCAATACGAGCCGCCAGCGAGGCGCTGAAGGTGGTGGTATTCGCCTCCTGTGCGTAGCGGGCAATGCCGGGCAGGGCATCGACGATGTTCTGCCAGCGCTCACCGTCGATGGCGCGCGAAACCGCCCAGGCAATCACCACGGCCCCGGCGATGGCGAGGTCCGATTTATGCGTCGGGCTGGAGGCCAGCGCGACCTGCCCGACAAAATGTTCCAGCCGCGTCGCCGGTAGCAGGCAGCCCAGCGGGGAAGCCCGCATCGCCGCCCCGTTGGTCACACCGTTGTTGTCCAGTTCACTGACGGGTTTGCCGTCGCGGATGGCGTTAAGCGCGATTTTTGAGGTGGGACCCAGCACGTTTTTATTAAAGGCATCGAAATCCAGCGCCCAGTTCAGGATGTGTTTGCCGATGATATCCGCGTCAATCTCCCCGTCGCATTCGATAATCGCATCGGCCAGGCACAGCGCCATCGAAGTATCATCGGTAAACTCCGCGCGCTTAAAATAGCAGGCCGCGTTATTCTCTGCCGGGCCGGGTAAGAAGCGGTCGATCCAGCCGAAGTGCGCTTTTACGCGCTTTCTTGGCCACAGCTCAGAGGGCATACCCATCGCATCCCCTAACGCCTGCCCGTAAAGAGCACCGAGAATACGTTCTTGTTTCATTTAACTTCCCCTTGTGTCAGCGCAGCATCGCCATCAACCACCTCAATTGCGGTGATCTCTTTGTCCGATTCGCGGAAAAACAGCATAAACAGCACGGCGATCACGGCAATCATGATCGCACCGAATGTCCACATTCCGGCCCAGTTGAAGGTCAGCCCATTCACCGGCTCTTTGTAAGCGAACATTTTTTCCATCATCACGCCGCCCAGGCGGTAACCCAGCAGGCTACCAAAGCCCTGACAGCACAGCGTAATCAGGCCTTGCGCAGCCGTACGCATATGCGCCGGCGCTTTTTTATCCACGTAGATATACGCGGTTACATAGTAGAAGTCGTAGCTCACCCCGTGCAGCAGAATGCCGAGGAACAGCAACGCATAGGTGAAGTATTGTTCCGCGCCGCCGTAAACAAAGAAACCGTAGCGGATGGCGGCCGTGAGCAGGCCCAGCAGTAAGACCTTCTTAATACCAAAGCGTTTAGTGAAGAACGGCAGCGCCAGCATAAAGAAGATTTCAGAGAACTGGCCGAGCGTCATCCAGCCGGTGGCGTTTTTCATCCCCACTTCGGTGAGATAGCCGTTGGCGAAGATGTAATAGAAGGCCAGCGGCATCGCGAACAGGAAAGAGCAGAAGAAGAATACCAGGAAGTTTTTGTCGCGCAGCAGGATCAGCGCGTCCAGACCGAGCATCACTTTGAAATCCAGCTTGCCGGTACTTTTCGGCGGCGTATTCGGCAGGAAAAGGGCAAACACGCCCAGCAGGGCAGAGCTGGCAGCGGTCATCAGCAGCGGAATATTGGTATCAGAGATATCGCTATAGCCCAGCATCTGCGGCAGGAACCCGCATGCCAGACCGGAGGCGATCCAGCCGATAGTGCCCATCACGCGAATACGCGGGAAATCGGCTTCCACGTCATCGACGTTGGCGAAGGCAATACTGTTGGTCAGCGCAATGGTGGGCATATAGGTAAGAGAGTAGGCCAGCAGCAACGGGAAGAAGGTGCTGAACTGGGTTTGCTGTGCGGCGAAGTACATCAGAATGGCACCTGCAAACATCAGAACCGCCAGCACTTTCTGGGCGGCAAAGAAGCGGTCGGTCAGCGAGCCGACGAGAATAGGCGACAGGATCGCCGCAATGGCCGTACAGGCATAGGACCAGCCAATCTCCCCCGCGGTAAAGCCGCTTTTGCTCAGCCACAGCCACAGCGGCACAAACCACGCTCCCCAGATAAACCATTCAACAAACATCATGAATGACAGTTGGACTTTCGTTTTCATTGTTTAATCCTGCATGTCAGTGAGAGTACGCCTTTAACATACCATTCAATAATACCTTTAAAATACCTTTGTGGTGATTGTTTGATCAATGTAACAGTTTTGTTGTACACGAATCGAGCCAGCAGATTGTGCTGAAAAAAAATGCAAATGCTGGAAAATCTGTTAAGTCGGTACCAGGCTTAGTCTGCCCATAAAAAAGTGGGTCTGGATAAACACTCACCGACATGACGTCGGAATTACGGGAGCATCGCTATGACTGATATTGCGCAGTTGCTTGGCAAAGACGCCGACAGCCTTTTACAGCATCGTTGTATGACCATTCCAGCCGACCAGCTTTATCTGCCCGGCCACGACTACGTTGATCGCGTGATGGTGGATAACAACCGTCCACCGGCCGTGCTGCGAAATATGCAGACGCTCTATAATACCGGGCGGCTGGGCGGTACCGGGTATCTCTCGATTCTGCCGGTTGACCAGGGCGTTGAGCACTCGGCAGGCGCCTCCTTTGCAGCCAATCCGCTCTACTTTGATCCGAAGAACATTGTTGAGCTGGCGATTGAAGCAGGCTGTAACTGTGTGGCCTCTACCTATGGCGTGCTGGCGTCTGTTTCACGGCGTTATGCCCACCGCATTCCTTTCCTCGTCAAACTGAACCACAACGAGACGCTCAGCTACCCAACCGAATATGACCAGACCCTCTACGCCAGCGTGGAGCAGGCGTTCAATATGGGCGCAGTAGCGGTTGGGGCAACGATCTACTTCGGCTCTGAGCAGTCCCGTCGTCAGATTGAAGAGATTTCCGCCGCCTTTGAACGCGCCCATGAACTCGGGATGGTGACCGTGCTGTGGGCGTATCTGCGTAACTCCGCGTTTAAAAAAGACGGGGTGGACTACCACGTCTCAGCTGACCTGACCGGTCAGGCGAACCACCTGGCCGCAACCATTGGCGCTGACATCGTGAAGCAGAAAATGGCCGAGAATAACGGCGGCTATAAGGCGGTGAACTTCGGTTATACCGATGACCGTGTCTACAGCAAACTGACCAGCGATAACCCGATCGACCTGGTGCGCTACCAGCTGGCGAACTGCTACATGGGACGCGCCGGGCTGATTAACTCCGGCGGTGCGGCGGGTGGAGATACTGACCTGTCTGACGCGGTGCGCACGGCGGTTATCAACAAACGCGCAGGCGGTATGGGGCTGATACTTGGCCGTAAAGCGTTTAAGAAATCGATGGCTGACGGCGTGAAGCTGATCAATGCAGTTCAGGATGTTTATCTGGACAGCAAAGTGACGATCGCCTGACACCTCACTCTCCCTCTCCCTTTGGGAGAGGGCTGGGGTGAGGGGGTTAGCGCAGAAGCACACAATCCGGCGGCAACCGGCACAGCAGCGCGCCGGGCAATACCTCTATGCGGAAATGCTCCCCGCTCAACGGTTCCCCATCCAGATTAAACGTCATCCCGTGCGGGGCATTCACTTCGAACCACGCGGATTTTCCGGCAATAATGTTTGGGCTCTCTTCGGGCTGCGTCAGCGTGGTAAATAGCGCGGGCAGTAGGCCGTCGCCGGTGAAAATACGCAGCTGAAGCTGACCGTCATTAATCAGCGCCTCCGGGCAAAGCTGCTGCCCGCCGCCTGCCTGACGACCGTTGCCAATGCCAATCACCAGCGCGTCTCCCTGCCACTGGAAATCCTCGCCGCGAATTTCACAGCGGTCAGGCTTGAGGGTGTCCATGCGCATCAGGCCGTGGATCAGATAAGAGACACCGCCCAGCGCCGCTTTGAGTTTTTCCGGCGTTTCGCTGGTGATCCGCGTGCCGAACCCGCCCGTCGCCATGTTGATAAAGCAGGTTTTGTCATTCACCTGCGCAATGTCCACGGCGGTAGCTTTACCGAGGATCGCCAGTTGCAGGGCTTTACTTAACTCCTCCGGAATGCCAGCGCTGGTGGCAAAATCATTGGCGGTACCGAGCGGTAAAATGCCCATCACCGGGCGGTCTTCGGTGGGCAGGTCGACAAGCGCAGAGGCGATCTCATTGATGGTGCCGTCGCCGCCGCCGGAGATAATAGTCTCGACACCCAACGTCAGGCCTTCATGGATATACCGTGCCGCGTCGCCTTTTTCCCACGTGACCCGTACATGGATCCGCGCCCCGTCTTCCCGTAAATCAGTGATTACCTGACGCAGCAGATCGTTGCCTGCACTTTTACCATTGAGAATCAATAAACTGTCTGGATAGGTTGCCATCCTCGCTGCTCCCTTTTTTAGCGTTAGTAAGAGTGTATAGCAGTGACGAAAAAAGCGGGTAAGAACAGGATGAAAGGGAAAAATAAGGCCGCGTAAGCGGGGCCGTTATACCGCCAAACGAAGCCCGTAGCGCTTACATAGCATGCTCCTGTCAATTGCGGTTATCGTTTGAGCCCTGACATTTGCTTTGCCTCAATTTTCAACTGCTTACGCCAGACACGGTTATGTAGCGTTAGCGCAATGGAACGGTAAAAAATCGATGTATTCATCCACATGATGTTCAGACAGAAAAATCCCAGACCCAATAAAGAGGTTATTTGCGGCGTGTAATTGTCAACGGGGCCGAATAAAAGCGAAATCCATGTCGAGAGGAAATAAACGATGCTCATCAAGCCTGTCAGCGTAATGACAAAAATATGCAGTTTATATCCAGACAAAGAACCCCTTGTCGTCATAAACATCGTGCTCATCACTGCCAGACAATACACACTTGCTGCACTGAATACTCCCATCATGACTTTAAACTCTGGCAATTCAAGCCAGCGAAACAGCACCAACCAGAGGGAAACCTGCAGCATGGCGTAGCAAAAAATAGCAAGTAAGGTACTCAATGCCAAAGGAATTCCTGTCATATGTACACCCACAGGAACGCCAAATTGCGCTTTTAACTCTTCTTTTAATGACTCAAGCTGCTGTAGATCATCGGTCGCCATTTTACTTGTAACCACAGCACTTAATGCAAGGCTATTTTTAATGTATTTCATCATGGCTGGGTTAATAACTTCCTGTAAATGAAAAAGACTGAATTAAACCGAAAACATATTTACCCGTTTGTACAACATTCTGCGGATTCCTGGTATTACCTGAGATAGCGCTTCCAACAAAGGCTGAGGAATTTGAAATGGTGTTTAACAACTCACGCTAAGAGCAACTGCAATGATTCCTGCGCCACGTCGACGATAGCAAACGCCCCCGGTGTTGAAAACTCTGTTTCATCGCTGGTGGTGTTGAACAATGGGCCCCGCGAGGCGTTGGCTTCTAAGTCGATAAAACCAGAGTTAAGAAAGGTAGATTGAAGTAAAAACGTCCATTATGATGACCCTACAGGTTAGCCCAAAAGGAAATCATGACAATGAGCGTTGGATTAATTACAGACGCGCCAGGACGTTTCTACACCTTCCAGTCAACATTGCCCGCCGGTGAATATTTCGAATTTCGACCCCGCAACCCTCCACTGAACTCAAAACCCATTGTTGATGACGAAAGCGGGATGTGTATTGGTTATTCTGTCGCACAGGCTCCCGGTTTATGGCAGATTTACGATGCCGACGGCATGTTTGTCAGGCTGGAAGAAGCGCCATTAGAAGCCCCACTGATTGACCCAACAGACCTCGCTTTAATTGCCTTTGGTGCATTTCGTCTTTTTCGGGCAGGTAAGGCGTTACTGGAGAGTGGTGTCAAAACCGCCGTAACGGTGAGGCTCAGTGAGGCTACCATCAGTCTCTTGCGTGGCCGCCTTAAATTAGGCTTATCAGCGCGCGCCCTCAGGATGAGCGAGTCATCGGCAAAACACATGCTGACCCCAGGTCGTTATGTGCCGTTACAGATTCAGGAAAAGGCCATTCGCTATGGTACCAGAACGTCAGACCCACTAAAAAAGCCTGGGCTTTTCCGGTACGAAGCGCGTATGTATAAGCTTGTGGAAGACAGGCAAAATAAAGGCACTTATATTTATAAGTCTTATCGTCTTGAGGTTTTGGTCAGAGAAACTGACTGGACTATCATGCATTTTCAGTACATGCCGTAAGGGGGGATCATGATAGACATCACAAGCGGTGACAGACACCTTAAATTAACGCCTTATGAAAGGCTGACTGAGCCCGAGGAGCCAGCTTATAGCCGTATTATGGTATGGGTTGAATTCTCAATCCCTGCCTTAAAAACGGCGTTTGCTGCAGAGTTTTTTGTCGGTCAGTTAGAGCAATTCAGGCATGATATCCATAGTTTTCATCAGGCCTTAAAGACAGGGGCGAAATTTAAGGATATTAATTTAACCTCGGCATTTGAGCAGGTTATGCTTAAGTTTCATCAGGCACATTTTGCCGGGGCTGTTGGCGTCAGCCTGGTACTGAAGCCTGAAAACCATGCTGACAGTATTACGCTTGAGGATTCCTTCGATATTGATGAAAGCTATTTTCCAGACCTGCTCTCAGGTCTGGACGACATCATTTCATGGCAGAATTGACGCCTGAATGAATCCATAAAACCGGCACTCAATATGCCGGTTTTTTTATGTCCTTTTTCGCAATTTTCCCGTGTTTAAGTCGCGCATATCTCGGTTTGGGTCTCCTGATGCCCAGGCATCAAAAGCGACCTGATATCTTGTATCTGACGAAGCAGGGTAGCGCTAAGTTTGTGGGGATCCTTCAGCACAGATGCGGGATATATAATGAGGTGGTCAATATATGAGCATGATTAAGAACAAATCGTTTTATTAAAGCAAAAAAATAAGCCCACGTAAGGGAGATTACGCGGGCTAAGGAGGTGGTTCCTGGTACAGCTAGCATTTATGGGTTATGTTTTTCAGCGCTGGGGATAATACCCGTATTGAACGAAGCGGTATGTGATCCGATTCTAAGAATTTTCCCGGCGCGAAAAAATTTCCCTGGTTGACTATTTACTATGCGGATTTCGGGTGCTTTCACCGTTGAAATTGCGCATCAGCAGGGCAAACTCCAGCTCCACCTCTTCCGGTACCGGCAGCCAGACGGTATGGCCATTGCCCGGCGCAACCTCAATCGCTTCGCCTTTGCCGTTCTCCAGGTGTTCCAGCGTGAAGTTCATGTTGCCCTGTGGGGTCATCAGCTCCAGGCTGTCGCCTTTGGTGAACTTGTTTTTCACCGCCACGGCGGCCAGCGCACCTTTGCGCTCGCCGGTAAAATCGCCGACAGACTGCTGACGCTCGGACACAGAATAGCCGTGCTCGTAGTTCTGATAATCGTCATGGGTATGACGACGCAGGAAACCTTCGGTATAGCCGCGGTGCGCCAGACCTTCCAGAGTTTCCAGCAGGCTGGTGTCGAACGGTTTACCGGCTGCCGCGTCGTCAATCGCTTTGCGGTACACCTGTGCGGTACGCGCGCAGTAGTAATAGGATTTGGTGCGGCCTTCAATTTTCAGGGAGTGCACGCCCATCTGGGTCAGACGTTCAACGTGGGCGACGGCGCGCAGATCTTTTGAGTTCATGATGTACGTGCCATGCTCGTCTTCAAAGGCGGTCATGTACTCGCCCGGACGTTTGGCCTCTTCAATCATAAACACGCTGTCGGTTGGCGCGCCGATGCCCAGCGTAGGCTCAACGTTCGTAACCGGGATTGGCTCATGCTTGTGGACGATATTACCGATATCGTCCTCTTTGCCTTCCTGGACATTATATTCCCAGCGGCAGGCGTTGGTGCAGGTCCCCTGGTTCGGGTCGCGCTTGTTGATGTAACCGGAGAGCAGGCAACGCCCGGAGTAGGCCATGCACAGCGCACCGTGAACGAAAATTTCGATTTCCATATCCGGCACCTGGGTGCGGATCTCTTCAATTTCGTCGAGGGAAAGTTCACGCGACAGAATGACGCGGGTCAGCCCCATCTGTTTCCAGAATTTGACCGTCGCCCAGTTCACGGCGTTAGCCTGCACGGAGAGGTGAATATCCATCTCCGGGAAGTTCTCCCGAACCAGCATGATTAAACCCGGATCCGACATGATCAGCGCGTCCGGCCCCATATCCACCACCGGCTTCAGGTCACGGATGAACGTCTTCAGCTTGGCGTTGTGCGGCGCGATGTTGACCACCACGTAGAATTTTTTGCCCAGGGCATGCGCTTCGTTGATGCCGAGCTGCAGATTCTCGTGGTTGAATTCGTTGTTGCGCACGCGCAGCGAGTAGCGCGGCTGGCCCGCGTAGACGGCGTCGGCACCATAGGCGAAAGCGTAACGCATATTTTGCAGCGTTCCCGCCGGGGAAAGGAGTTCCGGTTTAAACATGTTTATTCTCGTTCTGATGACAGGTCAGATCCGCGTGCACCAGGTGCAGCGGTAAGGGGAGATCCCCCACTTTAAGGGCGGGCATTGTAGCGCTGCGGGGCAGGGAGGTAAAGCTTTGCCCCTCACCCCTTTGGGGAGAGGGTTAGGGTGAGGGGGCGTTTAGCTATGCAATCCTGCACGCATCCGCTTCCCAGCGGTATCCCACGCCATACACCGCGCGAATAAATGACTGTTCGGCGTCGAGCGCCTCCAGCTTACGGCGCAGGTTTTTGATGTGGCTGTCGATGGTGCGGTCTGTCACTACGCGGTAATCGTCATACAGGTGGTTGAGCAGCTGCTCGCGAGAGAACACTTTCCCCGGCTCGTGGGAAAGGGTTTTCAGCAGGCGGAACTCAGCAGGCGTGAGATCGAGAAGCTTGCTGCGCCAGCTGGCCTGGAAGCGGCTCTCATCAACAATCAGCGGGCTTTCGGCGTCCAGCACCTGAAGCTCGCGCTGCGGCTTACAGCGACGCAGAATGGTTTTCACGCGGGCGACCACTTCACGCGGGCTGTAGGGTTTGCAGATGTAATCGTCCGCGCCAATTTCGAGTCCCAGCAGGCGGTCGATCTCTTCGATTTTTGCCGTCACCATGACGATCGGCACGTCGGAGAAGCGACGAATTTCCCGGCACAGGGTAAGGCCATCGGTGCCGGGGAGCATCAGATCCAGCAGGATCAGATCCGGCGGCGTCTGGCGCACGTACGGTAACACCTGATCGCCATGGCTGATAAGCGACGGGGCGTAGCTGGCCGCACGTAAATAGTCGATCAGTAACTGCCCAAGCTTAGGCTCGTCTTCCACAATCAAAATGCGTGGCGTGTTTTCGTCAATCGGTAATTCGGTCATGCTTCTCTCGATAAATCCCGTTCCAGCGGTAACTCTACTGTAATGCTAACCCCGCCAAAAGGCGAATGGGCGGCACGCAGGGTGCCATTGTGCGCCTCGACGATATTAACGCAAATCGCCAGTCCCAGCCCGGAGCCGCCGCTGGCACGGTTGCGGGAGCCTTCGGTGCGATAAAAACGTTCAAACAGTTTTTCCAGCTGCGCATCCTGCACGCCGGGAGCGGAGTCGGCAAAGGTGAGGGCGAAGCGGCCGTTTTCCTGTCTGCCGGAGATGTGCAGTCCGCCACCGCTGTCGGTGTAGCGCAGGCTGTTTTCCAGCAGGTTGTTGAAGAGCTGCATCAGACGATCTTTATCGCCAAACACCACCGCGCTGTCCGGCAGGGATAGGTCAATGGTCAGGTTGCGGCTGGCAAAACGCTCGCGGAAAGCCCCGCTGATAACCTCCAGAATGTTGATCACATCCACCGGTGCTTTCTGGTAGGCCAGCGCCCCTTCGTCTGACATGGAGAGCTGGTGCAGATCGTCTACCAGTTTGGTCAGCGTACCCACTTCCGCCTGCAGCGAGGCCACGGATTCGGGCGTGAACTTGCGCACGCCGTCCTGAATGGCCTCCAGTTCGCCGCGCAGCACTGCCAGCGGGGTGCGCAGCTCGTGCGAAATATCGGCCATAAAATCGCGACGCATCTGCTGGTTTTTCTCCAGCGTACTGGCGAGCTGGTTAAAATCCTGCGCCAGCTTGCCCAGCTCATCCTGGCTGCGCGTGTCTACGCGGGTGGAAAAATCCCCGGCGGCCAGTTTATGCGTGCCTTCCACCAGCCTTTTCACCGGGGCGAGCAGGCCCCGCGCCAGCGGGAAGGTGGCAAGCGCGGCCAGCAGCGTGGAGAGGATGACGATCAGCCAACTGGCCCGGCGCTGCTGACGATCGAAGTTGATATCGGTGTTGCGCGTCAGGCGTTCCACTGGCGAGGCGATAACCCAGCCGACGGTGGCGTTATTCACTTTGATTGCCCGCCGGGTGCCGTCCGGGGGGATGGGCGCACGTGGGCCAACCAGCGTGCGCATATCCTGGTCGATCACCCAGAACTGGGTGCGCCAGCCGTGGGGCGGCATGCCCGGGCCGGGGCGGTCATCGCCGCTATCGTGCTCCAGCGAGCGCAGGATCTGGAAGATAAAACGGTCATTGTTACGTAAAAAACGCCAGTTCCCGTGCTGGGCATACTGCTCGCTCAGTGCATCGCTCAAACCCTGCAGGCGCTGCTCATTACCATGCTTAATGTAATCGATAAAACCGCGCTCAAAGCTGAGCCGCACGGCCCAGTGCATGGTGATCAGCAGGACAATACAGGTGGCAAAAATTGCCAGAAAGAGCTTACCGGTAATGCCCGGACGCCAGAATTTCATGATCCACTCCTCTTACTGCGCCGGATAACGACGTTCTTACGGGTATCATCCGGCACACGGGCGAAGATGAAAGCGGGCAGGGCGATGATAACCGCCATGCTGAGATACGTGTATAAAAAGACCTGATGCGCCACCGGCGTGTCGACGCTGAGATGATGCTGACCGTACATGCCGAGCAGTAAACCGGCAATGGTGACCCCCACGCTCATGGAGAGCTGCATGATCATCGACAGCAGACTGTTGCCGCTGCTTGCCAGCTCGTCCGGCAGATCCTTCAGCGTCAGGGTGTTCATCGACGAGAAGCGCATGGAGTTAATAATGCCCTGGCAGAACAGCACCAGCGGCAGGGCGTAGTACCAGCCCATCAGCGCTACGGCCATAAACAGCAGGCTGACCAGTGCCAGCCCCAGCGTGGCGGCCACCAGCACGTGGCGATAGCCAAAGCGGTTAACCACCTGCACCACAATGCGCTTCATTCCCATGCTGCCCAGCACCATCGGGATCATCATCAGCCCCGCGTGAAACGGTGAAAAACCCATACCGATTTGCAGGAACACGGGCGTCATAAACGGCAGCATGCCGCTGCCCACGCGCCCCGCAAAACTTCCGAACAGGCCAAGCCGGTAGGTAGGGTTTTTAAACAGCGTCAGGCTGAACAGCGCCCGGTCGTTTCCTCTGGCATGCCACAGATACCACAGAATGGCGCTCATCCCGATAACGATCAGAATGGCGAGCGTCAGTGAGGAGATTCCCAGCCCTTTTTGCCCATCGAGAGCGAGGGTCAGCGTCGCCATACCGGTGGCGAGCAACAGAAAACCGATTACATCAAAGCGCCGCGTCTGCAGGGTGTAGTTGGGCATCAACGCCAGGGTGGCGATAGCACCAATAATGCCCACCGGCAGGTTGATGAGGAAAATCCAGTGCCAGGAGGCATATTCCACGAGTATCCCGCCCAGCGCCGGACCAAGCAGCGGACCCACCTGGCCTGGTAAGGTCACAAAAGTCATTGCCGCCATATACTGCTCGCGCGGGACGATTTTCATCACCGTCAGTCGCCCGACTGGCACCATCATAGCCCCACCGACGCCCTGCAGAACGCGTGCCATTATCAACTGATCCAGCGTATTCGCCATCGCGCAACACAGCGACCCCGCGGTAAACAGCACGATAGCGGTGAAGAAGATATTGCGCACCCCCACTTTGTCCGCCAGCCAGCCGCTGGCAGGGAGCATCACGGCA
Organism: Enterobacter sp. 03-F-07-AD-ECC; assembly: GCF_047530935.1. Classification (NCBI taxonomy): domain Bacteria; kingdom Pseudomonadati; phylum Pseudomonadota; class Gammaproteobacteria; order Enterobacterales; family Enterobacteriaceae; genus Enterobacter; species Enterobacter sp. 03-F-07-AD-ECC. Next base: position 53,464 of record NZ_JBLKBZ010000002.1, on the reverse strand, counting down.
ACGGTCAGCACGTAGGAGACAATCACCATATGCATGTGCAGCGGGCTCTCCCCCAGGCTTTTTGCCATTGAGGGGAGGGCGGTGTTGACGATGGTGGTATCCAGCGACTGCATAAAAAAGCCGAAGGCCACTATCCATAATTGCCAGCGAACGTTACTGGGAAGATCAGTCATTTACCCGGTCACCGTAGTTCTGTCTTTACGTGAAAAACGCAGCCGCAGGCGGTCAAAGAACAGATAGACCACCGGCGTGGTGTAGAGCGTCAGGAGCTGACTCATCACCAGCCCACCGACAATAGTGATCCCCAGCGGCTGGCGCAGCTCTGAACCATCACCACCGGAGATCACCAGCGGCAGCGCGCCAAACAGCGCCGCCAGCGTGGTCATCATGATCGGACGAAAACGCAGCAGGCAGGCCTGGAAAATCGCCTCTTCTGGCGTCAGGTTGCCGTTACGCTGAGCCTCCAGCGCAAAGTCCACCATCATGATGGCGTTTTTCTTCACAATACCAATTAACAGCATGATCCCGATTAAGGCGATGAGGCTAAAGGGCGCGCCAAACAGCTCCAGCGCCAGCAACGCCCCCACGCCTGCCGATGGTAGCGTCGAGAGAATGGTCAGCGGATGAACATAGCTCTCATACAGCACGCCAAGCACGATATAGACCGTGGCAATGGCCGCCAGAATCAAAATCACCTGCGAATTCATCGTCTCCTGGAAGACCTGCGCGGTCCCGGCAAAACTGCCGCGCACGGTCGAGGGCACGCCGAGCTGGGTCATGGCACGGTCGATGGCCTCGCTGGCCTCGGAAAGCGACGAGCCGGTGGGCAGGTTAAAGGAGATTGTGGACGCTGCCGACAACCCCTGATGGTTCACAGAGAGCGGCGCGTTAGCGGGCCGCCAGCTGGCGAAGTAAGAGAGCGGGATCGCTTTACCGTCGTTGTTAATGACAAACATTTTATCCAGCGCGCTGATGTCCTGGGTATAGCGCGGGTCCACTTCCATCACCACCTTGTACTGGTTCATTGGCTGATAGATGGTGGAAATCTCGCGCTGGCCAAAGGCGTTGTTCAGCAGACTGTTGGCGGCTTCAACGTTAATGCCCAGCCGCGACATGGTTTCACGATCGTAGGTCAACGCCATCTCTGCCCCGTTGTCCTGCTGATCGGAGTTCACGTCCGCCAGCTGCGGCAGGGCGGCCAGCGCTTTACGGATTTTGGGCTCCCACTCGCGCAGCGCGGCCAGATCGTCAGAGAGCAGGGTGTACTGGTAGCTGGCGTTCGCCTGACGTCCGCCCACGCGGATATCCTGAACGGCCATCAAAAACAGGTTGGCGCCTGGCTCTTTGGCGAGCTTCATTCGCAGCCGGTCTATCACCTGCTGCGCCGTTTCATTGCGCTCGCCGCGCGGCTTAAGGGTGATAAACATCATCCCGCTGTTAACGCGTGACCCGCCGGTAAAGCCGGTGACGTTATCCACCGCCTTGTCTTCGCGGATGATCTTCATAAAATCCTGCAGCTTGCCGCGCATCGCCTGGAAGGAAATACTCTGGTCAGCCTGGATGCCGCCCATCAGCACGCCGGTGTCCTGCTCAGGGAAGAAGGTTTTCGGGATGGAGATATACAGCCAGATGTTGAGCGCGATGGTGCCGACAAGCACCAGACCAACCAGCCGCGTATGGTTGAGCACCCACTTCAGCGATTTTCCGTACCCTTCCTGCATTGCCAACAGGAAACGGCCAAACCCTTTACGACGCGGCTGCGAGTGCGGTTTGCTGCGCTTTAGCATCCAGCCGCACATCATTGGCGTGAGCGTTAGCGAGATAATCAGCGAGATGCCGATAGCCACCGAAAGGGTGACGGCAAATTCGCGCAGAAGTCGCCCCGGCAGCCCGCCCATCAGCAGCAGCGGCAGGAAGACCGCCACCAGCGACAGGCTCATGGAGAGCACCGTAAAGCCCACTTCGCGCGTGCCCTGCAGGGCGGCCTGCAGCGGTTTTACCCCGGCTTCCAGATGGCGGGAAATATTCTCCAGCACCACGATGGCGTCATCCACCACAAAGCCGGTGGCGATGGTCAGCGCCATCAGCGACAGGTTGTTCAGGCTAAAGCCGCACAGGTACATGGCGGCGAAGGTACCAATCAGCGACACCGGTACCGCAACGGCGGGAATAAGCGTTGCGCGGCCCGAGCGCAGAAACAGGAACACCACCAGGATCACCAGCCCGACGGAGATCACCAGCGTCTGTTCCACCTCTTCAAGCGAGGCGCGAATGGTCGGCGAACGATCCTGGGCAATCTGCAGATCAATAGCGGCCGGAATGGTCTTCTGTAACTCCGGCAGACGCGCGCGAATGCTGTTTACCGTTTCAATAATATTGGCTTCCGGCAGCTTGCGGATCATCAGCAAGATGGCCGGTTTGGCGTTGGTCATCCCGGCGTTGCGCACGTCCTGCACCGAGTCGGTGACGCTGGCTACGTCGCTTAAACGTACCGCCGCGCCGTTATTGTAGTGGATGATGAGCGGCTGATATTCGGCGGCGGTTTTGAGCTCGTCGTTGGTCTGGATCTGCCAGCGGTGGCTGTTGCTCTCTATCGCCCCCTGCGGCCTGCGCACGTTGGCGCTGCTGATGGCGGAGCGCACATCATCCAGCGACACGCCCTGGTTAAACAGCGCCTGCGGGTTCAGGCCGACGCGCACGGCGGGCAGGGAGCTACCGCCAACGCTCACGTCACCCACGCCGTTTATTTGTGAGATCGTCTGCGCCAGCTGGGTCGACGCAAAGTCGTAGAGCTGCCCCTGGGAATAGGTGTCCGAGGTCAGCGTCAGGATCATAATCGGCGCGTCGGACGGGTTGGCTTTACGGTAGGTCGGGCGGCTTGGCATTCCGCTCGGCAGCAGGCTTTGCGCGGCGTTGATCGCCGCCTGCACGTCGCGCGCCGCACCGTTAATATCCCGGTCGAAGCTGAACTCCAGAATGATGCGCGTGCTGCCGAGCGAGCTGCTGGAGGTCATCTCGTTGACCCCCGCAATTCGCCCGAGCGAGCGTTCCAGTGGCGTGGCAACCGACGAGGCCATGGTCTCTGGCGACGCGCCCGGCAGCGATGCGCTGACCATGATCACCGGAAAATCCACCTGCGGCAGGGGGGCCACCGGCAGCAGGCGGAAGCCCAGCACGCCGCACAGCGTAATGGCGAGCGAGATTAAAATCGTCGCCACCGGGCGGTAAATGAAGAGGGCGAAAAACTTCACTTACGCCTCCTCTTCACGTTTGGGGAAGCGGCTTTTGGTCCACAGGGCCAGTTGGTCAAACAGCAGGTAAATCACCGGCGTGGTGAACAGCGTCAGCACCTGGCTCACCAGCAGACCACCGACCATGCCGATACCCAGCGGACGGCGCAGCTCTGCACCGACGCCGGTGCTGAGCATCAGCGGCAGCGCGCCCAGCAGGGCGGCGAGCGTGGTCATCAGGATCGGACGAAAACGCAACAGACAGGCCTGGAAGATGGCGTCTCGCGGCGACATGCCCTGCTCGCGCTCGGCGGCAAGGGCGAAGTCGATCATCATGATGGCGTTTTTCTTCACGATCCCGATAAGCAGAATGATGCCGATAATGGCGATGACGTCCAGTTCGCTGCCCGCCAGCATCAGGGCCAGTAGCGCACCCACCCCGGCAGTCGGCAGGGTAGAGAGGATGGTGATTGGGTGGATAAAGCTTTCGTACAGCACCCCAAGGACGATGTACATCGCCACCACGGCAGCCACGATCAGCCAGATGGTATTGCCCAGCGCAGCCTGGAACGCCAGGGTGCTGCCCTGGAACTGGGTCTGAATATCAGACGGGAAGTTGAGTTCTTTCTCCGCGCCCAGAATGGCCTCGACCGCTTCACCCAGCGAATAGTTGTCCGGTACGTTGAACGAGATGGTGGTGGACGGGAACTGATCGAGATGGTTAATCGACAGCGGCGTATAACGCTCCTCCACGCTGGCTATGGCGCTTAACGGCACAATACCACCGTCTTTGCTGGTCAGGCGCACCGAGTCCAGCGCGGCCAGGCCGGGCGTGTTATCGGTGTTGTGTTCCAGCACCACGCGATACTGATTCGCCTGGGTATAAATGGTGGAGATGAGGCGCTGACCAAAGGCGTTATAGAGCGCGTTGTCCACGTCGGACATGGTGATGCCCAGCCGGCTGGCAGTATCGCGATTGACATTCACATATGCCGCCAGCCCTTTGTCCTGCCAGTCGCTGCTGACGTCAGAAAGCTGCGGCAGCGCCTTGAGTTTGTTGACCAGTTGCGGTACCCACGTGCTCAGCGCATCAAGGCTGGTCGCCTGAAGCGTGAACTGGTACTGCGTGCGGCTGACCTGGGTATCGATGGTCAAATCCTGAATTGGCTGCAGGTAAAGTTCAATGCCCGGCACGCGCGCCACGGCAGTTTGCAGCCGCTCAATAACGGCGTTGACCCGATCGTCGCGGTCATCCAGCGGCTTGAGGTTGATCTGCAGACGCGCACTGTTCAGCGACGGGTTGGTGCCATCGACGCCCACATACGCGGTCAGGCTTTCCACCGCCGGATCTTTCATGATGATGTCAGAGACCTGCTGCTGACGCTGCGCCATACTGGCGAAGGAGACCGACTGGGGCGCCTGAAGCGTGCCCTGAATAATGCCGTTGTCCTGGATGGGGAAAAAGCCTTTCGGGATAACGATCCACAGCATGACGCTGAGTGCCAGCGTGCCGAGCGCCACGCCGAGCGTCGCCCACGGGTGGTTAAGCACTTTTGCCAGCACCCGGCCGTAAGCGGCAATGATCCGTTCGAACATCCGCTCAGAGGCGCGAGAGAAACGGTTTTGCTTGCGCAGGGATTCATGGCTCAGCATGCGGGCGCACATCATTGGCGTCAGGGTCAGCGACACCACGGCAGAGATCAGAATGGCGACCGCCAGCGTGACGGCAAACTCGCGGAACAGTCGCCCGACGATATCGCCCATAAACAGCAGCGGGATCAGCACCGCAATCAGCGAGAAGGTCAGCGAGATAATGGTAAATCCGATCTCGCCCGCACCTTTCAGCGCAGCGGCCAGCGGTTTTTCGCCTTTCTCGATATAGCGCGAGATGTTCTCGATCACAACGATGGCATCATCCACCACGAAGCCGGTGGCGATGGTGAGCGCCATCAACGTCAGGTTGTTGATCGAAAAATCGAGGAACACCATCACGGCAAATGTTCCCACCAGCGAGAGCGGCACGGCAACGGCGGGAATGATGGTTGCCGGTACGTTGCGCAGGAACAGATAGATGATCATCACCACCAGCGCAATCGCCAGCATCAGCTCAAACTGGGTATCGGTAACCGACGCGCGAATGTTGGTGGTACGGTCGGAAAGCACCTTCACAGTGACCGATTTGGGCAGGCTTTCAATAAGCTGCGGGAGCATGGTGCGAATGCTGTCGGCGGTTTCAATGATGTTAGCGCCCGGCTGGCGCTGCACGTTCATCACAATCGCCTGCTGTTTGTTGGCCCACGCACCCAGCCAGCTGTTTTCTGCGCCTTGCTCAACGGTGGTGACGTCACCCAGACGTACCGGCGCACCGTTCTGGTAGGCAATAATCAGCTGACGGTACTCATCGGCAGACTGCATCTGATCGTTAGCCGAGAGCGTCACGGCGCGGGTGGGGCCGTCCAGCGAGCCTTTCGCCGAGTTAACGTTGGCGTTGCTGATGGCGGTGCGGATGGTTTCGCTGGTCAGCCCCAGCGCAGCGATGGCCTGCGCGTTAAGCTTCACGCGCACCGCCGGGCGTTGTCCGCCCGCCAGCGTTACCAGCCCGACGCCGGAGACCTGGGAGATTTTCTGCGCCACGCGGGTTTCGACCATGTCTTCCACCTGCGTCATTGGCATGGCGGAAGAGGTGACAGCAAGGGTCATGATTGGCGGATCCGCCGGGTTTACTTTGCTGTAGACCGGCGGGTTAGGCAGGTCTGACGGCAGCAGGTTGGTGGCGGCGTTGATCGCAGCCTGCACCTCCTGCTCGGCCACGTCCAGTGACAGCGAGAGCTGGAACTGCAGCGTTACCACCGATGCCCCACCGGAGCTTTGCGATGACATCTGTTTCAGGCCCGACATCTGACCAAACTGGCGTTCCAGCGGAGCGGTAATGGCGGAGGTCACCACATCCGGGCTGGCGCCAGGATAGAGGGTAACGACCTGAATGGTGGGGTAATCCACTTCCGGCAGCGCCGAGACGGGCAGGAAGCGATAGCCAATAATCCCGGCGAGCAGGATCGCCACCATCAGCAGCGTGGTGGCAACAGGGCGCAGAATAAACAGGCGTGATGGCCCACCTGTTGCGCCTGGGGGCATGACCTGCATCAGGAGTTCGCTCCCTGTTTCGCGGGTTCAACCACTTCGACTTTGGCGCCTTCGGTCAGACGATCGATACCGTCCGTCACCACGCGGTCGCCCGCAGAGAGTCCGGCGCTGATCACAACCGTCTGGCTGTCCTGAATCCCGGTTTTCACCAGGTGCTTGCTGACTTTATTGTCGCTGTTCAGCACCCAGACGAAGTTACCTTCGTTGCCCATCTGCAGCGCGGCGGTGGGGATCACCACCGCGTTTTCTTCCGTCGCCACCAGCATGCGTGCATTTACAAACTGATTCGGGAAGAGGGCGTCGTCCTGGTTGTTAAAGCGCGCTTTCAGCTTGATGGTGCCGGTGGTGGTGTCGATCTGGTTATCCAGGCTAAGCAAAGAACCTTCGCTCAATTTCTGCTTGTTGGTACGGTCCCAGGCTTCCACCACCAGCCCCTTTCCGGCTTTCTGCGCCTGCACCACCGTCGCAATTTCGCTTTCCGGCAGAGTGAAGACTAAATCAATTGGGTGGGTCTGGGTTATGACCACGATGCCCGTGGTATCTCCGCTTGAGATCTGGTTGCCGATATCGACCTGCTTGAGGCCAACGCGTCCGTCAATTGGCGCGGTGATGCGGCTCCAGTCAAGCTGCAGCTGTGCGCTGGCCACCGCGGCTTCGTCAGCTTTGATGGTGCCCTGGGTTTCGCTGACCAGCGATTGCTGCGTGTCCAGCTCCTGACGAGAGACCAGGTTGGTTTTCACCAGCTGCTGGTAGCGCGCCAGATCGCGCCGGGCGTTAGCGAGCGTGGCTTTGTCTTTGGCAAGCTGCCCCTGAGCCTGGGCAAGGGCGACTTTGAACTGGCTTGGGTCGATCTCGGCCAGTAAATCGCCAGCTTTCACCTGCTGACCTTCCTGGAAGTGGATCGCCATGAGCTGACCGTCGACGCGGCTGCGTACTGTGACGGTGTTGGCGGCGGTAATGGTCCCGAGGCCTGTGAGATAGCGAGGAACGGCTTTATTCACCGCGGTGGCCGCCTGAACCGGTGCCAGCGCGCCGCCTCGCATACCGTGACGACCCCCGCCCGCAGGGCGTTTTGACTGACTGCTGGCGCCTGCCGGAGTAGAAGGCTCGGCGGATTGAGTGTGCCAGTACCAGGCGGCGGCAAGGACCACCACAATGATGCCAGCGGCGATTGCCCAGCGGGATTTGTTACTGCCTTTCATCGTTATACGTTCTCATCCTGAAACACTTCGGGGAATGATACTAGTTTAGTCAGGTCAGTCGGCAGAAAAATGGAGGAAATATGGAAGACTGTCGGGAATTGTCTGAATGGCGGAGAGGGCAATGTGACACCGTGTGCACGGGCATAAGATGCTATCTCATCGCTTTGAGTGAAAGCGGCGAAGAACAGCAACACGTTGTGATAAATGCGCGAAATAAACCGTATCATTCGAATACCAGGATTTTTATAATATTCGCGGAATATTCTTATTTTTATAAATAACCAAGAAAATAATGAATTTCTCGTGCGTTATTACTTTTAGGTTGCGTATAAGAATTTTCCTTGATTTATTTATTTGCGTTAGGAATATTTCATTTTTTACTAAAGTGGGTTGTTTTTGTAGCATTTTTTTAACAAGTTTTTTCTTTTCTGAGGGTTTTCATAGTTTATTGATTTGAAATGTTTTTTAATCCTTTGAATCTTTTTTTAATTTTGATTTGCATCAAAAAGCAAGAATGGATGAAAATTTTTTAATTTGATTATTTTTTAGATTTAAAAACTTAGTTATGAATTTTTATGGTTTTAAGTTCTAATCTGTAGGTGTTTACTTATCTTCAAGACAAGAAAATTCCTAATGATGTTGAGGATTTGATAATTTCATGCTGTTGCTGTTAACAATATCTCGGAACATAATTTTTCGGCGCGGCAATTCTCGCTCGCAATTAAATGGAGCTTCCCGGTTACTTATTATGAAAAGTGCCAGGTTGCGCGTTTGTTCTTAGGAGAAGAAAATGAAAAAATTATTACTGGTGGCCTCTCTGGTTTCTGTTTTCGCAGCAGCAAATGCAATGGCTGATGTTACTGCATCTGCCACTGCGTCATGGGATGCTACAGCAACAAAAGATACAACTAGCATGCTGGTTGTTACTCCGCTGAACTCGCTGACATTCCAGTATGCGGAAGGTCTGAATGCTTTTAATACTCAGGATGGTGCTTTTGACATTACGATCCAGGGACAGGAAAGTGCAACCGACTTTGAACTGACTGCACAGGTCATTAGCAATACCCTAACCAATGCAAGCGGCGATGCATCTACTCTGGATGTCGGTGTTGCCTGGAACGGTAATGCACTTTCCAGTTCCGCTGAAACCGTTCTGGTTAATGCCTCATCAACTTCTGGTCTGGAAAGTCTGATGGCTGACGGTGCTTATAACGGTGCTGAACGCGTGAGCGATCAGTCCAGCTTTAAGTTCTCTATCGCCTCTGCGACGTCTGATGGTTCAACAGCTGTCACTGACTATTCTGCTTTGCCTGATGGCTACTGGACAGGCGATGTGAAAGTACAGTTCAACGCGACCTGGACCACGCCTGCGTAATGAATGAAAAAATTCGGGAGATTTTTCTCCCGAATTTCTTAGGAATGTACTGATGAATAAATATTTACCCTTTGCCATATTGGCGGGGATCGCTACGTCTTTTTCCAGTTGGGCAATTAATGTGGGTGATATCACGTCGATAATGACTTCCGAGCAGAGTTCATTATCGAAAGAGATTATCAACACGACGAATTCCGCACGCTATGTCAGCGTTACGGTGAAACGACTCTCATCACCGTTGCCTGATGGCACCGAAATAAGCATTAATCCAGGCGAATTACTGTCTACACCCGCCAGCCTTATTCTTCCAGGCGACGCGAAAGATGTTTTCCGCTTTTTCTATAAAGGGCCAGAGGATGATAAAGAACGCTATTATCGCCTGCAATGGATCGATGAACCTGTGAGCGAAAGCGCAGCAACGAAAGCGGGCAAAGCCGCGACGGCAACGGCTTCAGCGGAAATTGGGACTATTTTAGTTGTAGCTCCGCGTAATGAGCGCTTCAACTACAGTCGTCAGGACGATTTGATCATCAACACAGGCAATGTCTCTTTCCGCGTGATTGCCTATGGCGTGTGTAAGGATCCCGCTCAGGACCAGGGGCGGGGATGCCGGGAACGCTATTACGTTATGCCTGGAACCAAAATAAGGCTTCAAAAAAGCGATGTATCAAACAGCCGCACTCGTATTGGCATTTGGCATGGCAAGCAATTTATTACAGTGAAGTAATGCACGACGCCATTACCGGTGCCAATAATAAAATGCTGAAGTGTAAGGATGCATATGTCATTTAAATATTTTATTGGAGGGAGTGTATTTCTCTCTTTAGCGTTAACACCAGGGGCCGTTCATTCCGCCCCCGTTAAAATTGGTCATTATGTCATTCCTGGTACTTTTGCGCGCTCTCTGGAGCAAGGGATGACAGTTCCGGTGTTTATTCGGTATCAAGAGACGGACGAAAAAAGCCAGCAAAAAATTGCTGATGCGGTGATCTCATTGGTTGACGGGAATATTACAGTCAAATCGATAATGGTTTCTGACTTGCCAAACAATGCTGTGCTGGCGGATAAAACGCGCGAGATGGTAGAAAAAATAGGCAATGTGAAATTTAAGGACAACACCGCTATTGCCCTTACGCCTGAAGCACGTCTTCAACTGAACATTTCATCGTTCCACCTGGAGATGATCGTCAGCAGGGACGCGTTGACCGAGGCTGTTGTGGCGCGCAGCTCCTTGTTAGGTCCGTCAAGCGTTGACCGGTTAACTAACGTGCTCAATTACAGTTTTGGTACCTATTACAATGATTATCAAAACGGCAACAGTTCCCGCAGCTATTTAACGCTGGATAATACAACGTCACTTCGTGAGCACCATTTTAATATTAATGGTTCGGTATATGGTATTGGTGAAAGTAATGGTTCCAGCAACGTTTATCGGGCGATGTACGAGCGCGATTACGAAGGTTATCGCCTGGCATTAGGAATGCTTGATACGTGGAATGTCCAGTCTATTGCCAGTCTTAACGCCTTAAACGGCGGAAAAATCTACGGTGCAAGCTACGGAAATAAAGGCAGCACCGTTGTCGAAAATACCTCCCTTTCGCTGACCCCGATTACGGTCTTTTTACCGGCAGCTGGGGAGGTGCATGTATTTCGTGACGGACGCCTGCTGAGCGTTCAGAACTTTAACATGGGCAGCTACGAAATTGACACCAGCCGTTTCCCTTACGGGGTGTACGACGTTACGGTGGATATTGTCGTCAATGGGCGCACGGTCAATACCCGCATGAGTCGCGTAAATAAAATCTTCTCACGCCAGCAGGCGGCGGGGCTGCATGAGATCTCATGGCAGGTCTTTGGCGGTTCGCTTGATTACGATCGCGTCAGTTATAAGCGCAATCATTACCGTGACTTAGGCAGTGAACAGAGCTGGATTGGAGGGGGCGCGGCTTCTCTGACGCTGGCGGTGCTTTCCGGCCTGAATATGAAGTCAACGCTTTACGGTTTTGATTCCAATGCGGTTAACGAAACTGATATCACGTTAAATGTGAACGAATACGTGAGTGTGGGTGCGCAAACGATGCTGGCAAATGATGGAACCTGGCGAAATGTCAGCAATGTGAATGTCAGCGCACCCGGTGGATTTGGCTCAGTGTGGGCCTCTCGGGAAGACAGCAAAATTGGTGACCGTTTGCCGGTGCAAGAACGTGATAACTACTCCATTGGCGGCACGATCAACCTGGGAAGCGTTATTCCACACGGAGGATCGCTAACGCTAAGCCAGACGGAAAACCGCTATTCAGGCAATAAGTATCGCAATATAGATTACAGCACAACACTTTATGCCGGACGGTATGCCACTGTCGGTCTGCGGGCGGGTGTACAGCGCTACTTCTATAACAACACGAATGATGACGGTCGTCAGGAGCGTTATGTCAGCCTGGACTTCTCGTTACCACTGGCCTCCTGGTTAAGTGTGGGCGCATCGCGCGATCGTTACGGTGCGACGCAGGGCAATATCAGCGCTCGTAAACAGTTTAAAGATGGCCCAATCACCTCAGCAGGCGTTTCTGCCTCGACGCGCCTGAGCGGAGAGCAGAATTACGGCAACGATTATTCCGTCAATGGCAATGTCAGTTACAGCACCCAATATAACGCCGGGACGGTCTCTGTCACTCGTTCAGCAGATAACTCGACTAACATGAACTTCTCTTCTCTCGGGGCAATAGCCTGGGCTGGCGGTGATGTTGGTCTGAGTAATGAGCGACAACGCTCGGGGATCATTGTTAAAACGGGTCTGGCAGGCGATGGAAAACTGGCAGCAAAAGTCAATAACCGCAATTACCTGTTGAGCGGTAAATCGACCTTTATTGCGCTCCCTCCGTATGCGCAATACAAACTGGAAATTATGAACGACCGGAACTCCGAAGACAGCTTCGATATTGTTTCCGGACGCAAACACGCGATGAACTTGTATCCAGGGAATGTGAGCGTTGTTGCACCGGAAGTGAAAAGTATGGTGACCGTATTTGGTCGCGTCCGCTATCCCGATGGGCAACTGGCGGCGAACACAGATATCCATAATCACATAGGCAAAACTCGGACTGACGGGAAAGGTGAGTTTGCGATCGATATCGATAAAAAGTATCCCATCATTACCCTGGTATCAGCTAATGGAAGTATCTGTGAAGCCGATTTGGATCTGGATAAAGCCAGGGGGGCCGCGTGGGTGGGTGATGTTAAATGTGCACTGCAATCGACAATGGCGAAGAGGTAATTCTATGAAAAAAAGTGCAAATATTATTATTCCTTTACTCATTGTCGGTGCCTTAACACCCTTTACAGCGAAAGCGTTGACGGCGACATCCTCCGGATCTGTCAGTAATAATTTTATGTTTATCGAAAATGCCATTGATGGTGAGTATTTTATTACTCCTTCCTCGCTTGATCCACGTTTCAGCGGGTCGAATACCTGGGTGAAATATGGAACTTCCCAGGTAAGTCTAGGCTATTTAGGCTACGTAGGTTGGCTGGCACCGGCGAATAACTATCAGGATATGTGGATTGATAATTCCCCAATCGATGGACCGTTTAGCGGTATTCGTTGCTACAGTGGAACGCAGTGCCCAACGACAGGGTATATTACGGGTCAGGGAACGGACAGCAACGGTTTCTACCATGCTCAGGTCGGGTCTGTCGCCGGTGTGGTCGGCGGGGCATATGGGTTTGCCTCCCTGAGTGACTCTGCCTACGAATATTTCCGCAATATGGTCACCGGAAGTAGCGAAACATATGTTTTCAATCGCTGTTATACCTCGGTCAATTATGATTACGCGGCAGGCGAGCGCTGCAAAGATCAGTCCTCAGGACGCTGGAACTACGTAAACTACACGTTAACCAAACGCGGCCATCTGGCACTGGAATCGACCAGCGCCTTCCAGGAACTGTGGATCGCCAGCGACGGCACGCCGAGTATTACCAATGATTCAGGTGCCTGTGAGTTGGGCGTCGTCAGTAACGTGAGCGGTGTTATCTGCAAAATGGTCAGCTATAATCTTCAGCAGACAGCTAACCTGACGGCATCATTGACGTTCAGGGCGTATGTGGATTCAACAGCGCTTGGATTTACCCCTGCAGCGGCCACCGTGCGGTATTCCGGTAATGGCTCCACATGGTATAACTTCAGTGCATCGACGGCGTATTACAACGTGTTCACCACCAGCGGTGAATATGTGTACCTCTTTTTGTCGCAGACATTTCTCAAAAATCTGGTCAATGCGGGCGTCAGTATTACGAATAGCCAGCCGTTTACCTTTGCGTTTACTAATGCTCTAACACCTGAGTCAGGTTATTACCAGTTCACGCCTTCGTTACAGCTTAATATCGTACCTAAGGAGTATGGGATAAGTATTATTTCATCTAATAATACAACGTCTGCTAGCGGTAGCGGCACTATTGGCGAGGATACGCCAATAAGAATGGATTATACCGTTACTGTTTCAGGCCCTCGCCAGGCTGACAGCATTACCGCGCAAGTTATTGGCGATAGCACAACGTTAAATGACACGCCGTACTGCCTGTTTACGTCCGCACAAGGTGGAGTAAGTGTACCGATACCGGCCTATCTTGAGTATAACAACCAGTCAGGTAGTGTGACTCAGGCAAGAAATAGCTGTGGTGAAGCGGCCATAAGCCTGAATGATGCTCTGTGGCAACAAACGCCCTGGGACGCCAACAATACTGATGACGGGAGTTACTTCAATACCCGTTTATCACTGCTCTTTCCGATGGACGATTCTCGCTCTGCTTTAACGGTATCAGGTTCTGACTGGGAAGGCGTGGTCAGCGCCAGTGGGGAGATAAAAGTCATGGCGAACTGGGTAGGGGTGACAAAATGACCGGATGGCGTGTGGCTATGATCGTTACTGGTTTGGCTCTCCTGGCGTTATTTAGCCTGCCCGCACGCGCCTTGTATCTTGATTCAACCATTTTTGACATGGCGGCGGATAAATCCTTTATCAGCAAACGTGTTTTTAATGACAGCCACAAGCAGAATATTTACAGCATTTCGGCGGTGAAAATTGATAAGCCCGGGCCTGGCGGGGAGCGTCGCCAGGCTATCGAAGAGGGCGAATTACTGTTTGCACCGCTTAATTTCTCTCTGGCACCGGATGCAGGAGAGTTTTTCAAGATTTTCTATCGTGGTCCGCAGGATGACAAGGAGCGCTACTACCGTGTGCAGTTTACTGAAATGCCCATCACCCTTTTCCCGGAGCGCAACAGGGGTAAAAAGAGCGAAGCGATACCAGCTATCGCACTGGAAACCATTCTGGTTGTTCGGCCACGAAAAATGAATTTGCATTATATGCTGGATGAGCAGAAAGGGGTTCTTGAAAATACAGGAAATACCTTTTTTAAAATCATTGTTCAAAAGGGGTGCAATTCGACCGATGATGAAGCGACCATTCGCTATATTCTACCGGGAGAAACGTACCGAAGCCCCGAACTGAAAGCACAAAATAAAAAATTTATAGTGGCTTTGCAAAAGTATATCCCTGTTGGTAGTGGATGTTTTACACATGCCTCATAAAATTGGAACAAACTATTCTTGTATTGCTAACTATCTGGTGTGAATATATTCTGTATCGTATGTGAATCTCGTCAAAGATAAAAATAAGAGTTTATCTGGATGAAAAAAATAATTAACGGTCAGGTTTTATACGATTCAGAGCAGAGGGTATTAAGTGTGCAAGGTGAAAGGATTATCCTCTCTGCACCAACCTCAAGGTTACTGGAACTTTTTATTGATAATAACTATAAGCAAGTAAACCGGGAACTGATCATCGAAGAGGTCTGGGGAAAACATGGCATGATACCCTCAGGGCATAGCCTAAATAAAAGCGTGAGCATATTGCGCAAAGCTTTTTCATCGTTAGGCTTGAACAATATAATCGTCACGATCCCGCGCGAAGGGTTCCTTTTTCAGGCCCGGGTCAGCAGCGTGAATGATGATATCAAGAGTAAAAGAATAACGACCACCCAGTTAGATATTGTTGATAAGGCTTTTCAGTATAGACGGTGGCCGCAGCTTATCCTATGGTGTGTTTTCACTTTTACTGTCTGTGCAGTTATGGTTTTTTTTCTCATATTAATGTTTCGCAATAACGATGGGGTTGTACATATATTGAAATCCGGCTCGTGTGATTTTTACACCACAGATGATAATTCATCAGTGAAGTTATCCCGATTTTTGAATTCACCAAATTGGCAAAAACACAGTTCCATTTGTGAAGGAAGAGATAAAGTCATCATATTTTATGATGACAATAACTTATCGGCAGGTAATAAACTGAAAGAATATTTCTTTAGCGTGTGTAAAATGGAGCAAAAAGGAACGGTGCATGAATGCGAAAATTATCTTTATTAGTATGTTCGCTGCGGTCATGGTGATATTTCTTTTTTTGCTTAATTGCCCTCGTATTCCATCGGCTTTTGTGTGTACGGCTAAAAGCCATGTTTTTCTCCATACTCAAAAAGAGGGGGTGAGCATTGAAGGTGAGGTTTTGTTAGTTTTGAGGATTTCCTCTGCAGAGGAAGGTGCTTTCTCACAAGTTGGGGTGCTGGATGTTAACGGTAAACATTATGCTATTAATCGCTCCACTACCTTGAGCTTCCTTAGAGAAGACAGTGATGGTTATTTGCGTACGCAACGCATTGCGGTGGTAAAAAATGATAACGATGACTTGCCTGATGAAATAACCAACCTGCTCATGTCTAAGCAACAACTCTTTTATTACAAGATCATACATATCACCGATAACGTTTATGGGGTCAGGGATCTACGGCGCACGCTGATGGTCTGTCGAGCAAAGTAACGTGACAATGAGGACTTCTCTTTGGCGTGATTCTCTACATCTTGTGAGTTTCACAGATATTAATTCTGTAATTTTTCTTTTTATTCTTATTTTATTTTGTCTTGCTCTGAATGTAAGTGCATTAATTTGTACTGTATTAGGATAAGGAAAATTTCTGTATCTGCTGCGGAAATATTCTTATCATTGTGGAAAAAATATGATCTTGACGGAGGGAGGGACCATTAAGATTAACCATTTCTTGTTCTTGTTTTATTAAGGCGGATATTGTCTACCGGGCATTGGATGTTTTGCGAAAACCAAAGCAAATATAATCTTTCTCTCTGTACGATAGAAGGAAGCGATTTTCAATTAAACTTTTACGGTGATAATTATGAACACGAAAAAGGTCTTTCTGCTCAGTTACGACATTTATCTTTTCTCAGGAATAAGGTCATTTCTGCCTAATCTGGTACTCGTTGATTCTGGAACGTTTGTTTCTGATTCAGACATTTTAATGCCACAGTACAACAGCTGTTTGTTAATCATTGATAACAGAGTGCCATTTTGTATAATACAAAAATGGCTGCAAAGAAATAGCAGCCAGTTTATCTATGTTAACAGTATTGTTCTCACGATGAGTGACAGTAAATGTATCAATCGAGGCTGTGAAAATAGTGAGTCTGTTAACGCTAAAGTAAGCTGTAATAGCCTTATTTCTGTTCTAAAAACTAAATTGATGTCAAATGTGCAGGGGGGCGCTCCGTCAACATTGGGCTGCGTTGATAGATTTCATTTAAGTGATTTTGAACAAGAGATGATTTACGCCTCTTTCACTAAAGTGGGGCTGGAAGAATTTTGCAAGGCAAATTCTTTAACGCCAAAATCGCTCTATCGTTATCGAGATAAAATAACTCATCGCCTGAGTTTTGATAACTTTAATGAGACTATAATTTATCTTTCCAGAAATGGTTTTTTGGCAGAACGATGGGGGGCACATGACAACAAGAAAAGCCAAACAATGATAGAGGGTATATTTGATAGCAACGAAGCTAATAGATTAACTCTGGCTTTGAAAAATGATGAGATTGTGCCTTATTTTCAACCCATCCTCGGAAGTAAAGGAGAGCTGTGTGGCGTTGAGGTGCTGGCGCGGTGGCCTTCAGGCCACAACTATGCCATTTCTCAACGTGAGTTCATCCCGCTGGCGGAAATTAGTGGTCAAATAAACGATCTGACAAGTTATCTGATGAATAAGGTCGCGAGTCATTTAAATCACGATATTACCTGGCAGGGACAGTCTTTTTTTGTGGCGTTTAACGTGAGCCCCTCAAATTTGAGTAACCCTGTTTTCTATTGGGAATGCCTCAATTTTTTGGAATTAACGGAATCACTGCCAATAAAATTGATGATTGAGATTACTGAAAACCAGACACTGGTAGTCACGCCTGCAATAAAAGAGTTAATCCGTTCGTTACGTAACCGGGGTGTCCTCTTTGCTCTGGATGATTTTGGAACGGGATACGCCAATCTGTGTTGTCTGAATGAACTCGAGCTGGACGTGATTAAGATTGATAAGATCTTTATCAAAGGGATCCATGCAGAAGATCAGACGCTGCCGATGCTGGAATCGATCATTAATCTGGCTGGCATTCTGGGGTTACGTACTGTTGCAGAGGGCGTGGAGTATGCCTGTCAACGCGAATGGCTTATCGCCCATAAGGTTGATTTCCTGCAGGGGTATTATTTCATGCCACCTATGGCACTGGCTGAATTTCATCGCTATATGCAGCAGTATGGCTCCGCAGCAATAGGGTCTGCATGGAGGAGAAAAAGACTAAATTCAGACCCAATGCAAGTGGAGCGTTGTCGCTCACTATAGATACCGATACTGAGGCCCCACGAGATGATCGAGGGGCCTCAGTTTGTGTATTTAACTAAACATCACCTGCGCCCAGCGCGCCAGCCCCGCCGTGACGGAGCCAAAGTCATCGCCGCCGGCAATTGGAATGCCCGGCAGCTGTTCTGCCAGCGCTTTCTTGATCAGCGGCGAACGGGCGCTACCGCCGGTCAGGTAAATCACGTCCGGCTTCTCTTTGCCGTTCTCCAGCGCCAGTTGCACCTGTTCCAGAATGCGCTGCAGCGGCTGGGCGAGCGCGGTTTCCAGTCCTTCCTGAGAAATGGCGGTTGCCAGATCTTCACTGATAAACGGCAAGGAAACCGCGTGCTCCGGGCGATCGGAGAGGGCGATTTTGCTCTCTTCGGCAGTACGCACCACGCGATAACTCAGACGCTGACGCCAGACTTTGTAGAGCAGGGCGACCTTGTCGGCCTCCCGGGCATCGCGCACCATATCGTTCAGGAAGCGGCCATTCGCGCTGCTGTAAAAATCGCTCTGCGCGGGGACGTCGTTGATGGCGATAGCGTTCCACCAGGGCAGGATCGGCAGGGCGATCCCTTTTTCCGTTTGCCCACCCATGCCCAGCAGTGGCATCAGGCTCTTAAAGGCGAGCGCGATATCCAGATCGTTACCGCCCACGCGGCAGCCGCTGTGCCCCAGCAGGCTGTTTTCGCGGTCACGACGGTTATGCCACTGCGGCCCCATCAGCAGCAGTGAGCAGTCGGTGGTGCCCCCGCCGATGTCGACGACCAGCACGCGCTTCTCTTCTGTCAGCGTGGCTTCAAAATCCAGCCCCGCCGCCACCGGCTCATACTGGAATACCACGTCGCGAAAGCCCGCGCGGTGCGCGGCACGCTCAAGGATCCCCTGCGCCTGCTGGTTAGCCTCGTCGCCACCCAGCCCCTGGAAGTTGATCGGACGGCCAATGACCGCCTGATCGATCGCCTCCGGTACCTGGGTTTGCGCCTGATTGCGAATGTGCAGCATCATGGCGCAGACCAGATCTTCAAACATCGCCACCTGCTGCGGCTTCAGCCCGCTGGCGCCGAGAAACGATTTTGGCGATTTAACGAAGTAGACCTCTTCCGGGTCGTCAATGTAGTGTCCGAGCGACGAGAGGCCGAACTGGACGCTCGACGGTGTGACGTCGATATCTTCTTCGCGGTTAAAACTGACGGCCCGGCGCAGCAACGCTTGTGATTCCGCCGCCGTGGCCGGAACCTGATGGTGGCGGAACAGCCATTCGCTGACCGCTTCGCGGGTTGGTGCGCAGAGCATTGACGGCAGCAGCGTACTCTGGTTTTCCATTTTCAGGAGCAATGGTTGTCCGTTTTGCATAATCGCAACCGAACAGTTCGCCGTACCGTAGTCGAATCCAATAAACACGATTAATCCCCATGCCAGTGAGAAGGGGCGAGACTTTAGCGGAATGCCCGACCGGCGACAACAGGAATATGAAAGCAAGGCGAAACAAGGCCTTTCGGTTTATGCTGAGGTGAACAAAAAAGGAGTGACAATGTATACCCTGACCTGGCAACCCCCTTATGACTGGCAATGGATGTTTGGCTTTCTTGGCGCGCGTGCGGTGGAGGGGATCGAGACGGTTACCGAACGCTACTACGAGCGCAGTTTCACCTGCCAGCGGCACCAGGGGATCTTTCGCGTCACCCCGGATCTGAACACCCATACGCTCAACGTCACGCTTAGCCCGGGGTTAATCCCGGTTGCGCAGACCTGTCTTGAACGCATCGCAGGTCTGTTCGATCTTGCCTGCGATCCGCAGCAAATTCAGCAGGCGCTGGGCGACCTTGGCGCTGCGCGACCAGGGTTGCGCTTACCGGGGGCGATGGATGCCTACGAGCAGGGCGTGCGGGCGATCCTGGGGCAACTGGTCAGCGTGGCGATGGCGGCGAAGCTGGCCTCACGGGTGGTAGCCCTGTGCGGCGAACCTGTAAAAGATGCGCCGGGCTATCTGTGCTTTCCCACACCTGAGGTGCTGGCTGCGGTGGATCCGCTGGCGCTGAAGGCCCTCGGCATGCCGGTCAAACGGGCGGAGTCGTTGATTCATCTGGCCCGCTCCGTGGTCGACGGCACGTTTCCGCTGTTCCCGCCTGCGGATATTGAGGCCGGGATGAAAGCCTTACAGCAGCGGCCGGGGATAGGGCGCTGGACAGCAAATTACCTTGCCCTGCGCGGCTGGCAGGCGAAAGATGTGTTCCTGCCGGATGACTACCTGATTAAGCAACGCTTTGCTGGCATGACGCCTGCGCAAATTTGCCGCTACGCCCAGCGCTGGCAGCCGTGGCGCTCTTACGCCCTTTTGCACATCTGGTATACCGACGGCTGGACGCCATCAGTTGATGGCGAAATAGCTGGTGTTCAGCAGTAGATCCAGCGGCTGCGGCTCACCGATGGTGTCACCGAAAATAAAATCAACGCCGATGCCGGAGAGCGTATCCATCATGATGGGTTGGTTACACGGACCGGCGATGGTACGCATCCCCAGACGCTGGGCATGGCCCTGAATAATGGTAACCATCATCTCATCCATCAGGTTGCCGTGCACATTGGTCACCACTTCGGCGTCCAGCATCAGATAATCAGCCACGTTGGCACCAAGGTGGCTAAAGAGCTCCATGTTGCGTCCCGCCTGGCTGAGCACCACGCGGCAGCCAGCGTGGCGGAGCTTTTGTAGCCCCGTCTGGACGTTTGGATCCGGGTTTGCCACAACGTCGATCGCGATGACCAGATGCAGCAGACGGCCCGGTAAAGGCCCTTTATCCAGCAGGTCGAGCAATTCGTCGATCAGCGTGGTGCTGGCTAAACCCGCGGCGGACAGGGGAAGGGCGACCCCGAGGCCTTTTTTGGCAACCGGAGCGGCATACGCGCGGAAGAATTCGCTAAATATACGGCGGTCCAGCGCATGTAAAAGCTCAGGCTCCGCCAGGCCGGAACGGAAGGCGTGCTCTTCCAGCACTTCTCCCTGGCTGGTCCACAGGCGCAGCGAAATCAGCCAGAAGTTGCAGCTTTCCGGGATGCGCGGGGAGGCCACGCTGCGGGCGATCATCATCAGATGGTTGTCTTTGATCATATGCCACTGTTCATCAAGCGACATCATGCTGCGCGCGCTGTGGGCCCGCTCCTGCTGCGGCTCGTACACTGTCACCACGCCGCGACCGTTGTTTTTCGAGGCGTAGCAGGCAATGTCGGCCTGGGACATGACTTCCGAGGCCTGATGATTATTTTCATCAATCAGCGTGATCCCCGCGCTGGCGCCGATCCGGTGCAGGCGGCCCTCCCACATAAAGTGATAGTCGTTGATGGTATGGACCAGCCGACCCGCAATATAGCGGGCACTTTCAATATTGCAGTCCGGCAGCAGCAGCCCGAATTCATCCCCGCCCAGACGCGCCAGCACGTCGCTGGAGCGCAGCATGGTCAGCATCAAGGACGCAAGCTCCCGCAACAGGGCGTCACCCGCCGCGTGGCCTGCGGTATCGTTGACGGCTTTGAAGCGATCAAGATCGATAAACACCAGCGCATGTCGCTGGCGCGTCTCCTGAACGGTTTGCAGCAGCCGCTTGAGGTGATTTTCGAAACTGACCCGGTTTGCCAGATGGGTGAGGGCATCGTGAGAAGCGCTATAACTGAGCTGACGCAACATTTTGCGCGATTCGGTGACGTCCTGAATAACCAGCACCGAGCCGATATTCTGCCCGTCCAGCGTGCTGAGTGGGGTGATGCTGTAATGGATATCAAAAACGCCGCCGGTACGGCAGTTCAGCACCACATCCTGCTCGATATCTGAACGGGACATATCGCCGCTGTGAATATTCTCCATCAGCGGCCCTTTTTCGCCGAAGGTGATATGCAGAACCTTCAGCACCGGCTGGCCGATGGCCTCGGTTTGCAACCAGCCGCTCATTTTCTCTGCGACCGGGTTCATAAAGGTGACATTCATGTCGACATCGGTACACAGCACTGCTTCGCCGATGGAGTCGAGGGTAATATGCAAACGCTCTTTTTCCTGGAACAGGGCCTCATTGAGCTGCTTCACTTCGGTCATGTCCATATTGATACCGAGCAAGCGTTCGACTTCCCCCTGTTTGTTCAGGACCCGGTTCGCCAGGGAGCGAATATGGCGTACCCCCTCTTTCACGCGAATACGGAATTCAAGCTTAAACGGCAGCCGTGAAATGAGTGATTCCCGAAGCACTTTTTCCGCATGGGCGCGATCTTCAGGCAGCATCGTATCGTGCCAGAGCTGCCACGTAGGTTTGATGTGCGGCGGGATTTCATACAGCTCAAACATCCGCTTATCCCAGCTGATGATGTCCGGCTCCAGATCCCACTCCCAGATGCCAATGCCGCCCGCTTCATTGGCAAGGGTAATGCGCTCCATCAGCCGTTTATTGACCCATTCGGTCTGCTTCAGATCGTTAATATCTTCAATCTGGGCAATGAAATAGAGCGGTGAACCGTCGGCATGACGTACAACCGAGACCGCAAGCAGCGCCCAGACCACTTCGCCGCTGCGGGTATAGTAGCGTTTCTCAAGGGTGTAGGTGTTGATATCCCCGTTGACCAGTTGTTCAAGCTGTTCGAGATCGGTGTGCAGGTCTTCCGGCCAGGTTAGCTGCTGGAAGGTGAGCGACTGCAGCTCCGTCTGGCTGTAGCCGAGAAAGTTACACAGCGCTTTATTGGCCTGCAGCCATTGGCCGTCAATGCTGACCAGCGCCATGCCAATGGCGGAATACTCCATCGCATTACGAAAACGCTCTTCACTTTCAGTGATGTGTTTTCGCTCTGCGCGAAAGGCATACATCACCATGGTCATGACGTTGGCTGGCAGAAGCAGCATCAGGAACGGCAGCCAGGGGGCGTTCAGCATCGCGCCGGTGTGCTGCGTAGTCAGCGCCTCCGGGTTATGGGCAATCATCAGCGAAACCACCATCACGGTGACCAGAAACACCATAAAGGCTTCCATGCGCGGCAGGCGCACAGCGCTCCACATCAGCAAGACAATGACGCAGGTAAAAGGCCACGGCAGCCAGACGATGGCCGCCCAGCTAAGGACCAGCGTCACGGCCATGGTTACCAGCGTTTCCAGCAGCAGCTTCGGGTCTCGATGGCGCAGGAGATAGTGCGGCTTAAACAGTAACCCTAATGGCACCAGGGCCAGTGCGCCAACCGCTTCAGACAAGACCCACACGAGGAAATTACGCAGCGGCTCCGGGCTGGGTATCAGTAAATGCACCAGCACACCGCCCACCAGCGGGGGGATCAGCGCGCTGCCGATGGCCAGGCGGATCCAGTCATTCAGATTCTGCAGCGGGTTGTACCAGGGGAGCAGTTTGCGCAGTAATAATGCACCAACTACCGCTTCCACCACGTTAATGGCGGTATAGGTCGGATTAATCGACGACCAGGAGAAGAGCATCCACGAGGCCAGAATATTGCCAAACGAACAGGCCAGAGCAATACCGGGCCACATTTTTCCGGCGTGGCGATAAAACGCCACCATCATAATGGCGGTGGGAAACCAGAGCGGAGCCAGCAGCGCGCCGAAGCGGGTCAACTCCAGCGAAAAAAGGGTAAAGATAAAGGTGACCAGGCCCAGACAGACAAGTCGCATAAGAGGATGTGGGGTGGTAACCAAAACCCGCTGGTGTTGTTTATTCATTACCGCTTTATCCAGAGACGCCATGCCGTCAGGAGTGAAGGTCCGGACGAGTGAATGTGCTAATTTGGTTTATGCTAGTACAAACAATTTACAATTCATATGGCGACTGCTCATAATTTGACATCATAGATTTATTAAATAGTTAGTGTTTAAAAAAATCCTGTTAAACGCTGAAAAAACGCGCGTAAAAATTTCACTCAGGGAACATGACGTCACTTTTCAGCCTGTCTCGCATAACCTGCGCTTTCGACTGGTATCACGCCCGTGAAATCCCTATAATTGCCGCGTTTGACGCTCCGGCGTCGTCCTTCCTTAACATCCAGGTTAATCAGGTCGCTAAATTTATGACTGATAAGTCTCATCAGTGCGTCATTATAGGCATTGCCGGCGCATCGGCTTCAGGTAAAAGTCTTATTGCCAGTACGCTTTACCGCGAACTGCGTGAACAAGTTGGTGATGAGCACATCGGCGTCATTCCCGAAGACAGCTATTACAAAGACCAATCCCATCTGTCGATGGAAGAGCGCGTAAAAACGAACTATGACCATCCTAATGCCATGGATCACAGCTTGTTGTTCCAGCATTTAGAAGCGCTCAAGAGCGGCCAGGCGATTGAACTGCCTGTTTATAGTTACGTGGAACATACCCGCACGCAGGAAACGATTCGCATTGAGCCGAAGAAGGTGATTATCCTTGAAGGCATCCTGCTTCTGACCGACGCGCGTCTGCGCGAGTCAATGAACTTCTCCATCTTTGTTGATACCCCGCTGGACATCTGCCTGATGCGCCGCATCAAGCGTGACGTAAACGAACGTGGCCGTTCAATGGACTCCGTCATGGCGCAGTACCAGAAAACCGTTCGCCCAATGTTCCTGCAATTTATTGAACCATCCAAACAATACGCCGATATTATCGTGCCGCGCGGAGGCAAAAACCGCATTGCCATTGATATCTTAAAAGCGAAAATCAGCCAGTTTTTTGAATAAGCCGCGCGAATTGTGTACCGTTCAGAGATAACCTGCTTTGCCCTGAGTCATTATCCTCAGGGCACGATGCACGAAAGGAGAGAGTGCCATGCGTCTTTGTGATCGCGATATAGAAGCCTGGCTGGATGAAGGCCGCCTGTCTATTACCCCACGTCCACCCGTGGAGCGTATCAATGGTGTCACCGTTGATGTGCGACTGGGGAATAAATTCCGCACCTTCAGCGGCCATACCGCACCGTTCATCGACCTTAGCGGGCCGAAGGATGAAGTCAGCGCCGCGCTTGATCGCGTGATGAGTGACGAAATCGTTATCGACGAAGGCGAGGCCTTTTATCTGCATCCGGGCGAGCTGGCGCTGGCGGTGACCTTTGAATCGGTGACGCTGCCCGCGGATCTGGTGGGCTGGCTCGATGGCCGTTCCTCTCTGGCGCGTCTGGGGTTGATGGTACACGTGACCGCGCACCGTATCGATCCAGGCTGGTCGGGCCGAATCGTGCTGGAGTTTTTCAACGCCGGTAAACTGCCGCTGGCGCTGCGCCCGGGCATGATGATTGGTGCGCTGAGCTTTGAACCGCTGACGGGTCCGGCCGATCGTCCTTACAACCGCCGTCAGGACGCAAAATACCGCGACCAGCAGGGTGCGGTTGCCAGCCGTATTGATAAAGACTGATCGTTAGTCCATTGAGGATGCCATGAGAAGAGTTCTGACAACGCTGATGATTTTGCTGGTGGTGCTGGTTGCTGGCCTTTCAGCGTTGGTTCTGCTGGTTAACCCGAATGATTTCCGCGCCTATATGGTGCGGCAGGTCGAAGCCCGCAGTGGTTATCAACTGAAGCTGGATGGGCCGCTGCGCTGGCACGTCTGGCCCCAGCTCAGCATTCTCTCTGGCCGCATGTCGTTAACCGCGCCAGGGGCTGCGCAGCCCCTGGTGTCTGCCGATAACATGCGCCTTGATGTGGCGTTAGTTCCGCTCTTTTCGCACCAGTTGCAGGTCAACCAGGTGATGTTAAAAGGCGCGGTGATTCAGCTGACGCAACAAACTGAAGCCGTGCGTAACGCGGATGCGCCGGTTGCGCCGCGGGAAAATACCTTACCTGATGAACCGTCGGATACGGGCTGGTCATTCGATATTGGCAAACTGAAGGTGGCCGATAGCGTGCTGGTTTTCCAGCATGAAGACGATGAGCAGGTCACCGTACGGAATATCAACCTCAAAATGGAGCAGGATGAGCACCATCTTGCTTCGCTGGAGTTTAGCGGACGGGTCAACCGCGATCAGCGCGATCTCACTTTGTCTCTGAATGCCAGCGTCAATGCGTCGGATTATCCGCACCAGCTTACCGCCGACATTCAGCAGCTGAACTGGCAACTGACAGGAGCCGATCTCCCTGCCCAGGGGATTGCCGGTCAGGGAACGATGCAGGCCGTCTGGCGTGAAGAGTTAAAACAGCTGGAGATGAATAATCTCAACCTGCAGGCGAACGACAGCAGCCTGAAAGGGCAGGCGAGCGTCATTCTGGAGGCGAAGCCGAAATGGGTGCTCAATCTGCAGTTTGACAAGCTCAACCTGGAAAACCTGCTTCCTCCGCCTCCGGCGAGCGCAACGGACAACGATCCCGCGCAGCTCGGGCAAAACCAGGGGAAACAGACGCGACCGGTTATCTCGTCTAATCTCGATCAGCCGGACTATAACGGTCTGCGGGGCTTCACGGCGGACATTCTGCTGAAGGCCAACAGCCTGCGCTGGCGCGGTATCGATTTCACCGACGTGAGCAGCCAGATGTTCAACCAGAACGGTTTGCTGGTGATCTCCGAACTGAGCGGCAAAATGGGCGCCGGGCACCTTTCCCTGCCGGGCACGCTGGATGTGCGTAAAGAGGCCTCGACTGCGGAATTTCAGCCGCGTCTCGACAACGTTGAGATTGGCACCATCCTGAAAGCCTTTGACTACCCCATCTCCATGACGGGTCAACTGACGCTGGCGGGGGATTTCTCGGGCACGAAGATCGATGCTGATGCTTTCCGCCGCGACTGGCAGGGGCAGGCTCACCTTGAACTGAAAGATGCCCGCATGGAAGGGCTCAACTTCCAGCAGCTGGTACAGCAGGCGGTGGAGCGTAGCAGCGATGTTAAAGCGCAGGAAAATTACGACAGCGCCACGCGTCTCGACAGCTTTAGCAGTGACCTGACGCTCGACAATGGGCAGCTCTCTCTGAACGGCATGCAGGGGACCTCCTCACTGTTGTCATTAACCGGCGAGGGCAAGCTGGATCTGGTAAAAGAGACGGCAGATACCCACTTCAACGTTCAGGTGCTGTCCGGCTGGCAGGGTGAAGGTAAGCTGATCGACTTCCTGAAAGAGACGCCGGTACCGCTGAGCGTATATGGCCAATGGCAGTCGCTGAACTACAGCCTGCAGGTGGATCAGGTCCTGCGCAAGCATCTGCAGGATGAAGCCAAACGTCGGTTGAACGACTGGGCGGATCGTAATAAAGATACCCAAAACGGGAAGGACGTGAAGAAGCTGCTCGATAAGCTTTGATGTTCGTTGTGCCGGGTGGCGGCTGCCAGTGCGGCCTGATGCCCTCACCCCATCCCTCTCCCACGGGAGAGGGAGCAACTTGTTTTTCCTACACCTCAAAATCCATCTCGTCTTCGTCGCGCAGCGGTATCAGCTGCACCTTCTGCACGCGATGGTTTTCAATCTGCAGCGTCTTGAGCATATAGTCGCCTACCTGAACTTCTTCACCCGGCTGAGGAATGCGCTGCAGATACTCCATCAGCAGACCTGCAATGGTGTGATACTCGCGCTTTTCATCCAGCGGCAGGGGAACATACTGGACCAGGTCTTCAAGCGGCATATGGCCGTTGGCCGTCCATGAACCGTCTGCGTTTTTCTGAATGTCGTGGCGCGCATCGATTTCATCCACTTCGTTTGGCAAATTACCGGCGATGGTTTCCATCACGTCGCTGAGCGTGACCAGCCCCTCAACCGAACCAAACTCATCCACCACAAAGGCAAAGTGCGTACGCGCGTTACGGAATTGCTCAAGGGCAGAGAGCAGCTGCAGCCCCTCCGGGAACACCAGCGGCTGGCGCACCAGGGCGCGCAAATTGAGTGCCTCACCATGCAACTGCTGTTGCAGCAGGTCAATGACGTGCACCACGCCCAGCAGCTCCTCTTCTTCGTCACCCCCCGTCACGACCACCCGGGTATGCTGGTTTCTGTCCAGCAGGGCGCGGATCTGCTCTTCCGGGGCGGTGAGGTCGATATGTTCGATGTCATGGCGCGACGTCATGATGCTGCTGACCGTGCGCTGGTTAAGATTGAGCACCCGCTCAATCATCAGTCGTTCCTGCGGGTTGAAGATCTGCCCGTCACTGTGATCGGCCAGCATCGCGGAGGATTCGGCATCCAGCTCCGCATCTTCTTTCTTCCCGCTGAGCAGGCGCATCACCGTGTCGGCGGTGCGTTGACGTAATGTCTGATTTGCCGAGAGGAAACGGCGGCGGTTGAAAATCGCCAGCTGGTTAAGCGCCTCAATCATGACGGAGAAACCAATGGCGGCGTAGAGGTAGCCTTTCGGAATGTGGAACCCAAAGCCGTCTGCCACCAGGCTAAAGCCAATCATTAACAGGAAACTCAGGCAGAGAATCACAATGGTCGGGTGGCTGTTAACAAACCGGGTCAGCGCTTTACTCGCCATCACCATCAGCGTAATGGCAATGATTACCGCAGCCATCATCACCGCCAGATGGTCGACCATCCCGACGGCGGTAATGACGGAGTCCAGGGAGAAGACCGCATCGAGCACCACAATTTGCGCCACCACCGGCCAGAATTTAGCCCCACGCCGCTGGGTGGGGTTTTCGCTGTCTTTGCCTTCGAGCCGCTCGTTCAGTTCTACCGTGGCTTTAAACAGCAGGAACAACCCGCCGAAGAGCATGATCAAATCACGTGCGCTAAAGCTCAGGCCGTAAACGGAGAAAAGGGGCTTTGTCAGGGTCACCAGCCAGGAGATTGAGGCCAGCAGCAGCAGTCGCATCACCATCGCCAGCAGCAGGCCCGTTACGCGCGCACGGTCGCGCTGCGCCGGGGGGAGTTTTTCGGCGAGGATGGCGATAAAGACCAGGTTATCAATACCGAGCACTAATTCGATGACGACCAGCGTAACCAGCCCGGCCCAGATTGATGGATCGGCAATCCATTCCATAGTAATCGCAATACCTTCTGTTATATGAGCAATGTCACACTTCGATCATGGATAAAGCCAGGGGAAATTGCAATGCCGGGCTGAGATTTCTCTTAATACGATCCGGCAAAAAGGAAGAACAATGCGGAATCTGTAAATAAGCTAAATGCGTAGATTTAATTACGGCGAACGCATTTTAGGATATATCGCAATAAATGGTTTTTATTTTAATTTTGTCAATATAAAGAAAATCCTAAAACGTCAAAACTTTGCTCTTAATATTAATCTTAAAAACCGTTATTAGGACAGTTGTCTCCTTGCCTGCTATTAGGTTAGCTGCAACAATTCTCCCAGCATCAAATGTTAAATCTCCTTGTTGCTATTATTGTTCCGGTCTTCAGTGATGGTTATTCATTATCTGCCGTGTATCGCAAGCGGCTGATATATTTCCAGAAGGCCTTATCAAAGAGGGTGTCTATCCATAACGCATTGTTTAGTCAGTGGATTGGTAACTGAAAGCCAAGGGCGGTAGCGTGCCTGAAAGCGTGTGAATCAGCCTCGATTATTCTGTCAATAGCCAATGGATGAATAAGCTTTTTTTAGGACTGATGCCAGTTATATTTCTATTTGAACAACTGCATGCTGAAAGCCAAATCGACCCGGCTTATTTAATTGCACAGGATAATTACTCTGCCAAAGTGATAAATAATCAATGATGAAATCCAAAATGAAATTGATGCCATTATTGGTGTCTGTGACCTTGATGAGTGGTTGTACAGTCTTTCCCGGCAGCAATATGTCAACAATGGGTAAGGATGTGATCAAACAACAGGATGCTGATTTTGATCTCGACAAAATGGTGAATGTTTATCCACTGACACCACGTCTGGTCGAACAATTACGTCCACGTCCAAATGTTGCGCAGCCGAATATGTCTCTGGACCAGGAAATTGCCTCCTACCAGTACCGCGTAGGTCCGGGTGACGTGATTAACGTTACCGTGTGGGACCATCCGGAATTGACCACGCCAGCGGGCCAATACCGCAGCTCAAGCGACACCGGTAACTGGGTGCAGTCTGATGGCACCATGTTCTATCCCTATATCGGCAAAGTACACGTTGCCGGGAAAACCCTTGCCGAAATCCGTAGTGATATTACCGGCCGCTTAGCGCAGTACATCGCCGATCCGCAGGTGGACGTTAATATCGCCGCATTCCGTTCGCAAAAAGCCTATATCTCCGGACAGGTGAACAAATCTGGCCAGCAGGCCATCACCAACGTGCCGCTGACCGTGCTGGACGCCATTAACGCCGCGGGCGGCTTAACCGACGGTGCCGACTGGCGCAACGTCGTTCTGACACACAACGGCAAAGAACAACGCATTTCTCTGCAGGCGCTGATGCAAAACGGCGACCTGACCCAGAACCGTCTGCTCTATCCGGGCGACATTCTGTATGTACCGCGTAATGACGATCTGAAAGTCTTCGTGATGGGTGAAGTGAAGAAACAGAGCACCCTCAAAATGGACTTCAGCGGCATGACCCTGACCGAAGCACTGGGTAATGCAGAGGGTATCGATCTCACCACCTCTAATGCCACCGGTATCTTCGTGATCCGTCCGCTGAAAGGCGAGGGCAGTGCGAAAGGCAAGATTGCCAATATTTACCAGCTGGATATGTCCGATGCGACTTCTCTGGTAATGGCAACGGAGTTCCGCCTCCAGCCTTATGACGTGGTGTATGTCACCACCGCACCGGTTGCCCGCTGGAACCGTCTGATCAACCAGTTGCTGCCAACCATCAGTGGCGTTCGCTACATGACGGATACGGCGCGCGACATTCATACCTGGTAATCCGCGATGTTTAATAAAATTCTGGTGGTATGCGTGGGGAACATTTGCCGTTCCCCAACGGCTGAGCGGTTGCTGAAACACTACCAACCCGAGCTCACCGTCGAATCTGCAGGGCTGGGCGCGCTGGTCGGTAAAGGTGCCGATGAAAGCGCCGCGAGCGTGGCCCGCGATCACAACCTTTCTCTTGACGGGCACTGCGCCCGCCAGGTCACCGGCCGCATGTGCCGGGAGTATGACCTGATCCTGACGATGGAAAAACGCCATATTCACTCGCTATGCGAAATCGCACCGGAGATGCGCGGCAAAGTGATGCTGTTTGGTCACTGGGAAAACGAACGCGAAATCCCCGATCCCTATCGCAAAAGCCGTGAGGCCTTTGAGGCGGTGTATACCTTACTTGACCAGTCTGCCCGTCAGTGGGCGCAGGCACTGAAAGCTCAGCAGGGATAACAATGACAGAAAAAACAAAACCTTCTGCCGCCCCGATTTCGGGCAGTGATGAAATCGATATTGGTCGCCTGGTCGGCACCGTCATAGAGGCGAAGTGGTGGGTACTTGGGATCACCGCCGTGTTTGCCGCCGCGGCGATCGTCTATACGCTGTTTGCGACACCCATCTATAGCGCCGATGCGCTGGTGCAGATTGAGCAGAACACCGGCAACTCGCTGGTGCAGGATATTGGCTCTGCCCTGGCGAACAAACCGCCTGCCTCCGAGGCCGAAATTCAGCTGATCCAGTCGCGTCTGGTGCTTGGCAAAACGGTTCACGATCTGGGGCTTGATATCTCCGTTACCAAAAATACCTTCCCGATATTTGGTGCCGGCTGGGATCGCCTGACCGGGCACAGCAACGACACGGTAAAAGTTACCGACTTTGTGCTGCCGAAAGGGAGCGCGGATCAAACCTTTACCCTGACCGTGCTAGGGCCGAAGCAGTATCAGCTGACCAGCGACGCAGGCTTCAGCGCGCGCGGTGAAGTGGGGCAAATGCTGACAAAAGATGGCGTCAGCATGAAGGTGAGCGCTATTCAGGCGCAGGAAGGCAGCGAGTTTACCGTCACCAAATTCTCCACCCTGGGGATGATCAACAATCTGCAAAACAACCTGACGGTCACCGAAAATGGCAAGGACACGGGTGTCCTGAGCATGACCTTTACCGGTGAAGATAAAGATCAAATCCGCGAAATTCTCAACAGCATTACCCGCAACTACCTTGAGCAGAACGTCGAGCGCAAGTCGGCTGAAGCGGCGAAAAGCCTGGCCTTCCTCGCCAGACAGCTCCCGGAAGTGCGCGCACGTCTGGATGATGCAGAGAACAAACTGAACGCGTTTCGTCAGGATAAAGACTCCGTCGATCTGCCGCTGGAAGCGAAATCGGTGCTCGATTCGATGGTCAACATTGATGCGCAACTCAACGAGTTGACCTTCAAAGAGGCGGAAATTTCTAAGCTCTACACCAAACGTCACCCGGCCTATCGCACGCTGCTGGAAAAACGTCGCACCCTCGAAGAGGAAAAAGCGAAGCTTAATGACCGCGTCACCGCGATGCCAAAAACGCAGCAGGAAATTGTGCGTCTGACCCGCGACGTGGAATCCGGTCAGCAGGTCTATATGCAACTGCTGAACAAACAGCAGGAGCTGAAGATTACCGAAGCCAGTACCGTCGGCGACGTGCGTATTGTTGACCCGGCCATTACCCAGCCTGGCGTACTGAAGCCGAAGAAAGCGCTGATTATCCTCGGCAGCATTATCCTCGGCCTGATGCTCTCCATTGTTGGTGTGTTGCTGCGCTCGCTGTTCAACCGCGGTATCGAAAGCCCCCAGGTGCTGGAAGAGAACGGTATCAACGTTTACGCCAGTATCCCGCTCTCCGAATGGCAGAAGTCGCATGACCGGGTCAAAAGCGTCAAAGGCGTCAAGCGTTACAAACAGAGCCAGCTGCTGGCAGTGGGTAACCCGACGGACCTGGCAATTGAAGCGGTGCGCAGCCTGCGTACCAGTCTCCACTTCGCCATGATGCAGGCCAAAAACAACGTACTGATGTTAACCGGTGTCAGCCCGTCGATAGGTAAGACCTTTGTCTGTGCCAACCTGGCGGCGGTGGTCAGCCAGACCAATAAACGGGTGCTGCTGATCGACTGCGATATGCGTAAGGGCTATACCCACGAGCTGCTGGGGACCAATAACGTTAACGGCCTGTCGGAAATCCTGCTTGGCAAGGGTGAGATTAGCCAGAGCGCAAAACCGACCAGCATCCCGAAATTTGACCTCATCCCACGTGGTCAGGTGCCGCCAAACCCATCCGAACTGTTGATGAGCGACCGCTTTGCCGAGCTGGTGGAGTGGGCGAGCAAAAACTATGACCTGGTGCTGATCGATACACCACCAATTCTGGCCGTGACCGATGCGGCCGTGGTCGGTCGCCTGGCGGGAACCACGCTGATGGTGGCGCGCTATGCGGTGAACACCCTGAAGGAAGTGGAAACCAGCCTGAGCCGCTTCGAGCAGAACGGCATTGAGGTGAAAGGGGTGATCCTGAACTCCATCTTCCGCCGTGCGACCGGGTACCAGGATTACGGGTATTACGAGTACGAATATAAGTCTGACAGCAAATAACAATCCCCCTCACCCTAACCCTCTCCCGAGGGGAGAGGG
Source organism: Enterobacter sp. 03-F-07-AD-ECC (assembly GCF_047530935.1). Taxonomy (NCBI): domain Bacteria; kingdom Pseudomonadati; phylum Pseudomonadota; class Gammaproteobacteria; order Enterobacterales; family Enterobacteriaceae; genus Enterobacter; species Enterobacter sp. 03-F-07-AD-ECC. The sequence goes on along the minus strand of NZ_JBLKBZ010000002.1, from coordinate 20,396 downwards.
AACTGCCCGGTGCAGCTATTCTCCCTCTCCCTTTGGGAGAGGGGCGGGGTGAGGGATCAGGGGAAGACCATGACCACACAACGCCCTTTAGTTTCTATTTATATGCCGACATGGAATCGTCAACAGCTGGCGATCCGTGCAATCAAATCGGTGCTGCGCCAGGATTACGATAACTGGGAGCTGATCATCGTAGATGACTGTTCCTCTTCGTATGAGCAGCTGCAAAAGTTTGTCACTGACCTCAATGACCCGCGTGTCAGCTATACCCATAACCCGATCAACTCCGGGGCGTGTGCGGTGCGTAATCAGGCAATTATGCAGGCCAAAGGGCAGTATCTGACCGGCATCGACGACGATGACGAGTGGACACCAAACCGTCTGTCCATTTTCCTGTCGCACAAGGAACAACTGGTCACGCACGCTTTCCTGTATGCCAACGACTATGTCTGTCAGGGCGAGGTTTACTCGCAGCCTGCCAGCCTGCCGCTGTACCCGAAATCACCATACTCTCGCCGCCTGTTCTACAAGCGCAACATCATTGGCAATCAGGTGTTCACCTGGGCGTGGCGCTTTAAAGAGTGCCTGTTCGATACCGAACTGAAGGCCGCGCAGGATTACGACATCTTCCTGCGAATGGTGGTGGAGTATGGCGAGCCGTGGAAGGTGGAAGAGGCCACGCAGATCCTGCACATCAACCACGGGGAGATGCAAATCACCTCCTCACCAAAAAAATTCTCGGGTTACTTCCATTTCTACCGCAAGCACAAGGATAAGTTTGACCGTGCCAGCCGGAAGTACCAGCTCTTTACCCTCTATCAGATCCGCAATAAGCGGATGACCTGGCGTACCTTGCTGACGCTGTTTTCTGTGCGCAACGGCAAGCGACTGGCTGATGGACTGCGGGGGAAATAATGTTTCTGGAAGATTGCCGCGCTAACAGCTGGAGCCTGCGCCCGTGCTGCATGGTTCTGGCGTACCGCATCGCGCATTTCTGCTCGGTGTGGCGTAAGAAAAATGTTCTGAACAACCTCTGGGCGGCACCGGTTCTGGTGCTGTACCGAATTATCACCGAATGCATTTTTGGCTATGAAATTCAGGCTGCGGCCACCATCGGCCGCCGCTTTACCATTCACCACGGCTATGCGGTGGTCATCAATAAGTTCGTGGTCGCCGGGGATGATTTCACTATTCGTCATGCGGTCACCATCGGCAACCGGGGGCCGGAGAGCCTGGCCTGCCCGGTCATCGGCAACAACGTCGAGCTGGGGGCGAACGTGGTGATCATTGGCGACATTACCATTGGTAACAACGTCACGATTGGTGCAGGCAGCGTGGTGCTGGACAGCATTCCGGATAACGCGCTGGTAGTGGGCGAAAAAGCCCGCGTGAAGGTGATCAAATGAACATTCTGCAATTTAACGTCCGTCTCGCCGAGGGCGGGGCGGCTGGCGTGGCGCTGGATCTGCACCAGCGTGCGCTGCAAAAAGGGCTTCAGTCTCGTTTTATCTACGGCTATGGCAAAGGCGGTAAGAAAAGCGTCAGCCACGATAGCTATCCGCAGGTGCACAAGCAGACGCCACGTCTGACGTCTGTCGCCAACATTGCGCTGTTTCGTCTGTTTAACCGCGATCTGTTTGGCAACCTGAACAACCTCTATCGCACGCTAACGCGCACTTCCGGCCCGGTTGTGCTCCATTTTCACGTGCTGCACAGCTACTGGCTGAACCTGCAAGAGGTGGTGACGTTTTGCCAGAAGGTACAGGCTCACAAGCCGGATACCCGCTTCATCTGGACGCTGCACGACCACTGGAGCGTGACCGGGCGCTGCGCGTTCACCGACGGCTGTGAAGGCTGGAAAAACGCCTGCCAGAAGTGCCCGACATTAACCAATTACCCGCCGGTGAAAGTGGATCGCGCTCACCAGCTGGTGGACGGAAAACGTCAGCTGTTCCGCGACATGCTGTCGCTCGGCTGCACGTTTATCTCCCCCAGCCAGCATGTGGCCGATGCCTTCAACAGTCTGTATGGGGCAGGGCGGTGTCAGATCATCAACAACGGGATCGACGTGGCGACGGAAGCAATTCTGGCCGAGTTGACCCCGGTTGCGGAAACCGCAGGCAAACCGAAAATCGCAATCGTCGCGCATGACCTGCGTTACGACGGCAAAACCAACCAGCAGCTGGTGCGCGACATGATGGCGCTGGGTGACAAAATCGAACTGCATACCTTCGGCAAATTCTCGCCGTTCGATGGCGCTAACGTGGTGAATCACGGGTTTGAAACGGATAAGCGCAAGCTGATGAGCGCCCTCAACGGGATGGATGCGCTGGTGTTCAGCTCGCGCGTGGATAACTACCCGCTGATCCTCTGCGAAGCGCTCTCGATTGGCGTGCCGGTGATCGCCACCCACAGCGATGCGGCGCGTGAAGTGCTGGAAAAATCGGGCGGGAAAACGTTCGCGGAACAGGAGGTGCTGCCGCTGGTGCAACTGCCGAAGCCGCAGATTGCGCAGGCCGTTTTTGGCACTGACCTGGAATCGTTCCGCAACCGCAGCCGCAAGGCCTACAGTGGACAACAGATGCTGGAGGAATATGTCTCGTTCTATCAGAGTCTGTAGTTATCTGCTGCTGCCGCTGATCTATCTGCTGGTCAACGTCAAAATTGCCCAGCTTGGCGAAAGCTTCCCGATAACCATTGTGACTTTCTTGCCCGCTCTGCTTCTGTTGTACGTCGATAAAATCAACCTCAAGAAGCTGATGATTGCCTTAGGGATGGGCTTTGGCCTGACGCTGTTTAACTACATCTTTGGCCAGTCGCTGGATCCCAGCAAGTACGTCACCTCTACCATGCTGTTTGTTTATATTGTCATTATTATTGGCATGGTCTGGAGTATTCGTTTTAAAACTATTTCTCCGCACAATTATCGGAAAATCCTCAGGCTCTTTTATATTGCCGTTGCGTTAATTGTTATGCTTGCTGCACTGGAAATGGCGCAAATTATTCTCACCGGTGGTAGCAGCCTGATGGAGATGATTTCGAAATATCTCATTTACAGTAACAGCTATGTACTGAACTTCATTAAGTTTGGCGGTAAGCGTACGACAGCCCTCTATTTTGAACCGGCGTTTTTCGCTCTGGCGTTAATCTCAATTTGGCTCAGCATCAAACAGTTTGGTATCAAAACCCCTAAGACCGATGCTATGATTCTTGCAGGAATCGTTCTGTCTGGTTCGTTCTCAGGGGTCATGACATTTATCCTGTTTTACCTCCTGGAGTGGGCATTCCAGTACCTGAACAAAGATGCGATTAAGAAAAAGCTGCCGCTGGCGATCATCTCCCTGACGGTATTTTTAGTAGGCGTGGTATTTGCATTCCCGTATATCTCAGAGCGTCTGGGAGATTTGGGAACGGAAGGTTCATCGTCCTATTATCGCATTATCGGGCCGCTGGTGATGGTGGGTTATTCCTTAACCCATATCGACGGTGTAGTAAGATTCGGCTCACTTTACGAATATGTTGCATCATTCGGAATCTTTAACGGTGCGGATGTCGGTAAAACCATAGACAATGGCCTGTATCTGTTAATTATTTACTTTTCGTGGTTCGCCGTACTGTTGACGCTCTGGTATCTGTTTAAAGTTTTCAAAATGATGATTAACGCGTTTGGGGATAACCAGAACTTTCGCGTGCAGCTTTATCTGTTTACGCCAGTGTCGCTGTTTTTTACGGGGTCAATATTTAGCCCGGAATATGCTTTCTTGATTGTCTGTCCGTTTATTCTGCGCAAAGCGCTTAATATTACGAACGTATGACGAAATGAGGTGATTTATGTTTCTTAGCGTCATTACTGTTGCCTTTCGTAATTACGAAGGGGTGGTAAAAACCTGGCGCTCGCTGCGCAACCTGGCGCGCGATCCGAGTCTCAGCTTTGAGTGGATTGTGGTCGATGGCGGCTCGAACGATGGCACGGCGGAGTTTCTGGAAAAACTCAACGGTGAGTTCAACTTACGCTTCGTTAGCGAGAAAGATAAAGGCATCTACGATGCGATGAACAAAGGCATTAACATGGCGCAAGGCCGTTATGCCATCTTCCTTAACTCGGGCGATGTGTTCCATGACGATGTGGCCCAGTTTGCCCGTCAGCTGGCGCTCCAGAAAGACGACGCGATGTATATTGGCGATGCGCTGCTCGATTTTGGCGACGGACATAAAATTTGCCGCAGCGCGAAACCCGGCTGGTATATCTATCACAGTTTACCGGCAAGCCATCAGGCCATTTTCTTCCCGGTAAAAGGTCTGAAAAAACAGCCTTATGATCTGCAGTATAAAGTGTCATCAGATTATGCCCTGGCCGCCAGTCTGTATAAATCAGGCTACCCGTTCCGTCGAATTAAAGGGCTGGTGTCTGAATTTTCAATGGGCGGTGTATCCACCTCGAATAATCTGGAATTGTGCCAGGATGCAAAAAACGTACAGCGTAAGATATTACGCGTGCCCGCATTCTGGGCGGAATTGTCTTATTTATTCCGCCTGCGCACTACGGGTAAAACGAAAACCTTATATAACAAAGCCTGAATATAAGGAAATGTAATGCAGGATCTTAACGGGTTCACCGTGCCGAAAGGTTTTCGGGGCGGGAACGGAATTAAAGTGCAGTTATGGTGGGCCGTTCAGGCCACCTTATTTGCCTGGTCACCGCAAATACTGTATCGCTGGCGTGCCTTTTTATTGCGTCTGTTTGGCGCAAAAATCGGAAAAAACGTAGTCATTCGTCCATCGGTAAAAATTACTTACCCCTGGAAATTAACGCTTGGCGATTACGCCTGGGTAGGGGATGACGCCGTGTTATATACCCTTGGCGATATCACGATTGGTGCAAACGCGGTGGTGTCACAGAAGTGTTATTTGTGTACCGGCAGCCACGATTTTATGAGTCAGCATTTTGATATTACCGCTTCGCCAATTGTGATTGGCGAAAAATGCTGGCTGGCAACAGATGTATTTGTTGCACCTGGTGTTTCTGTTGGCGATGGCACGGTAGTTGGTGCTCGCAGCAGCGTTTTTAAATCGCTACCGGCAAATAAAATTTGCCGTGGCAACCCCGCAGTGGTGATACGCGAACGCGTTGAAACTGATTAAATTCATAAGTAGAGGAATATAAACATGTCTAAAGTCGCTCTCATCACCGGCGTTACCGGGCAGGATGGTTCTTACCTGGCAGAGTTACTGCTGGAAAAAGGTTATGAAGTTCACGGTATTAAGCGTCGTGCTTCTTCTTTCAACACGGAACGTGTGGATCATATTTACCAGGATCCGCATGCGGCGAACCCGAAATTCCATCTGCACTACGGCGACCTGACCGATACCTCCAACCTGACCCGCATCCTGCAGGAAGTACAGCCGGATGAAGTTTACAACCTGGGCGCGATGAGCCACGTAGCGGTTTCTTTCGAATCCCCGGAATACACCGCTGACGTTGACGCCATGGGTACGCTGCGTCTGCTGGAAGCGATTCGTTTCCTCGGCCTTGAGAAGAAAACCCGTTTCTACCAGGCATCCACTTCTGAACTGTACGGTCTGGTGCAGGAAATCCCGCAGAAAGAAACCACCCCGTTCTACCCACGTTCTCCTTACGCGGTAGCCAAACTGTATGCCTACTGGATCACCGTAAACTACCGTGAATCTTACGGCATGTACGCCTGTAACGGCATTCTGTTTAACCACGAATCCCCACGTCGTGGCGAAACCTTCGTGACCCGTAAAATTACCCGCGCTATCGCCAACATCGCTCAGGGTCTGGAATCCTGCCTGCACCTCGGCAACATGGACTCCCTGCGTGACTGGGGCCATGCCAAAGACTACGTGAAGATGCAGTGGATGATGCTGCAGCAGGAGCAGCCAGAAGACTTCGTGATTGCGACCGGCGTGCAGTACTCCGTCCGTCAATTCGTGGAAATGGCTGCCGCACAGCTGGGTATCAAACTGCGCTTCGAAGGCACTGGCGTGGAAGAGAAGGGGATTGTTGTCTCTGTGACCGGCCATGACGCACCGGGCGTGAAACCAGGTGATGTGATTGTGCAGGTTGACCCGCGTTACTTCCGTCCTGCGGAAGTGGAAACCCTGCTGGGCGACCCAACCAAAGCGCACGAGAAACTGGGCTGGAAACCAGAAACCACGCTGCAGGAGATGGTCTCTGAGATGGTAGCCAAAGATCTTGAAGCAGCGAAAAAACACTCCCTGCTCAAATCTCATGGCTACGAGGTTGCCATCGCGCTGGAGTCCTGAGAATGACAAAACAACGTATTTTTGTCGCCGGTCATCGCGGAATGGTGGGTTCCGCGATTGTTCGCCAGCTGGAGCAGCGCGGTGACGTGGAAGTGGTTGTCCGTACCCGCGACGAGCTGAATCTGCTCGATAGCCGTGCGGTACAGGACTTCTTTGCCAATGAACGTATCGATCAGGTGTATCTGGCGGCGGCAAAAGTGGGCGGCATTGTCGCTAACAACACTTACCCGGCAGATTTCATCTACGAGAACATGATGATTGAGAGCAACATCATTCACGCGGCACATCTGCACAACGTGAACAAGCTGTTGTTCCTCGGCTCATCCTGTATCTACCCGAAAATGGCGAAACAGCCGATCGCCGAGAGCGAACTGCTGCAGGGGACGCTGGAAGCAACCAACGAGCCGTACGCCATTGCCAAAATTGCCGGGATCAAGCTGTGCGAGTCCTACAACCGTCAGTACAACCGTGACTATCGCTCGGTGATGCCGACCAACCTGTACGGGCCGCACGATAACTTCCACCCGAGCAACTCGCACGTGATCCCGGCGCTGCTGCGTCGTTTCCACGAGGCGACCGCCGAGAACGCACCGGATGTGGTGGTGTGGGGCAGCGGCACGCCGATGCGCGAATTCCTGCACGTGGATGACATGGCCGCGGCCAGCATTCACGTGATGGAGCTGGATCGCGAGGTGTGGCAGGAGAACACCGAGCCGATGCTGTCGCATATCAACGTTGGCACTGGCGTGGATTGCACCATTCGCGAACTGGCGCAGACCATCGCCCAGGTGGTGGGCTACAAGGGCCGCGTGGTGTTTGACGCCACCAAACCGGACGGCACGCCGCGCAAACTGCTGGACGTCACCCGTCTGCATCAGCTGGGATGGTATCACGAGGTGTCGCTGGAACAAGGGCTGGCAAGTACCTACCAGTGGTTCCTGGAAAACCAGCACCGCTTCCGGGGGTAACAATGTTTTTAAGTCAGGAAGATTTTGCCACGGTAGTGCGCTCCACTCCGCTCATCTCAATTGATTTGATCGTGGAGAACGAACGCGGCGAGTTCTTGCTGGGGAAACGAACCAATCGTCCTGCTCAGGGCTTCTGGTTCGTGCCCGGCGGGCGCGTGCAGAAGGATGAGACGCTGGCCAACGCGTTTGAGCGTCTCACTCTGGCGGAACTGGGCCTGCAACTGCCGATGGCAGCAGGCCAGTTTTACGGGGTCTGGCAGCACTTCTATGACGATAACTTTTCAGGCATCGGCTTCACCACGCACTACATCGTGCTGGGGTTCCGCCTGAAGGTGAGTGAGGCAGACCTGCGTCTGCCTGATTCTCAGCACGACGACTACCGCTGGCAGACGCCAGAGGCGCTGCTGGCCAGCGACAATGTGCATGACAACAGTCGTGCCTATTTCCTGGCCGATCGTCAGTCTGAGGTGCCGGGACTATGAAGATCCTCGTATATGGAATCAACTACTCGCCGGAATTGACCGGTATCGGGAAATACACCGGCGAGATGGTCGAGTGGATGGCGAGCCAGGGACATGACGTGCGGGTCATTACCGCGCCGCCGTACTACCCGGAATGGAAAGTGGGCGAGCGCTACTCCAGCTGGCGCTATCGCCGCGAAGAGGGCGCTGCGACCGTCTGGCGTTGCCCGCTGTACGTGCCGAAACAGCCCTCGACGCTGAAACGTTTAATTCATCTGGGCAGCTTTGCCCTGAGCAGTTTCTTCCCGCTGATGGCGCAGCGTCGCTGGAAGCCGGATCGCATCATCGGCGTGGTACCGACGCTGTTCTGCACGCCGGGCATGCGGCTGCTGGGCAAGCTATCCGGAGCGCGCACGTTGCTGCACATTCAGGATTATGAAGTCGACGCCATGCTGGGCCTGGGGATGGCAGGTAAAGGCAAGGGCGGCAAAGTGGCGAAACTCGCCAGCGCTTTTGAGCGCAGCGGTCTGCATAACGTGGATTATGTCTCCACCATCTCGCGCTCGATGATGAACAAAGCGCAGGAGAAGGGCGTCGCGCCGGAAAAGGTGATCTTTTTCCCGAACTGGTCCGAAGTGGCCCGTTTCCGTGACGTAACAGAACACGACGCGCAGGCGCTTCGCGCAGAGCTCGGTTTGCCTGATGACCAAAAAATCATTCTTTATTCAGGCAATATCGGCGAAAAGCAGGGGCTGGAGAACGTTATCGAGGCGGCTCAACAGCTTAGCGAACATCCGTGGATGTTTGTGATTGTTGGTCAGGGCGGCGGAAAAGCGCGTCTGGAGAAGATGGCCAGTGAACGCGGCCTGACTAACGTGAAATTCTTCCCGCTTCAGTCTTACGAGGCGCTGCCTGCGCTGCTGAAGATGGGTGACTGCCATCTGGTGGTGCAAAAGCGCGGCGCGGCGGATGCGGTGCTGCCGTCCAAGCTGACCAACATTCTGGCCGTGGGCGGGAACGCCGTGATCACGGCAGAGGCCGAAACCGAATTAGGCCAGCTGTGTGACAGCTATCCGGGGATCGCCGTTTGCGTGGAGCCGGAATCGGTTCCGGCGCTGGTGACCGGAATTGAACAGGCACTCGCCATGCCAAAAGTGAACACGATGGCACGTGAATATGCCGAACGCACGCTCGAGAAAGAGAACGTGCTGAGCCAATTTATTGCAGATATACGGGGATAAATCATGAGTCAAACCACGTTGTATCCGGTTGTGATGGCAGGTGGCTCTGGTAGCCGGTTGTGGCCGCTGTCCCGCGTGCTCTATCCAAAACAGTTCCTCTGCCTGAAAGGGGATCTCACCATGCTGCAAACGACGGTTAACCGTCTGCAGGGTGTGGAGTGTGAAAGCCCGGTGGTGATTTGTAACGAACAGCACCGCTTTATTGTTGCCGAGCAGCTGCGCCAGCTGAACAAACTCACAGAAAATATCATTCTGGAGCCTGCCGGACGAAATACCGCCCCAGCCATTGCCCTGGCAGCGCTGGCGGCAAAACGCAGCAGCCCGGATTGCGATCCGCTGATGCTGGTACTGGCGGCAGATCACGTCATTCAGCAGGAAGAGGCGTTCCGCGACGCAGTGCGGGCGGCCATTCCTTACGCAGAAAGCGGCAAGCTGGTGACCTTCGGCATCGTGCCGGATCTGCCAGAAACCGGCTATGGCTATATCCGCCGCGGCAGCGTGACGCCGGGCGAAGGCGACAGCGTGGCGTTTGACGTGGCGCAGTTCGTTGAGAAACCGAATCTGGAAACCGCGCAGGCCTACGTTGCCAGCGGTGAATACTACTGGAACAGCGGTATGTTCCTGTTCCGCGCTGGCCGCTATCTTGAAGAACTGCAAAAGTATCGTCCGGATATCCTGAGCGCCTGCGAAAAAGCCATGAACGTGGTGGATCCGGATCTCGACTTTATTCGCGTCGACGAAGCCGCTTTCCTCGCCTGCCCGGAAGAGTCCATTGACTATGCGGTGATGGAGCGCACGGCGGATGCGGTGGTGGTGCCGATGGATGCAGGCTGGAGCGATGTTGGCTCCTGGTCCTCCCTGTGGGAGATCAGCGCGCATACCCCGGAGGGTAACGTCCATCACGGTGATGTGATTAGCCACAAAACCGAGAACAGCTACGTCTACGCCGAATCCGGCCTCGTGACCACGGTGGGGGTGAAGGATCTGGTGGTCGTCCAGACCAAAGACGCCGTGCTGATTGCCGACCGTAACGCCGTGCAGGACGTTAAAAAGGTGGTGGAGAAGATCAAAGCCGATGGTCGCCACGAGCACCATATTCACCGCGAAGTGTACCGGCCGTGGGGCAAATACGACTCCATCGATGCGGGCGAACGTTACCAGGTGAAGCGCATTACCGTGAAGCCGGGCGAAGGCCTGTCGGTACAGATGCATCACCATCGTGCCGAGCACTGGGTGGTGGTGGCGGGTACCGCCAAAGTGACCATCGACGGTGAAGTGAAACTGCTCGGTGAAAACGAGTCAATTTATATTCCGCTGGGGGCGACACACTGTCTGGAAAACCCAGGGAAGATACCTCTCGATTTAATTGAAGTGCGCTCCGGCGCGTATCTGGAAGAGGACGATATTGTCCGTTTCCAGGACCGCTACGGTCGGGTGTAACCGCTTCGCATCATGCCCGGTGGCGCTGTGCTTACCGGGCCTACGAATGAATAAAAAATATTTTGCCTGTTAATTGGGCGGGCCAACTGTTGCCTGAAAAAGGGGTCATGATGGAAAAGTTAACCTGTTTTAAAGCCTACGATATTCGCGGCAAGCTGGGTGAAGAGCTGAATGAAGACATTGCGTGGCGCATCGGCCGCGCGTACGGCGAATACCTGAAACCGAAAACTATCGTACTGGGTGGCGACGTGCGTCTGACCAGCGAATCCCTGAAGCTGGCGCTGGCGAAAGGGCTGCAGGACGCGGGCGTGGACGTGCTGGATATCGGCCTTTCCGGTACCGAAGAGATCTATTTTGCCACCTTCCACCTGGGCGTGGACGGCGGGATTGAAGTCACGGCCAGCCATAATCCGATGGATTACAACGGCATGAAGCTGGTGCGCAAGGGTGCGCGCCCTATCAGCGGTGATACCGGCCTGCGCGACGTGCAGCGTCTGGCGGAAGCCAACGACTTCCCGCCGGTGAACGAGTCTGCACGCGGCAGCTACAAGCAGATCGATCTGCGTAAAGAGTACATCGACCACCTGCTGGGTTACATCAACGTGGCGAACCTTAAGCCGCTGAAGCTGGTCATCAACTCCGGCAACGGCGCGGCGGGCCCGGTGGTGGATGCCCTGGAAGCCCGCTTTAAGGCGCTGAACGTGCCGGTGACCTTCGTCAAGGTACACAACACCCCGGATGGCAACTTCCCGAACGGTATCCCAAACCCGCTGCTGCCAGAGTGCCGCGACGATACCCGCAATGCGGTGATTGAACACGGTGCGGATATGGGCATCGCCTTTGACGGCGATTTCGACCGCTGCTTCCTGTTCGACGAGAAAGGGCAGTTCATCGAGGGCTATTACATTGTCGGCCTGCTGGCGGAAGCGTTCCTCGAGAAAAATCCGGGGGCGAAGATCATTCATGACCCGCGCCTCTCCTGGAACACCGTTGACGTGGTGTCTGCCGCAGGCGGCACGCCGGTGATGTCCAAAACCGGTCACGCGTTTATTAAAGAGCGTATGCGCGAAGAAGACGCCATCTACGGCGGCGAGATGAGCGCCCATCACTACTTCCGCGATTTTGCCTACTGCGACAGCGGGATGATCCCGTGGCTGCTGGTGACCGAGTTGCTGTGCCTGAAAGGTCAGACCCTGGGCGAGCTGGTGCGCGACCGTATGGCGGCCTTCCCGGCAAGTGGAGAGATCAACAGCAAACTGGCACAGCCGGCTGAGGCCATTGCCCGCGTGGAGCAGCACTTTGCAATTCACGCGCTGGAAATTGACCGTACCGACGGTATCAGCATGGCGTTCCCGCAGTGGCGCTTTAACCTGCGCTCGTCCAATACCGAGCCGGTGGTGCGCCTGAACGTGGAATCCCGCGCCGACACCGCGCTGATGGAAGCCCGAACGAAGGACATTCTGGCGCTGTTGAATCAGTAATCATTGCCCCTCACCCCAGCCCTCTCCCCACAGGGGAGAGGGTGTTCAAGTTCCCTCTCCCCTGTGGGGAGAGGGTTAGGGTGAGGGGTAAGGTTTTGAACTAAAGGAACAACGATGACGAATCTAAAAAAGCGCGAACGAGCGAGAACGAATGCATCGTTAATCTCTATGGTGCAGCGTTTTTCTGATATCACCATCATGGTCGGCGGATTGTGGGCGGTGTGTTGGATCAGCGGGCAATCGTTCTTATACATGCACCTGCTGATGGCACTGATTGCGCTGGTCGTGTTTCAGATGATCGGCGGGATGACGGATTTCTATCGTTCGTGGCGTGGCGTCAAGATGACCACCGAACTGATGCTGTTGCTGCAGAACTGGACCTTAAGCCTGATCTTCAGCGCGGGCCTGGTGGCGTTCAGCCATGATTTTGATAATCGTCTGGTGACGTATCTTTGCTGGTATCTGTTAACCAGCGTCGGCATGGTGGTTTGCCGCTCCCTGATCCGCTTTGGCGCGGGCTGGTTGCGTAACCGTGGTTACAACCGCCGCTATGTCGCCGTTGCCGGCGATCTGCCGGTGGGCCAGGTGCTGCTTGATAGCTTCCGCAAAGAGCCGTGGTTAGGTTTTGAAGTGGTTGGGATCTACCACGACGCGAAACCGGGTGGCGTGCCGTCGGACTGGGCGGGCAACTACGACCAGCTTATTGACGATGCGAAAGCGGGCAAAATTCACAACGTCTACATTGCCATGCAGATGAAAGAGGAGTCCCGCATTAAGAAACTGATGCGCGACCTGGCGGACACCACCTGTTCCGTGATCCTCATTCCGGACGTCTTTACCTTCAACATTCTCCATTCCCGTATCGAAGAGGTGAACGGTGTACCGGTAGTGCCGCTGTACGACACGCCGCTGTCAGGTATCAACCGTGTTCTCAAACGCCTGGAAGACATTGTGCTCTCTTCGCTGATCCTTCTGCTGATCTCTCCGGTGCTGTGCTGCATTGCCCTGGCGGTGAAACTGAGCTCTCCCGGCCCGGTCATCTTCCGTCAGACGCGCTACGGCATGGACGGTAAGCCGATCATGGTGTGGAAATTCCGCTCCATGAAGGTGATGGAGAACGACAAAGTGGTGACGCAGGCTACGCAGAACGATCCGCGCGTGACCCGGGTGGGGAATTTCCTGCGCCGCACCTCGCTGGACGAGCTGCCGCAGTTTATCAACGTCTTTACTGGCGGTATGTCGATTGTCGGGCCACGTCCGCACGCGGTTGCCCATAACGAGCAGTACCGCTCGCTGATTGAAGGCTACATGCTGCGCCATAAAGTGAAACCAGGCATTACCGGCTGGGCGCAAATCAACGGCTGGCGCGGTGAAACCGACACGCTGGAAAAAATGGAAAAACGTATTGAATTCGACCTTGAGTACATCCGTGAGTGGAGCCTCTGGTTCGATATCAAAATTGTTTTTCTGACCATCTTCAAAGGTTTCGTGAACAAAGCGGCGTACTAAGATGAGCTTACGTGAAAAAACCATCAGCGGCGCCAAGTGGTCAGCGATGGCGACTATCGTCATCATTGGCCTGGGGCTGGTGCAGATGACCGTGCTGGCGCGCATTATCGATAATCATCAGTTCGGTCTGCTGACCGTCTCGCTGGTGATTATCGCGCTGGCCGACACGCTGTCTGACTTCGGTATCGCCAACTCGATTATCCAGCGCAAAGAGATTAGCCAGCTGGAGCTGACCACGCTCTACTGGCTGAACGTGGGGCTGGGGATGTTTGTTTTTGTGCTGGTGTTCCTGCTGAGCGATGTGATCGCCAGCGTGCTGCACAACCCGGATCTGGCACCGCTGATGCGCACGCTGTCGTTTGCCTTTGTGGTGATCCCGCACGGGCAGCAGTTCCGCGCGCTGATGCAAAAAGAGCTGGAGTTCAACAAGATCGGCATGATTGAAACCAGCGCCGTGCTGGCGGGCTTTACCTTCACGGTGGTGAGCGCCCATTTCTGGCCGCTGGCCATGACCGCCATTCTGGGGTATCTGGTGAACTCTACCGTGCGTACGCTGCTGTTCGGCTACTTTGGCCGCAAAATCTATCGCCCGGGGCTGCATTTCTCCCTCGCGTCCGTCTCCTCGAACCTGCGCTTTGGCGCCTGGCTGACGGCCGACAGCATCATCAACTACGTCAATACCAACCTTTCCACGCTGGTGCTGGCGCGCATTCTGGGGGCGAGCGTCGCGGGGGGTTATAACCTGGCCTACAACGTTGCGGTCGTCCCGCCGATGAAGCTCAACCCGATTATCACCCGCGTGTTGTTCCCGGCGTTCGCCAAAATTCAGGACGACACTGAAAAGCTGCGCGTCAACTTCTACAAGCTGCTCTCCGTGGTCGGCATTATTAACTTCCCGGTACTGCTGGGTCTGATGGTGGTGTCGAGCAACTTTGTGCCGCTGGTATTTGGCGAGAAGTGGAACAGCATCATCCCGATCCTGCAGTTGCTCTGCGTGGTGGGGCTGCTGCGCTCCGTGGGTAACCCGATTGGCTCCCTGCTGATGGCGAAAGCGCGCGTGGATATCAGCTTTAAATTCAACGTATTTAAAACCTTCCTGTTTATTCCGGCAATTATCGTCGGCGGACACATGGCGGGCGCCATTGGCGTCACGCTGGGCTTTCTGCTGGTGCAAATCATCAACACCGTGCTGAGCTACTTCATCATGATCAAGCCAGTGCTGGGCTCCAGCTACCGTCAGTACATCCTGAGCCTGTGGCTGCCGTTTTATCTCTCCTTGCCGACCCTGGTGGTGAGCTACGGTCTGGGCGTGCTCCTGAAGGGCCATTTGCCGCTGGCCGCGCTGCTGGCAGTGCAGGTTGCTGCGGGCGCACTGGCGTTTGGGGTGATGATTGTGCTGTCACGCAATGCGCTGGTGGTGGAGATGAAGCGCCAGTTTTGCCGTAACGAAAAAATGAAAACGCTGCTTCGCGCAGGCTAGTTATTTAAGAGGCCATTATGAAATTATTAATTCTTGGCAACCATACCTGCGGCAACCGTGGCGACAGCGCCATCCTGCGCGGTTTACTGGATGCAATTAACACCCTTAAGCCTGAGACAGAAGTGGACGTGATGAGCCGTTACCCGGTCAGCTCATCCTGGTTACTGAACCGCCCGGTGATGGGCGACCCGCTCTACAGCCAGATGAAACAGCACAATAACGCTGCGGGCGTGATGGGCCGCGTGAAGAAAGTGTTGCGTCGCCGCTACCAGCATCAGGTGCTGCTTTCTCGCGTAACCGACACCGGCAAGCTGCGCAACATCGCCATTGCGCAGGGCTTTACCGATTTCGTGCGTCTGCTTTCAGGCTATGACGCCATCATTCAGGTGGGCGGTTCGTTCTTCGTCGATCTCTACGGCGTGCCGCAGTTTGAGCATGCCCTCTGTACCTTTATGGCGAAGAAGCCGCTGTTTATGATTGGTCACAGTGTCGGGCCATTCCAGGAACCTCAGTTCAACCAGCTGGCAAACTATGTGTTTGGCCACTGCGATGCCCTGATTTTACGTGAGTCAGTCAGCCTCGACATGATGAAGCGCAGCGAGATCGATACCTCGAAAGTCGAGCACGGGGTGGATACCGCGTGGCTGGTGGATCACCAGGACGACAGCTTCCAGCCGAGCTACGCGGTGCAGCACTGGCTGGACGTGGCGGCGAAACAGAAAACCGTCGCTATTACCCTGCGCGAGCTGGCACCTTTTGATAAGCGTTTAGGCACCACTCAGGCCGCCTACGAGAAGGCCTTTGCCGAGGTCGTTAACCGCGTGCTGGACAGCGGTTATCAGGTGCTGGCGCTCTCCACCTGTACCGGTATCGATAGTTACAACAAGGATGATCGCATGGTGGCGCTGAACCTGCGCCATCTGGTGAACGATCCGTCCCGGTATCACGTGGTGATGGACGAACTGAACGATCTGGAGATGGGCAAACTGCTCTCAGCCTGTGACCTGACCGTGGGTACCCGTCTGCACTCTGCCATCATCTCGATGAACTTTGGCACGCCGGCCATTGCCATCAACTATGAGCACAAATCTGCCGGAATTATGCAGCAGCTGGGGATGCCGGAAATGGCCGTGGATATCCGTCATCTGCTGGATGGCTCGCTCGGCGCAATGGTGGGCGACACCCTTGGGCAACTGCCCGCCGTGAATGAGCGCCTGACCGTGGCGGTGAAAGCCGAGCGCGAAAAGGGAATGGGGATGGTGAAGTCGGTGCTTGACCGCGTGCGGGAGGGGAAATGAAGGTTGGTTTCTTCTTACTGAAATTTCCACTGTCGTCTGAAACCTTTGTACTCAATCAAATCACCGCGTTTATCGATATGGGATATGACGTGGAAATTATCGCCCTGCAAAAGGGCGATACGCAAAACACCCATGCGGCGTATACCCAGTATGGGCTGGAGGCGAAAACCCGCTGGCTGCAGGATGAGCCATCCGGAAAAGTGAACAAGCTGCGCTACCGTGCCAGCCAGACCTTACGCGGGCTCCATCGCGCGTCGACCTGGCGAGCGCTGAACATCTCCCGCTATGGCGCGGAGTCGCGCAATCTGATCCTGTCGGCCATCTGTGGGCAAACGGCGCAGCCGTACCGCGCTGATGTCTTTATCGCCCACTTTGGCCCGGCAGGGGTGACCGCAGCCAAACTGCGCGAGCTGGGGGTGATTGACGGGAAGATCGCCACGATCTTCCACGGCATTGATATCTCCAGCCGTGAAGTGCTGAACCACTACACGCCGGAGTATCAGCAGCTGTTCCAGCGCGGCGACATGATGCTGCCCATCAGCGACCTGTGGGCCGGACGCCTCAAAAAGATGGGCTGCCCAGGCGAGAAAATCACCGTTTCGCGGATGGGCGTGGATTTGGCGCGCTTTACCCGCCGTCCGGTCAAGGTGCCGGGTAAACCGCTGCAGATTATCTCCGTTGCCCGACTGACCGAGAAAAAAGGGCTGCATGTGGCGATAGAAGCCTGCCGCCAGCTAAAGGCGCGCGGGGTGGATTTCCGTTATCGCATTCTCGGTATCGGCCCGTGGGAGCGTCGTCTGCGCACGCTTATTGAACAGTATGAACTGGAAACGCACGTGGAGATGCCGGGCTTTAAGCCGAGCCACGAGGTGAAGGCCATGCTCGATGAAGCCGACGTGTTTCTGCTGCCGTCCGTTACCGGTGCCGATGGCGACATGGAAGGCATACCGGTGGCGCTGATGGAGGCGATGGCGGTGGGGATTCCGGTGGTATCGACGCTGCACAGCGGGATCCCGGAGCTGATCAAGTCTGACCATTCCGGCTGGCTGGTCCCCGAAAATAACGCCATGGCCCTGGCCGATCGGCTGGCCGCGTTTAGCGATATCGACCAGCAGACGCTGGAGCCCGTGCTGCACAATGCCCGACAAAAAGTCGAGGCAGATTTTAACCAGCAGGTGATCAATCGCCAGTTAGCGAGCCTGCTGCAAACGTTGTAACGCCGAGGTTGTATGCTGAAAAAGATTACCCGACGCAGCTTTGTCTCTTCTCTGTCCGTCCTGGCGGCAATGCCGCTGCTGTCGTCCCGCGTTGCGCGGGCGGCAACCGGCAAGACGGTCTCTGTAAATCAGTACAATAACAACGACTGGATCGCCGCCTTTAAGCAGGCGTTTAACGAAGGCGACACCGTCGTTGTGCCTGCAGGGCTCACCTGCAAAAACATCAACACGGGCATTTTCATTCCTGACGGCAAAACGCTGCTGATTCGCGGGGCGTTAACCGGCAATGGCCGGGGGCGCTTTGTCCTGCAGGAGGGCAGTAAAGTCATCGGTGAGGGCGAAGGCCGTACCGAAAACATTACCCTTGACGTTCGTGGCTCTGACTGTGTCATCAAAGGGCTGGCAATGAGCGGATTTGGCCCGGTAACGCAAATCTACATTGGCGGCAAAAAGCCCAGCGTGATGCGTAATCTGGTCATTGATAACATCCGCGTGAGCCAGGCCAATTACGCCATCCTGCGCCAGGGGTTTCACAACCAGGTGGATGGCGCCCGCATCACCAACAGCAAATTCAGCCACCTGCAGGGCGATGCGATCGAGTGGAATGTGGCCATCAATGACCGCAATATTCTGATCTCCGACCATGTGATCGACAACATCAACTGCACCAACGGGAAGATTAACTGGGGGATTGGTATTGGCCTTGCGGGCAGTACCTACGACAACGACTACCCGGAAAAACAGACCGTGAAGAACTTTGTGGTTGCCAATATCACCGGCAGCAACTGCCGCCAGCTGGTGCACGTTGAGAACGGTAAACACTTTATTATCCGCAATATTAAAGCCAAAAATATTACGCCTGATTTCAGTAAAAAGGCGGGAATAGACAATGCCACGGTAGCAATTTATGGCTGTGATAATTTCGTTATTGATAATGTCGATATGGTCAATAGTGCCGGCATGTTAATCGGTTACGGCGTGATTAAAGGTGACTACCTGTCGATTCCGCAGAACTTCAAGCTTAACGATATTCGTCTGGATAATAGCCAGCTTGCCTATAAGCTGCGCGGCATACAAATTTCATCCGGTAATGCGACCTCGTTTGTGGCCATCACCAACGTCGAGATGCAGCGCGCGACGCTTGAACTGCATAACAAACCTCAGCACCTTTTCTTACGCAATATCAATGTGATGCAGGAAGCAGCAATCGGACCCGCGCTGAAGCTGAACTTCGACCTGCGTAAGGATGTGCGGGGTAAGTTTATGGCGAAAGACGAGACGTTGCTGTCACTGGCAAACATCAAAGCAGTGAATGAGAAAGGGCAGAGCTCGGTGGATATTGACCGGGTGGATCAGCATGTGGTGAATACGGAACGGCTGAATTTTGCGCTGCCGCACAGATAATCGTCAGTGAGCTTTTTGCGACTATTCCTGGCACGGAATCGCATTCTATTCAGATTACAACTACTGTAATTTGTGGTGCTAAGGCGTAATATCATTACAGGATTACGGCAAATCATACTGGCGAAAACAGTTTTAAGAGCTATAATTCGTCAACCATTTTAAGGTGGAAGAAATAATGATTAATTTGAAAGCAGTCATTCCGGTAGCCGGACTGGGCATGCATATGCTGCCAGCCACAAAAGCCATTCCTAAAGAGATGCTACCGATCGTCGACAAGCCGATGATTCAATACATCGTCGACGAGATTGTTGCTGCAGGGATCAAAGAAATCGTTCTGGTTACGCACTCGTCCAAGAATGCGGTTGAAAACCACTTCGACACCTCTTACGAACTCGAAGCGCTGCTGGAGCAGCGTGTTAAACGTCAATTGCTGGCGGAAGTGCAGTCCATTTGTCCTCCTGGCGTGACCATCATGAACGTGCGTCAGGCGCAGCCGCTGGGCCTGGGCCACTCCATCCTGTGTGCTCGCCCTGTCGTAGGCGACAACCCGTTTATCGTGGTCCTGCCGGATATCATCATCGATACTGCTTCTGCGGATCCGCTGCGCTATAACCTGGCGGCGATGGTGGCGCGTTTCAACGAAACAGGCCGCAGCCAGGTGCTGGCGAAACGCATGAAAGGCGATCTGTCCGAGTACTCTGTTATCCAGACTAAAGAAGCGCTGGAGACAGAAGGGCAGGTGAGCCGCATCGTTGAGTTCATCGAAAAACCGGATCAGCCGCAGACACTGGATTCTGACCTGATGGCGGTTGGTCGTTATGTCCTGAACGCGGATATCTGGGCTGAGCTGGAAAAAACCGAGCCAGGCGCCTGGGACCGTATCCAGTTGACCGATGCGATTGCCGAGTTGGCGAAGAAGCAGTCTGTTGACGCGATGCTGATGACCGGTGAGAGCTATGACTGCGGTAAGAAGCTGGGCTACATGCAGGCGTTTGTGAATTATGGACTGCGTAACCTGAAGGAAGGGGCGAAGTTCAGAAGCCGGATTGAGAAGTTGCTGGCTGAAGACTGATTTGTCTCTGTCTGTTTGAATAAGCGGCAGTTATCAATTGGTTATGTTCAACATAACCAAAATGGTAACTGCCGTTTTTTTTATTAATTCTTGCGATAACATGGAGTTATCTGATTCAAAAGTGGACTGATTTGTAACGATTTGTGCTTGTTTCCTGAGCCGTTTAGGAAGACAATTAATAGCTGTTCCTTGCTGGTTACATCTTAGATAACCGAACATTATAACTTTGCCCAGTGCACTGGTAGCTGTCAAGCCAGGGGCGGTAGCGTGGTTCCAATGCTGTTAAAGGTGACAAAACCTTCATGAACTTTATTATATATCTGATTCTCTCCCTTTTGAGTAAAGTTTTTGCATCTGCAAGAGAGTTTGGCATTGGTTATTTTTGGGGGGCTGGTGCCCTTGTAGATGCATTCATAATTGCCATGATGTTACCAATGTTCTTTATTGATATATCGAATGTGTTATTTAATTCAACATATATAAATATTTACGTAAAGAATGACAATAAAGGGAAAAGAAATTTATTAAGAGATGCAATGT